>JBHPFF010000086.1:0-12590 GCA_042572165.1 Candidatus Latescibacterota bacterium | reverse complement strand
TAAAGTCAAGCATTTTTTACGTAAATGTTTTTTATTATGTAGTGGGTAAGTAAAGCAAAATTTCATGTAGCTGAATAAAAAATTCATTGAACATTGTATATTTGATATTAACATTATTATATTAAATTAAGAAGGAGGTTGAATCAATGTTTGATAAATGCCCTGGTGCATCCGACATGAGGACTCCAACTCTAAGAATTAAGAATTGCCCGGAATGCGGAAAAGAAATTGAGATTTTTTCGACAGATGTAAAGGTGATATGTAAAAATTGCGGCTTTACAGTATATAATGACATTGAGTCATGCATACAATGGTGCCAATATGCAAAGGAATGTTTGGGAGAAAAGCTGTATAACAAGTTGAAAAAAAATCAGAACAGCAAGAGCTGATATTACAAACTCGGATTTTTTAGCGAAAATGTAAATTTGCCTTCCATGCTTTTTCACTCAACAGGATAATATCTATTCGAGAAACTATTTTCATTAACAGTTTCCTACAGCAAAAAAGAAATAAAGCGAGGAAATATTCTCACATCTTGACACAGTCTGCCGTTTAAACTCATCTTTTCAAACATCATTCAAATACCACTTTTCGTACCGGAAATCTAATAGGGAATAGACAATTCAACTCAGTACAACCGGATATAACCGAATACTACCATTACCAAAACAGGGAATCATCAATGAGATGAATCATTGCGGGAGTGGATTGAGGGGTAGTCAGACTCAGCAGATACATCACGTTTCAAATGGCAGAGGTAACGATAAATAAGAAGATATTTACAGAGATTTTGTTTCAAATCGATCAATTACGATATCGTACAGTTTGATTTGAAATATTTTAAGAAGAAACAAAGGAGAGGTGTCACTGAATTGTATTTTTTTAATCAAAAACGTGAATACTGAGGCAACTGATGATACGTTTATTCCCCCAAAAGCCTGTTTTCGTTTGTAATTGGAAGGTTCATTTGTTAACTTGGTATTATAATATAAAAATCCATGTCAAACTCTTTCAGAGAATTGATATGGGGAATATCAGCTATACTGTATGGATTAAGAATCAAAAGCAAAAAGGTAGCGGTTATGACATCTGTTATTAAGTATTATGATGGAATCGACTCGGTTGCCGTAATCGGCAACTATCTGCCCCGCCATTGCGGTATCGCAACTTTCACCACGGATCTGGTTGAAGGCTTATCAGAGGAAGCCCCCGATATTAACTGCTGGGCGGCTGCCATGAATGACAAACCTGAGGGATATCCATATCCAGAAAAAGTGCACTTTGAGATCAACCAGAACAAGTTGACCGATTATAGTGTCGCATCTCAATTTCTCAATATCAGTCAGACTGATATTGTCTGCGTGCAGCATGAATACGGTCTTTTTGGCGGTCCGGCCGGCAGCCACCTGCTGAAACTATTGGGTGATCTGCGCATGCCGGTGGTGACTACATTACACACGGTTTTGAAGGACCCCGCGCCGGAATATCGTGAAGTCATGTGCAAGCTTTCAGATCTGTCTGACAAAATGGTCGTGATGAGCCGTAAGGCATCTGACTTCCTCAAAGATATCTATGCTGTGCCCGAGGATAAAATTGTCTTTATCCATCACGGCATTCCGGATACACCTTTTATTGATCCCAGCTTCAACAAAGACAAGTTCGGCGTGGAAGGCAAAAAGGTACTACTCACGTTCGGCTTGCTTTCCCCAAATAAGGGCATTGAAAATGTATTGCAGGCGCTTCCGGTGGTCATCAAAAAACACCCTGATGTGGTCTATATTATCCTGGGTGCAACACATCCGCATATTTTGAAATTGCATGGGGATGAATACCGTATCATGCTGCAGCAGCTCGTGCGAAAACTCGACATCGGCGAGCATGTTATTTTTCAAAATCGTTTTGTTGAACTAAAAGAGTTATGTGAGTTTCTCGGCATCGCCGATATCTACGTAACCCCTTATCTTGAAGAAGCCCAGATTACCTCCGGAACCCTTGCCTATGCCATGGGCACAGGCAAAGCCGTCATTTCGACACCGTACTGGTACGCCACTGAGATGCTTGCCGAAGACCGGGGCCGGATTGTGCCCTTCCGCAATCCGGATGCCATGGCGGAACAAATCATCGACCTTCTGGACAACGATGTCGACCGGCACGCCATGCGTAAGAAAGCCTATTTGTTCAGCCGCGACGCAGTCTGGAAGGAGGTATCCCGAAAATATCTCCAGGTTTTCAGTGAAGTGCGGCAAATCCGCACCCGGACCCCCCGTCCCCGGCACTCATATGTTGAAAACATCAAGGCCATCACGAATTTCGAGCTCCCGGAGATTAAGCTCGATCACCTGAAAGCCTTTACCGATGATACCGGCATCTTGCAACATGCCAACTATACCATTCCCGATCGCACCCATGGCTACTGCACCGATGATAATGCCAGAGCGCTACTGGTTACCGCCATGGGTCAAAAATACCTGCCAATAAACGACTTGGGACTCGATTTTCTCAGCGGTCATTATCTCGGATTTCTTCTGTATGCCTATAATGAAAAAAATGGGCGCTTTCGCAATTTTATGACTTATTCGCGGCAGTGGATGGAGGAGATCGGGTCCGAGGATGCGCATGGCAGAGCGCTCTGGTGCCTTGGTAAAGCAGTGGTTTTTCTTGGCGATTCCGGGCATCTCGCAATGAGCGCAACCCTATTTAAAAAGGCACTGAGAGCTGTCGAGCACTTTAATTCGCCCCGCGCCATCGCTTTTTGTCTTGTGGGCATTCATGCTTACCTGCATAAATTTTCCGGCGACAGTGATGTACGCAGGATCAGGGAAGTTCTTGCCGACAGGCTTTTCAATCAGTTCAAGAACAATGCAACAGACGATTGGCCTTGGCTTGAGAACTCTCTAAACTATGCTAACGGCAAACTGCCCCATGCCCTGCTGCTGTCCGGCCAAAGGATACAACGTAGCGATATGATCGATATGGGACTCAACTCCCTCAAATGGCTGATCACCACCCAAACCGAAGACGGTCACTTTGTGCCCATCGGCAGCAACGGATGGTATGAACAAGGTGGCCCCAGAGCACGTTTCGACCAGCAGCCCATCGAGGCTGATGCTATGATTGAAGCCTGTGTCGAAGCCTTTAACGTTACCCGAGACCAAACATGGTTTGAGAATGCGGTCATGTGCTTTAATTGGTTTCTTGGGCACAACGACCTGAATATGCCACTCTATGATCCCAAGACCGGCGGCTGCCGAGATGGATTGATGTCGGACGGCATCAACCAGAATGAAGGCGCCGAGTCCTCCCTTGCCTGGCTGCTTTCGCTGATGACATTGCAGAAGCTCTATGCCGACGAGATTTTAAACCAGCCGTCGTCACTAAAAACTGATTAACAAAAGGATCAGCTATGCGTATCGCAATGCTCTCGCCCATTGCCTGGCGCACACCGCCGCGACATTATGGGCCCTGGGAAAACGTGGCCTCCCTTTTAACCGAGGGGTTGGTATCGCGCGGTCATGATGTAACCTTGTTTGCAACCACGGATTCGCAGACCAGCGGCACGCTGCATGCCGTTTGCCCACGGGGCTATGAAGAAGACCGCTCACTTATACCAAAAGTCTGGGAGTGCCTGCACATTTCTGAACTCTTTGAGCAAGCTGAAGATTTTGATATTATCCATAACAATTTTGACTTTCTGCCCCTGACTTATACTGGCCTGACCACCACCCCGGTATTAACCACCATTCACGGCTTTTCATCGCCCGGGATTCTACCAGTTTACACGAAATACAACGGCAAAGCGTTCTATGTTTCCATCAGCGATGCCGACCGGTCGCCGGATCTAGACTATGTCAAAACCATCCATCACGGTATTGATATAAAACAGTTTGATTTTCAGCCTGCCCCTGACGATTACCTGCTTTTTTTCGGGCGAATTCACCAGGACAAAGGGGCTCGCGAAGCCCTGAACATCGCCAGGGCCTGCAGTAAAAAGCTGATATTGGCGGGTATTATCCAGGACCAGGCTTACTATGACCAATATGTCGCCCCTCACATAGACAACGACAAGGTGATTAATGCCGGCAGCGTCGGACCAGTTGAGCGCAACCGGCTGCTCGGCAAAGCCTGCGCGCTATTACACCCAATACAGTTTGATGAGCCCTTCGGTCTGTCCGTTATCGAATCCATGGCCTGCGGTACGCCCGTGATCGCCTTTGATAGGGGTAGCATGCCT
This sequence comes from Candidatus Latescibacterota bacterium, assembly GCA_042572165.1. GTDB lineage: Bacteria > Latescibacterota > Latescibacteria > Latescibacterales > Latescibacteraceae > JBHPFF01. The sequence goes on along the minus strand of JBHPFF010000086.1, from coordinate 8,359 downwards.
GAACTTATCGAAAACGGCAGAAATGGTTTTTTGGTCAACAACGTGGACGAGGCCATTGAGACTGTTGCACGGATTAAAGAGATTGACCGCGCATACTGTCGTCGCCATGTTGAACGGCATTTTACAGTAGGCCGCATGATCAATGAATACATACAAGTCTATGAAAAGATTATTGACTCTGAAAGACTGTAGAATGGCCTCGAAATATCTGAAACAGATAGCCGGTACCCGTGGCCTAAGATTTTAAAATGATTTTATAGGACAGACCACTATGAAAACTCATAATCCAATAATAACACGGTTTAAAAAAAATCCCATACTGACAAGAAAGGATGTGCCGTATCCAGTAGCTACAGTTCACAATGCGGGCATCGTTAAACACAACGATCGTTACATTATGCTTTTCAGGTCGCATCTGCTAAACGGGCGCTCCATCATCGGCAGGGCCGACAGCGAGGACGGTTTTTCATTTAAAGTTCATCCCAAACCCTTTCTTATACCTTCAACCAACAATGTTTTTGCCGAATATGAAGAGTTCGGAGTCGAAGACATGAGGATTTCCCTGGTAGAAAACGAGTACCTGCTGACCTATAGCGCCTATTCCCGTCACGGTGTGCGGATTGCCCTGGCACGCACCAGGGATTTTGAAAAAGTGGAACGTATTGCGCTGATTACCCAGGCCGACCTCCGCAACGTGGTCATTTTCCCTGAAAAGTTCGGCGATCGGTATGTTCGTTTGGACCGGCCGCATTCCGAAATTTCGTCCTGGTCGATCTGGATTTCCTATTCTCCCGACCTCGTGCACTGGGGCGATTCCCGGGTGATTATGAAGCCGGTGGCCTATCACTGGGATGAAATGAAAATCGGGCCCGGCGCACCGCCATTTAAAACCGACAAAGGCTGGCTTCACATTTACCATGGCGTTTTTAAGACGATGTCCGGAACAGTGTATCGACTCGGCGCGGCCCTGCATGACCTTGATGATCCGGCCAAAATCATCGGCGTTTCCGATCAGTGGATATTGCAGCCTGAGGATCCTTGGGAGGTAATTGGCTATGTCCCCAATGTTGTTTTTACCTGCGGCGCTGTTCCGGAAGACGACGGTACGGTAAAAATATATTGGGGCGGTGCGGATACGGTCATGTGCGCCGGTACGGCCGTGATCGATGACCTGGTATCGGTTTGCCTTTCGGTTTCCCGTCCGCCGTTGTAGATTATCATTACGGCTGAGGGCAGACCGAGTAATCAGCCCTTCGTTTTATGAACTGATCGAAATACGTTTTCGAGGATAGGCTGGAATTGAAAATCTGTCCTGATGAACAGACATTCGATGCAGAGCATAAAATTTCAATCGACATTAAGGACATAATGATATGAAAACAAAAAATCATTCAAGGCTGAAAGTTGTAAGAAAAGCAAATAAGATATTAGGGGATACATCACGGGTAATCACCCGTCTTCATCTTCCCGATGACAGGTATCGCATATCTAAAATAATTCAGCGGATAATGAGCTTGTCTGAAAAAGCGGCCAAAAATTTAATTACTCAAATAATGATTGACTTTTCAGGACGACACGAAGACATCGGACACATTTTTGAGCGGCATCTAAATGAGGTGAAAGGTTATCTTCCCCGGGATGTAATGCTCAGCGATGTTCAAAGGGCTCTTATCGGAGCTTACTTTACAAAAGAGTACGCCATTGAATCAGCCGCCCTTTTCAACCCTTCCATCGTCCCCCATCCTGATCAAAGCCATTTGAACAAAGGCAACTTGCGCTTTGTCATGAGTCTACGGGCAACCGGCGAAGGCCATGTTTCGTCAATTGTCTTTCGCAGCGGCGTCCTTGACCGGCACAATAAGTTCCTTTTCGACCCGATCAGTGATTTTGTGGAAACGCCGGATCTCCAATTAGACCCTGTTTACAAACGCAATATTTTCCAGCGTAAGCTTAACGAGATGGAGGCCAGCAATGAGATAACCGTTTATGTTCTTAACCAGATGCCGGAAGATTTTACTTATAGTGAATTAATAGAAAAAATTGGAATACTTCGCGCAAAACCGCAATTTTCTGAAACGATCCAAAACAGAACCTTCGAGATCATACGATGGCTTGCGGATTCCAATTATGAGGTGGGTTTCCACCCCGATCACCGAATATCTGAACGGGTTATTTTCCCTGTTTCAAAAAACGAAAGCAGCGGTATTGAAGATGCCCGATTCGTGCAATTTTTCAATGACAACGGTGAGGTCGTCTATTACGCGACCTATACAGCCTATAACGGCATTAAGATTTTACCGCAGTTTATTGAAACAAAGGATTTTATCAAATTCAACATTTTAACGCTCAACGGTAAAGCAGTACAAAACAAAGGCATGGCGCTTTTCCCGCGGAAAATTGGCGGCCGCTATGCCATGCTCTCACGCCAGGACGGTGAAAACAATCATATCATGTTTTCAGACAATATACATTTCTGGCAGAAGTCCCAAATCATCCAGGAGCCTGAATATCCCTGGGAATTCATCCAGGTCGGCAACTGCGGTTCCCCCCTGGAGACCGATAAAGGCTGGATCGTGCTCACCCACGGTGTCGGGCCCATGCGTCAATATTGCATCGGCGCCATGCTGCTTGATCTTGAAAATCCTTCAAAAATCATCGCCCGCCTGGATGAGCCATTGCTTGCCCCGCATAAGAAAGAGCGCGAGGGATATGTTCCCAATGTTGTTTATTCCTGCGGTGCGATAATTTATAATAACAAGTTGATCATCCCCTATGCTATGTCTGATATCAATTCCGGCATAGCAACTGTTGAAGTTAGAGAATTGATTAACTGTATGCGCGCAGTTTAATATCTAAAAATAAGTATTATACCGCAAAATATTATTATAGAGATTGACCTGCCCCAACTCTTTGGGCTACTTCTTGTGTTAGTCAACATCGAAAGACATTCCGCAAAGTGAGCTTCTGAACATCAGACATTCAATTTATCCGAATATTTGGAAAAGTCAAAGTCAATATTGGGTAAGAACCACAATGTCACATGGAGTGGAAAATGAACGGCTCAAAGTTTTACGCAAAGTAATAGCCGAATATGTTACCGGCAAATCCACAATCACAAACATCTCCACGCCTCAATCCATCACAAACTTGGCTCCTACCTTGTCTGGAACCAGTTTACTTCATGCTCTCCCAGGTTATCACCGTTATTATCCAACTTGCCCCAAGCCTTAATTCCGGGCATAGGCTGGTTGGTGAAGAACAACCAGAGGTCTTCCGTGCCGTCGTTGTAGATACCATGGCAATCGTCAATTCCGCACATCAAACAGTCAAGCGGACTCATACGAACGGTGATATTGTTTACTGTACCTCGGGCACTCCCGCTCACCACAAAGAAATGCTCTTCATTTGTAAAATGCGTGTGGTAGCCAATAGACGATCCCGGTGGAACCGCAAACCAGCGAGTGTGATATCCGGTTTTGAAATAGTCGAAATTAACTGTTTCGAGATTCTCAATAAGACCCTGTCCAAGCCCAAGGTGTGAAGCCTTTTTCCCTGGAGCCGTAATAAAATAATTCTGAGCAATGTACGGGAATGGAATCACACCCTCCGGTCTGTTCTCGGTGAGATCGTTTCCGAGATCTATAGGATTGTATACACCCTTTTCCTTGACCGAGCATACCCAGATTACGGTTATAACACCTGCTGTTGGGTTGTAAATGCCGACACTCGAACCCATTTTTACGGGAACAAGAGTCTTACCTGCAAGACGACCGGTATGGCCGTCTACGGTTATAAAAGCCATACCGTTTACCAGCGCAAAAGTCTCATCTGAATCGGCGAGCTTATATTCACCGATACTCGCTTTGGGCGGAATGAGCACCACTCGAAGGAAATTATGCTGAGATTGGTATTCGTCCGGACCCCAATATTCGGCGTACTTGATCGTTCCGGCACCACCATGAAAAATAGCGTAATCATTGAACTCTTCCTGATCGTACAGCGCAAACTGATCAGGGCTTTCCGCAAAGCTTATACTACCCAAAAGAGCAAATAAAAACACAAAAGTATAAGTGAATCTGAAAACTTTTTTCATTAAACTAAACCTCCCTAAAGAATTATTATTAACCGATATTTCCTGATCAAAATCAAATGAGTGGCTGAGAAGCAAGAATTTGTTTTATACCCGTTGCTTTCTGAATTTCTGTATCAATTTTCAGAATTTAATTTAGAAAATTCTATTTTAAAAAAGAACTATCAATTTGTTTTGTAATTCTCATGTTACAAAATCAGCAATTCACGGATGAGAACTATCTAACATTACTTTAATTCAAGAAAAGTAATCTTGTGATCGTAGAAGTACCAGGGCTGCCTTGTGTCTCCTATAGAACAACGTTTGATGGATAAAAGGGTGCCATTTTCGAGTTCATAATCATAGCCATGCTGGTCGAAAACAATTGGTACTCCATAATTTTCCCCAAAAAGAAGTTGAGCGTGCTCCCACGACACCATGATAGTAACAAAAGGTTCATGTTTCAGTATCTCTCTGTTCTGGATTTCTCTGCTCATTTCAGGTGCTACAATTTCTTCGTTGATACCGAAATGGGTGAATAATTCTCCCTGGTAAGGCAGCCTGAACCCAAAGCAGGCAAAAATGTCCCGGTAGGTTGTTTCGTGATTTTTTCCAATCCATGCGCCAGTCCAATCGTACGGATTATCAAGCAGTTTAAAGGCAGTTTCGACAATATTTCGCCGTGTGTATGGTAACCAGCTATTACTCACATCAGCATCTTCAGTCAGCCAAACCTTTTCAATTAAAAGTTGACCGGCGCTCTTCCTCTGAGGAACCAGAATGATTCGTGAGTTATTCTTTTCAGCAAGAGGGACCCGGTCTCCCATCCGCAACCAGCCTGAAACATAAAGACATTTTTTATTCGTGTAAAATAGAATCCGATCGCCGGTACAAACCACAAAATCAGTTGTTTCAGTATAATTATGGATTGTCTCTATATTACCAAAAGCAACATCTTCCGCATTTATCCATCCATATCCTTCATCTGAAAGTACAAAGAGAAAGGCGCCTGTTCTTGAGGTATGAATGACAGTAACCGGTCTTCCTATTCTAATAATTCCCAGATTCCACATATCCCAGTTACGTATCGTTTTATTTTCCTTGAGTCCCATTTGCAAGGGGTAATATGAAGGAATGATTCTGATTCGCGCATGACGAACGGTTATACCATCGACAATAGTCGGATTATCTGGTACATTATTTAGTCCCATTTCACGTTCGAAAGCATTTATTTCTTCCGGGCTGTATACCACGGCATACATGTTACCGTAATCAATGCTACGTAAATATGTGATTTGTTTTCTGATTGTTTGTTTTATTATGTTTGAAATTTCTTTGGGTGTCATACTATGAATGTCGGGTATACTGAGGACACGTCCGACACGTTCGAGGGGTTTTTTCCTTGCATCGAGAGGATACAGGATAGATTTTCTCTCATGATTGATATCCTTGAAAGGATCGGAAGATCGCATTTTTTTCTCATATATTTCATTCATCATCATAATTTTGGATACTGGTATAATAATCTCATCGGGCTTTTTCATCCGGTCAATCCAGTAGGTGGTTGTCCGCATCTCAGGTAGTGTCCCAGGAAGAACATCTGGTGCTCGATTGTAAAGAGTAGCCGACATGGTGGGTTCATGAGACATACCTTGTTCACATAGAGTCTGTGCAGCAAATATTGAAAATCCTGCGTAAATTAAAATAATTTTAACGCTATATTTCATAATAGACTTCCTTTAAATCTAGATTTTGTAATAATAAATATTCCGCTATATTTTATCCTTTAATAAGCTTTTTTTGTTCTCCAATTTCTATATGGCCCCCTTTTGCTTGTACCATATACAAATTTAATACTCGCTTTTCTCTCTGACAATTACCGTAGAAACCATATGACCTTATTTCACCAAAACTATCTTCCTCATCTCACTGACACTATTCGTCTTCAAAGTGGAGGAGCAAATACGCTGGAAATACCATAACATTAATATTATTTATAAATCTTCATTATGTACTTTCGTTCATCTGGAATGACATTTAAACAAAGTATATTATCAATTACTGTAAAATCAGTTGTATCATTTATTGGCGGTTCGATCTGAATATTTTTGATTGTTTGGGTTGAATCAAATGTAAATTCAAGTGTCAATGGTTGGTTATATATCGAGTTGTTCAGATCATCTTGAAAAATGATTTCATATTCCCAACTATCTTTTGTTGTTTTGATTTCACTAACATTAAAACGAAATTTATTCCGTTCTTTTATATAACAAGCAATCATATCCATATTATAACACCAAAAATCATTTGTTGCTATATGATCAATATCTTTAATGAATTCAACAAGAGGGTAATATCCCCAACCTTCCGGAAAGTCAATAGAATGATAGGTAATAATTATCCACGCCGTTTTTTCTAAGGCATTATCAAGTATAGGTGCTATTTCCTCATGATTTCGGAAATAATCGGGATAATTCTTTGCAACACATATTGTAGGTAGAAGATACCAATTATCCGGTTCTATTGTATCATCTGGACATATATATATCTCATCTAAAACCTCAGAATATTTATCAAAACCTCGGGCACAGATAAATCCCGCTTGTTTATTTGCTTCCTGAATTGTTGGACTTCTTCCTGCACCATAAGGATATGCATATGCTTTTGGTTGTAATCCCCATTCATTTATAAGGTCATAGCACAGTTTGAATGATTCATATGCTGAACCAAAGTCGAGTGAATCATGTGATATGTGCTTATGACCATGACCAAAAAAATGGATACCACGAGGAATGACATTTTCCCGGATATCAGTAACGATGAATTGATATTCCGGATTAACATATTTCGCAGTAACAAATTCAAAATCAATACGTAGATTTCTGTTTAAAACTTCATTTACTTGATAATCAATTTTAACTTGGTCTCTCCAATGTCCCCAAAGAGCATCATATGTAATTGAAACAGCAGCCTTGTGACCGTTATACCATTTTAATACTTTAACATCAAATACAGGGTATTCCTCATTTCCATTTGGTGCAGAAGGAATTTTATTGTCATTTTCACAATTCACTAAAATGAAAAATGAAAAGGATGTTAAAATTAATAACCAGTATTTCATCTAATATTTTCGGATAAGTGGCTAAACACAGTGAATACTACAATTTAACTTCGCTAATAACTTCGTCCTCGTCTACCTCACTCCATAAACATTCAAAGTTCAGAAATAAAATCCGCTCGGTATTAGCACTCTATACGTCACTCCATCAGGACGACGGATAGTGCGATTTTTTCCCAATACTCCATGTTACATTCAATGGTGAACGTTTACGGCCTACGAACCACGCGGAAGCCCAGGCCGCTGTACGTACCCTCTGGCCCGCTCCCGTTACGGTCCGCCGACCGACAGTACCTGGCGTAGTAGTACCAACTGCCGCCACGGATAACCCGGTAGGAGTCCGAAGAGAGCCCGGCAGGATTACTCGACGGCGAGGAGGAATAGTAGCTCTCACCATACCAGTCGTTGCTCCATTCCCATACGTTGCCGTGCATGTCGTAGAGCCCCCATGCGTTCGGTTTTTTTTGCCCCACAGTGTGCGTCTTGCTCCCGCTGTTGCTCCTATACCATCCTGCTTCTTCTAAGTCTGTTGATGTTCTTCCATCACTGCTCAGGTTGTTGCCCGTATAAAACTTTGTCTCAGTTCCCGCCCGACACGCATACTCCCACTCAGCTTCGGTCGGAAGTCGAAATCCATTCTTGCTGAAGTCGCACTCCCAGGTATTTTCCTCATAACAACAGTCAAGACCAGCCGCGTCACTCAGCCTGTTGCAGTATTTCACCGCATCATACCACGATACCTCTTCTACAGGATAATTGTCACCAAACTTGAAGCTCGACGGATTCGACCCCATTACAGACTGGTACTGATCCTGTGTAATCTCGTAGATGCTCATATCAAACGATGAAATTGTAACATCGTGGACAGGCTTTTCTTGAGAATATTGGTTATAATTCTGAATGTCACCCATCCGGAAGGTACCTGCCGGGATGGTGACAAAGGTGATGCCCTGGATTTTATGAGTTTTTATATCATCATCTTGTGGACTTTTGGTGGAATTCTTGTCCTTTCCCCATGAGGGGGAGAGAGCTATAAGGAATACAATCGTTACCTTGGTGATTACGGGAACAATGCTGAAAAGTCGTCTCTGCATGGAACACTACCTCAGTTAAAAGTCACTATCTGAACATCCTACTTTCAATTTATCCGAATAATGGGAGAAGTCAAGATG
>JBHPFF010000085.1:0-12631 GCA_042572165.1 Candidatus Latescibacterota bacterium | reverse complement strand
GAAGTTCGGTAATAATATCGCCCACGCGGTTGAGGTCATCCTCGATGCCAATGAGCTTGTTTAGTGCGGATTTGCGCCGGGCTTTGTATTTTGTAATCCCTGCAGCTTCCTCAAATGTGTGGCGCCGGTCATCGGTTTTGTCCGACAGTATCGAATTTATCATGGAGAGTTCAAATACGCTGTAGGAATCAACTCCTATACCGGTATCCATGAGCATATCATTTATATCAGCAAGACGGCAGGATTTCTTATTTAACAGGTAATCGGATTCGCCTGAACGGAACAACCGTCGTGTGATCGTAATTTCCGGCATCCTCAAAGGGAGTATCCCGGAATTGTTCTCGATAGTGAGCGACACCTCAGACATGCCAAGAGGGCGCCTGTTGGATGATCCCTTGAACAGGATATCCTCCATGTGTTCCAGCCTGATCTGGGTGGGACGCTGTTCTCCGAGAACCCAGCGAATGGCATCGACCACATTTGTCTTGCCGCAGCCATTGGGGCCAACAATAGCGGTAATACCACCGGCCATCTTGAGGTCGAGTTTCTTGGCAAATGACTTGAATCCAAATATCTCCAACCGTGAGAGTTTCATTTCTTTTTCACCCTTTATAAATAGTATATATAGTGTCTAATATAATAAATGATACAATATGTAGTGGTATGCGTCAAGGAAAAAGTGAACGAAAATATGAGAAAAATGAAAAACAGGGTACTTTTTATTCCCGATTAAAAGAAAAAATGCTTAAAAGTTTGCATTCTGTTTGATAAAATAGTATTAATTAAGAAAATCATGATACAAAATAAGGTGTGAGCCATGAAACGCAATCTACTGATTTTAGCTGTTGTTCTGGGAGTGTTCTCTTTATACGCTTCCCTGTGTGCCGCTGTTTCGTTTAAATCACCCGATGAACAGCGCGAACTGGAACAAAGATATGATAAGCTTTCAATACTTCGTATAACCGAAATGCAGACTGACACCTCGGTTAAGTTCGTAACCATACCAGACGATTATCCGGAAGTGCGGGAGTTCGATGTTGCACAGACACCGCCTACTGTCGATTTTGCTATTGTCCAGGGACTCGAACCTTGGTACCTTCCATCGTTCGACTCCACCAGAGGCGGTGTTTACGGCGGATGGGGTGATGTCACGAAAGGACCTGACGGTTGTTTTTACTTCTCCATCGGCAATCACATGTCTTACGGCGGTACTGCCTATATAATCAAGTATGAGCCGTTAACCAAAACCCAGAGTATCGTACTCGATATGAAAAAGGTTATCGGCTGGGATTCTGATGATTTTGCTGATGGGAAACTCCACGGTGATCCCGACATCGGTCCCGGAGGGGATATGTGGCTGCTTTCTTTTTTCGGTCCACAACCCACGCAGAAAGACCTTGACACAGTCTACCGGGGAAGCTGGCTTCTCCGGCACAACATCTTTACCGGCGAAACCGAAAACCTGGGTATTCCCCTCGAAGGCGAGAGCTGGCCCTATCACTCGTATGACTGGCAGCGGGGGGTGTTTTTCGGAGTCGGTACCATAAATGGATATGTTATTGCTTATGATACGAAAACGGGAAAAATGATCTATGGCGGTTCGCCCCCTCAGAACATCAACTGGTACAGGCGCGGTGTCCTTTTAGACCGCAGTACCGGGAAAATATATACAACCAGTACACCCGAAGGTGAGGGGAAAAGACCGCTGGATGAACCGAATAAATTCGTTTGCTGGGAACGCCGCAACAATACATTTACAATTATGAACTCCGAAACTCCCGGAAACCCTGTGCATGGAAAAAGAGGGCCGCTCCGTGCTCATACCAAGCGTAAGGACGCCGATGGTGCATTCTGGTGTTTCGATTTTTATGGTACTTTCTTCAGGTTTTATCCCGATAATGACAGAGTCGAACTCATCGGAGTCAACTGGGGAGAATCGGGCAAGTACATAGCAAATATGTGCCTGAGTCCAAAAGGACAGTATATCTATTATGTTGCTGATTCTGCTACTCACGCCGCACCCTACGGAACACCTGTCATCCAGTATAATACCAAAACAAACCGCAAAAAAGTGATAGCTTTTCTCAACGATTTCTATCTTGAAAAATACGGCTATTCACCCGGCGGAACATATGGAGTCGAACTTGACGAAAAGGGCGAAACGCTCTTTTTCTACACGAACGGGCAGTTTACCGCTAAGGAACGGGGAACAGGCTACGGTCGTCCGGCAATATTCCATCTTCACATCCCGGAATCGGAGAGAGAAGAATAACATACCGGATTTATTTCTATAAAAACTGCTGTAAAGGAGGAGAACATGAAAAGGCATACCGGATTTATTCCTGCTGTTTTTTTAGTAGCGGTGATGGCGGTGCCCTCTGCCAGCGCCGACGATTTCAAACCCTATCCCGCTCAACTCGAGGGCAAGAAAATTGCCATTTTTCTGGATCAGGATTATCAGATTGACGAGGCATGGTACACACCGATGCGATTGAAAGAAGCTGGCGCGGAAGTAAAAGTAGTAAGCAATTACAGTCCTGTAGTAAGCAGGGATTTCCACACGGTGAAAACCGATATAACACCCGTAGAGGCACTCAAGACACAGTGGGATGGCGTTGTGGTTATCGGCGGATTTTCTCCCATTGAAATACGTGAGAGCAAAGATGTTATCAACATAATTAAGACTGTAAACAACAATAAAGGAATGGTAGCGGCTATCTGTCATGGTGTATGCGCGCTTGTGACCGCAGATGTTATAAAAGGAAAGCACGTAACGGGCAATATCCCTCGATCCATTGAATTCTCCAATGCCGGTGGTATTTACCATGAAGTTGCTCCGCAGGTTGACGATAACATCGTTACGGCTATTGGTCCCGGAGACAACGGCCCTTTTCTTGATGCAATGATCAACTGGTTTAATGGCGGTGAAGAGGCGGCGAAAGCCCATCTGAGCGACCAATACCTCAAAGGCAAAAAAATCGCTGTGGTTTTCGACCAGCGTTATGATTATGACCAGGCTAAATATCCATTTGTCAGATTTCGCCACAACGGTGCCGATGTGTACTACATTGCCAAAGCGGATGGAGAATACAACGAATACCGGCGTGAGAACAAAATCAAAGCCGATTACAACGCGCAGGATGCCCTCAACGAACGCTTTGACGCATTGATACTGCTCAGCCATTGGGCGGCAGACACATACCGACGCAACGCCGATATACGCCAATTCGTATCAAAAAACCTGAACAGGGGTACTCTGGTCGCTTCAGTCAACTGGGGGCATACTGTGCTCATCGAAACCGGGGATTGCAAAGGCCGTGAGATCGCCACTACATGGGGCATGCAGAATGACATCAAGAACGCCGGCGGAATTCCTGTTCTCAAACCGGTCCACCGTGACCGCAACCTCATCACCTGCGCAAGCGATGAAGATATGCCGGAACTGATGCGCTATTTGGCGGGTTATCTGACAACAATGAAATAAAATGGACAGCAGGCATATACTTTTATAAAAGCGGGGTCACCTGTACGGTGTCCCCTTTTATTATTAATTCTACAGGTAATGTTCCGACAGACGTTAGGATGATTTCACGAGGGAAGCTATACTATCTTTCACCGAGGTGATCCAGGATGATCGGCTGAACACTTCTGATACTGTGCCATAAGCCTCAACTCTTCCTTTATCGAGTACGAGCGCCCGGTCAGCAAGAGAGCTTGCCATCTCAAAATCGTGAGTGGAAAACAGGAGCGTACCTCCGGCTTTTACATAGTTTTCAAGAAATGCCTTTACAATCTCCATTCCTTCCCAGTCCAGCCCTGCAGTCGGCTCATCGAGTATAAGCACATCGGGATTCATGGCAAGGACACCGGCAAGCGCCGCACGGCGTTTCTCGCCGCCGGAAAGGGTGAGAGGGTCGCGGTCACGGCAGGTTTCAGCGTCAAGCCCAACGTCCTCCAGGGCACATGTAACAACATCCTGAAGTTCGGACTGCGGTACACCCGTGTTCTCCGGCCCGAATGCGACGTAGGTTTCAACAGTATCCCCGAACATCTGGTCCTCCGGGAACTGGAACGCCATTGCCCGCTGTATGCGTGTGTCAACACGCACTCTCCCTTCAGTGGGTTCCGTCACTCCCGCCGCTATTTCGAGAAGTGTCGTCTTACCTGATCCTGCTGCTCCCATAAGCGCTGTCGACGAACCACTCCGTAATTCCAGGGCCACACCGCTGAGCGCTGTTTTCTCATAAGGCGTTCCCCTGTCATACCGGTGAGTAACTGTGTCGAGACTGAGCGTTACTGTACTTTCTGATTTCACAGGTGTACAACGCGTATGGCTTTCGGCTCCTTTACTTGAAACTCGATTTTTATCATTAAATTTCGAGGAAGAAAACCCGGTTACCCAAGTCCTGAACCTCTGATTCCCCGCGAGTATCTTTTCGGGAGAACCGTCTCCGGAAATACCCGATCCATCGAGCACAAGCAAACGATCCGCCAGAAGGGCATCTTCAGCAAACTGTGTGATATGGATAATGGTTGCGCCTGCTTGAGCGCTATCGCGAATCCACCGGAGGATTTGCTCCCTGCCCCACGGATCAAGAAGTGATGTCGGCTCGTCGAGGATGAGATGGAACGGCTCCATTATCATGACTGCTGCAAGAGCTAGGCGCTGTTTTTCTCCTCCGGAAAGATGTGAAGGGTTGGTGTGGCGGTAGGTTTCGAGATCAAACCGGTTTAGCATTTCATCCACACGCTCCTGAATTTCCTGAGGCGGCACACCGGTGTTTTCAAGTCCGAAAGCAAGCTCACGTTCAACTGTGGTCGCAACGATAGTATCATCCGGATTCTGGAACACAATTCCTACCCGTTTCATTATCTCGAAACGGGAATCTTCTTTCCCGGCATCAAACCCATCAACAACTACATTACCCAATGAAGGTCTGAGAATACCTTTTAGGAGAAGTGCAAGAGTGGTTTTGCCGGAACCGTTTTTTCCCATAACTGCCACATGGGAACCCGGGGAAATAGTAAGGTTTATCTCCTTAAGGGCAGTGGGACATCCCGGATAGGCAAATGTAAGGTTGGTGGCTTTTATCATCAGTTAGAGCTGTCCATTACTCCTCTCCCTCATACTCGTTTTCCCTGTCAAACGGAGTAACCCATCTGCGGAGCCGGTAATCCCATTGAGGCGTGGGACCGAACCGGTAAAACCGCCCTATCGTATTACGCTGCCTGTAAACCGTGTAGGGTTGGTAGGGATGATAGCTGTAAGGGTAATAATTGTATCCGTACGGGGAATAAGTATTGACCGGCGCCCAGTTTCTATAGTGCATGTAACTGTAATCTAACAATGGATAACCGTACTCCCAATTAAATCGATACGGTGTAAATTCGGTTTCAATCATGGTCTCGATGACTTTATCCGAAACACCGGCTTTCTTAAGCCGAATAATCTGATCAGGACCAAGCTCAAATTTTGAATGGGTGACCTCGATCTGCCGTATTATTACTTCCTCTCCGACTCCTGCTTTTGACATGTCGACTATATCCTGAACTGTCATTGACCTGTCTTTAACAGTAATAAATCCGGAACATCCCGAAATCATCAAAACTGCCGCAACTGCCGCCGCCCATGGTTTTAAGAGTTTTATGGCTGTCATGTTATTCACCTCCATATCGTATGGAAACTGAGAAATTTCCCGGTATTGCATTTGTATTAACGAGAAGGAAATATCTTTCTATCCGGCCTTCTCTTTTTCTTCTCGCTTTCCTCATCGGAGCGGTCTTCAAAACTCCTGACTCCAACTGGGAATTCCCTGTAATATCTTCCCAGCGTCTCACTCCACCGGTATACCGGCGTGGCGTACGGCGAGGAAAAAAAGAACATATAGGGCACATAGGGATACCCGTAAAAATTGATCGGAAAATTGGTATTATAATAGTTGAACCAGTAATCGTATTCCGAATAACTCCTTTCCAGATCGTATTCTTCCGCGCCTTCATCTGTGTCGAGCATAGCCTTGATAACATCATCGGGAACTCCCTCTTCCTTAAGCATGAGGATGTTGTCCGAATCAAGGCGGAAGTGTGAACGAGTTGAGGATATTTTGAGTTTGATTATTCCCGATCCTACCTCGGCTTTAGACATTTTTATAATGTCATCGACAACCAGGACAGGTCGTTCAGGTACATTTACCATGCCTGAACACCCCGAAATCGCCAGTAAAGCGATTGTGATTGCAATCGCTGTATTAAGGTGACCTTTCACTTTCAACTCTCATCACCTCACTTATCATGAATTCAAATTTTCTGTACGGTACCTGTCAGTGCTTTTTATATAGAAAAGACGCTTCAGGTCTGCTTACGGTTCCTGATCAAATTGTAAAGTTTAGAGTAGTTTTCCGCAGATTTTTTCCAGGAATAATCCTTTGCCATTGCCCTTCTTACAGTTCTTCCCCATTCCATGCGACGGGGCGCCCGGAACAATTTCACCGCCCTTGCTACGGCATCCACGAGAGCCGTGGAAGAATATTCTGTAAAAGTGAAACCGTTTCCGTCCGCGGGATTTTCGTTCAGATCATGCACTGTGTCGGCAAGTCCACCGGTAGCCCGCACGACCGGAAGTGTACCGTACCGCATGGCGATGAGCTGGCCGAGGCCGCATGGTTCATACCCGCTCGGCATGAGAAATACATCAGATCCGGCATAAATAAGATGCGCCATCATGTTGTCAAACCGGAGCATGACACGTATGTGGTCGGAGTACCGCGACTCAAGCCGCTGCATGGTTTCGTGGTGTTTTTTCGAACCGGTGCCAAGCACAACGAGGCGGATATTTATCGTCATAAGCCTCCCCACAGCTTTCTCTATGATGTCCAAACCCTTCTGATCGTCGAGCCGTGATACCATCCCGAATACAGGCACACTCTTCCCCGCTTTCAGACCACATGCTTTCAGGAGTGCTTTCCGGCACTGTTTTTTCCCCGACATACTCCGATTTCCGAATCCTGCAGGAATATGCCTGTCGGAAGCGGGGTTCCACTCTTTCTGGTCAATACCGTTCACAATTCCGTACAGGTCGCTTTGCCTTTCTGCCAGAACGCCGTGAAGACCCGCACCCATTTCCTCGGTAGTTATCTCCCTGGCATATGTCTCGCTGACAGTGGATACGGCATCTGCATAGACGATACCGCTTTTGAGGAAGGAAACATTATTCCAATATTCCATCTTTTTCCAGTGGAACTCTTCGGGAGGAATACCGGTCAGTTCGAACTGCTCTGCAGGGAACAACCCATGGTATCCGAGGTTATGAATTGTGAAAAGTGTCACGGCGCTGTCAAACCACGCATCATTCGCATATACCGTCGCAAAATAGGCCATGACCAGACCTGCCTGCCAGTCGTGGGTATGGATCACATCAGGCATCAATCCCATCAGTTTTGCAGTTTCTAATACTCCCCTCGAAAAGAAGGTGAATCTCTGGCAGTTGTCATCATAATCCCCGCCGTCATCACCGTACAGACCCTCCCGGCTGAAGTATTCATCATTCTCAAGCAGGTAGACGGTGATTCCTTTCCAGTCTTTTGACGAGATATCGAGAGGTTTCATCTCTTTCCCGACCGGTATCCGTAAATCGCATTTTATGGAATAAAATCCATGTTTATCCTTATCGATCTTGGAATACCCGGGAAGCATTACGCTCACATCATGCCCCATCTCCTTAAGCATCAAAGGCAGGGCGCCGATCACATCCGCAAGCCCGCCAGTTTTGCAGAAAGGCACCATTTCGGATGCGGCAAAAAGGATGTTCATGGGTGATTCCTGTTATTTAATTAATTTCTTAACTTGTAAAAAAATTCCTTAATTCTTTTTTTAATTCATCTTTTGTATTATGAATATTCAGGTTCATCCAAATAATGAGTACCCGCATTTATTATGATTTACAAATTATATCCTTATAACGGGGCTTGAGAGAAAAAGATGCCCAATCTCCTGATTAAGAAATATTTTGTTTTTTGTGCTGTCAAGGCCAAGTAAGTTCACTTTCAGTGAAGCCTTGACAGCACTGAATTTAAACTGTTAACTGATAATTCTTTCTTTCTCTCATTATTTTGTATTTTGTTTTTCTATTTTTCTTTCTTTTATATTTTTATGGTCAGGTACGCAAAATTGTGATGAGCCAAATTTTATTACGGCTGTATTTTACAGTTTGTAATAAACCTGTAAATCTATACCGCCGTTTTACGCAGCGTTCTTTTGAGATGGTGGATCTTACGCCGTATAAGCTTTAATTCACGATGGTTATGCGCTGTAACAGCCTCGTCTCTTTTATTCTTAAGGTCTTTTATTTTTGCCTTAATCTTAGCTTTATCAGCGCTTTTTGCCACATGGTGTTCATGCATGTCAATGTCGAGAGCACCGCATAGAGCTTTCAAAAGGTGGTCCTTATTCATCTGCGTATAGCCCTGCACCTCTTCGTGCTCGATATCAGCGGCAATCTTGCGAAGTTCGGCGACGGTTTTCTTTTTTAATTCTTCAAACGTGTGAGCCATGGTATTCAACCCCTTTTAAAGATATGTTGACTTTTATTTTCGCATTCTTAATGTATAATACAATTCATTAAACGTAAAAAATACATTTTTCTCAAAGAATCGCTCAATTTAGAATTTAATTATTTATTACCTTTGATAAATAATCCATATTACATGTTACCTGCCTCATAGTTTTTTTGGTTTGGCAATCATATATAACTACATTTATGTGTTTGATTCGGGAACATTTTATAACAAAGATATAGTCAATACCTTAACTAAAATTGTCCCGCATTATCCAGTGGATACACGGGTAAAAATTACCCAGATGGTTGATCAATCTCTGGTAGGATACAGTGGTGTTGTCGCAAAAATAAATGAAAAGTATATTAACAGACCACAAATAATACTTCTTTATGACAAAGGGAAGAAAAAAATCACTCCCAGTGTCCTCGACACTTCAACTTTTTCAAATTTTGAGATGAATCTTATCCTGTAAGCAGTAAAAATTATATTATATTCATGATGTATCTATAATAAAAAAGGCCCATTTTCATGGGCCTTTCGGGTAAGGATATTTTTCGGTATTATAACCATCTGCCGACGCGTTCTCCGGCTTCAGTGGCCTCACGGATGCGGCCGAGTGTTGCGCAGTCACCGATAAGATGGACCTCGTCGGCTTTCATAGCCATCTCGCCAACCACACCGCTCATGGGTACGATATTCATCGCTGAACCGAGTGTGAAATTCTCCTGTTCTTTCATTCCCACGGCGATAACCACAAGGTCAGCCTCAAGCTCCCGGGCCTTGCCGTTTGGCATGATAACCTCGACACCGTCATCGGTTACGATGTTCAGTTTTATCTCGGTCAGAACTTTTACATTCTTCTCCTCGAGAAGGGAGAACATCTGTACCTTGACATTATTCATAATGTTTTCTTCCATTAGTTTCGGAAGAATTTCAACGATTGTGACATCCCAGTCATTGTCTGCCAGATGACATGCGGTTTCGCAACCGACATCTCCGCCGCCGATAACCACTGCTTTTGAGCCTTTGTATTTGGATATGTCGCGTAGAACTTCTACCGCTGTGGCTACATGAGGCTTGTCAATTCCCGGAATATCGGGAATAACAGGGGTGGTACCGACAGCTATAACGAGGGCGTCAGGCTCCTCTTTTTCCACCATTTCAGGTGTGACCTCGGTGTTGAGTTTCAGTTTGATGTTACTGTCCTTCAGTTCCGCAGTATACCATTCGAGGAGAAATTCCACATCCTCTTTACATTTCGGTTTGCTGCCGGGATACACCATTCCGCCAACATAAGGTTGTTTCTCATAAAGGGTAACATCATGACCGCGCTTGGATGCTGTCAATGCACAGCGAATACCCGCGGGACCGGCACCCACGATCATGACTTTTTTCTTCCTTACAGTAACCGGAATGTCCTGTTCGGCTTCATGAAGCAAATAAGGATTAACCGAACACCAGAGGGGACCGGCAAGCCACAACTGGTGGTAACACACATTGCAGCGGATACAGGGGATGACTCGTTCTCCGGCTTTGGCTTTGTTTGCCCAGTGCGGATCAGCAAGAATGGTCCGTCCCAGCGCAACCATATCACACGCACCTGATGAGATGAACTCCTCGGCTTCCTCGGGCACGGTAATGGAACCGGTGGCAATAACGGTGGTTTCCGGAACCTTCTGTTTGATTTGAGTGGCAAGCGGCATAAGGGTGTTACGCGGAATATAGAGCGGTGGAACCGAGGGGTACCTGCTCATTACCTCGATTGTCGAGGCTGTTGAAGCGACGTGGAGATATACAATACCGAGATTTGCCACATGCCTGGCGATTTCCCCGGCAAGGCTGATGTCCACACCACCCTCAATCTCTTCATGGGCGCTGAGTTTAAAACCAACGGGAAGGTCAGGGCATTCTTTCTGTATACCATTGATGATATCCGTGGGGAATTTCATCCTGCCCTCGAATGAGCCGCCGTACTTGTCGGTTCGTTTATTAAGAGCCGGTGACATCATCTGTCCGATCAAATAGGTATGAGCACCGTGTACCTCGACACCGTCATATCCAGCCTCAACAGCTCGGCCTGCCGCCGAGATGAAAGCTTCTACAAGCTCATCCAGTTCACCCGTGGTTAGCTCACGCGGTTTTACTACATAGTTCGGGCTGTAAATTGAAGAAGGTGCATCAGTGCTAAGCTTTCCCCCGGACAGTGCAAGCTGACAGAATATTTTCGTATCGTATTTATGTATGCGATCAACCAGTTTTCTGTGAGAGGGTATAAACCTGTCGTCATAGAGAGCATTTATTGGAATCGAAGCAAGCGAGCCGTGCACACGCACAAATGAGGTTATAATCAATCCCATTCCGCCTATAGCGCGCTCTTCATAGCACCGTATATGTCGAACCGGCCACGTTTCATCCGAGCTGTAAAGTCCCACTCCCATCGGCGCCATTGCAATACGGTTCGGGATTTCAACCTTCCCGAGTTTTATCGGATTGAACAGATGTGGGAAAGCCATAACTACCTCCTTTTCAGGTGATTATTCTCACCGTTTTTATTCTTCAGTAAATTAAATAGGGTTTATTATAAAAACATAACTCTTAATCATATCAATCAATAGTATAAAATTTTTTCTTTAACCATTAAAGAAGAGAAGACAATAACAGCGAAACACAACCACCCATTATTTTTCAAAAAATAAAGATTTGAATGAGGGCAGAAAATCATGATTGAGGTGAAGCTGAATTTTATTTTCACTCTCCTCTATCAAGGAACCAGCCCGTGAAATCTTCATGTTTTTCAAACCACCTGTCAAGTTCATTGGATCGGTCATAGAGTATATTCATGCGGGCAAGCTTCAACTCTTCGATATCATTAAGAATTAAACCGCACTCCTCGCAGTGGAACGATATTCCGAAGAAATCCAACATCGGATACGAGCCGTCCTCATCTTCCCCGATCGCCATTTCGGTATATCCTTCAAGCAAACCATTGCTGGTACACACCGGACAAGTCGTTACATATGATTCCCAGTCATGTGCAAACAGGGATTCAGAGCGATCTATATCCACTTCACCCAAGTTCTCTTTTGCTTTTTCAATTGTTAGTTTTACCCGTTCAACGCGTTTAGATTCAAAATTCTGAAGGAATTCTTTATCATTATCAGTAACGTAATACCAGGAAAAATCAATAGTTTCTTCTCTTGAAAGAGACATAACTATCTGTAAAACTCCATACACTATTCGTTCAAAATCATATAAATTCAAACTGGAAAGAGCGAAATGTAAACTCTGTTTTCTACATTTGGAAAAGAAAGAAATATGAGGCAGCAGCAACTGTTTCATTTGGGGGAATAAGATGTAAAAACATAAGATACAATCATCAAAGTTGAGCGTTTCGTATTTACCTGAACGAATATCTATACTGTATTTCCCCCATTTGAAAAAAGGCGGTATGCTCTCCGGAGCGGATAATATTATCCGCATTTCAGGAGGAATATCTTTAAAAATACAGCCAAGGTTTTTAGCTGCAATATAGCTTTTTATTACCAGTTCGGTCGCCATTCCTATATTGCCCAGAGCGGTCTGACTGCAAGAGCAATCGCTTCGACGGTGTTTATGGAAAAGTTCGAGACCGGTTTCAAGATATCCGAGGGCAGCCACCCCCAGTTCTTCAGAGTATTTATTTTTCAGGTTTAAAATATAATCATCCATGGTATAATCCTTTTTCTATACTCGTTTTAAACACTCCAGCCTGTTAATAATATTCTCCAGTTACCTGATTCCAGCAAAACAACTGGATAATGCAGTATAAACGGATGTTTTTTTCTAAACTTCATCTTAATGTAAATAATATTAAGATAGTAATAACAACATTCCTGAAAGTCAATAGTAAGTTGGCATTTCAGTTGCAGTCACGCTCTATTGAAAATTCTTTGATTCTGAAGAACTTGCGGATACTCTTATCTCAACCGTATTATTTCCCTCGTAAATTTCATCAATCTCGTTTTCGGGATCTGCGGTGATAACAATTTTTTCGGCGATACCCGATACTTACCCTGCGAGAGCGACCGGTTCTGTTT
>JBHPFF010000084.1:0-12714 GCA_042572165.1 Candidatus Latescibacterota bacterium | reverse complement strand
TAATAATACAAAAGAAAATACAAAAACCTTTTTCATTTCAAATCTCCTTCTTCTTTAAGTAATGTCACAAAAACAAAAAACGATCCAAACACATTGCATTTCAAACATTATTCGTTCTATCACCTCCTCAAAAAATTTATTATAAGTAATAAAAACGATTATTTAAAAACTTTCTATCCAAAAATGGCCTTTGAAACAATAATATAAGCATTTCTGCGTGTCAACTTTTTTTACTTTTTTTTAGTATTTTATAAAAATTGTTAATAAATGACCAAAATACTTTCTTGATTGAAATTTTAATGTTGTTTTGTTTATGGAATTATAATATCTTCAGAAACATGCATAAAACCTGCATTTAATTAAATACTTTATAAGGATTTTCATAATGCGATTATGCA
The DNA here is from genome assembly GCA_042572165.1 of Candidatus Latescibacterota bacterium. Taxonomy (GTDB): domain Bacteria; phylum Latescibacterota; class Latescibacteria; order Latescibacterales; family Latescibacteraceae; genus JBHPFF01. Next base: position 12,316 of record JBHPFF010000084.1, on the reverse strand, counting down.
GTATCAAAGATATAGAAGACGGAATGGTTCTCGGGAAATCAATATTCCAGAGCAACAACAAACTACTCCTCGGTGCAGGATACCGTATAACCTCTCAAATAAAAGAAAAGCTGTCTGAGAGAGGGTACACCCATATCTATGTCATGGAACAGGGAACAGATGATATAACACCAGAGGACGTTATTTCTGATGAAATACATATACAGGCGAAAGCAAAACTTACCGATACGGTCCAAAAAATTGAAGACTCGTTTCAATTCCAGGATTTGACTCTTAGTAAAGTTAGAAATGTTATCGAAAAAGGGCATCTGAAAAATGTTACTTATGATTTACGTAAGATCGTCGAAGAAATACTTAAAGATATATCGGAAATCGGAGCAAAATATTTAAATACGGTGATGTTGAAATCAAAAGATACATACTTCTGTGATCATGCGATTAACATAACAGTAATGGCAATAATAGTAGGCAAGAAATATAACTTCGGAAGAGAAGAACTTACAAATCTTGCTCTCGGGACATTTCTTCATGACATCGGAAAAATTATCATTGAGAAAGTGGCATGCGAAAAAGGCAAAGATGACTATCTTTATAAGGAACATCCAACCTTTGGATACCTTTTGCTCAATAATGATAAATCTATTTCACCGATAGAAACTCAAATTGTCAATCAACATCACGAAAACCAGGATGGCAGCGGGTTTCCCATAGGATTGACCGGACAGAATATTCCTCCCACAAAAAACGGGTCAAGCAGAAAGAAGGGTAGTATTTTCAGACTTGCAGAAATATGCTGCGTTGTGGATGCATATGATAATTTGGTTTTAAATCCAATGCAGGATAAGATGCTGAATCCTCATGAAGCCTTAAAACAACTTATTGTTCAAGCAGGAACTGTCTATAATAAGGATATAATAAAAACCCTTTCTCAGGTTATTGCAGTCTACCCCGTCGGAGCTTATGTACAGATCGTCAACATGGTAGATCCATCACTCATCGGATGCTATGGGGTTGTCGCAAAGGTTAATGAAACAGATTTCACCAAACCGGTCATTGTGATCACGACAAACAAATATAAAAAGAAAACTAAACCAATTATGATTGATACATCAAAATTGATAACAGTCGAACTAAAGTTGATTATTTAAATCTGTTTGCTGTAGATACTGCTTTAACCGCAAATTTTGTTTAAAACTTTATCCAGTGTATTAAAATTTCCCCGTTTTGTCACAACTTTCTGATTTCTGAATTCAAAACCCTGAATATTTTATTGAGCAACTCAAATAAGTATGATTTTCAGATCCCTTAATTTTACTTTTTTTGCCTGTCTGCTCCAAACCTGACATCTCCCTGCAAATTTCACCTCAAAATGTATATTGTAATGAAATATCCTAACTGACAATCGACTAATAGTGTATTCTGCGTAAGATAGCGCTATGGATTCTCGCCCAGGTGTATCCGGATGATTCACGCACCATTGTGCTGGAAAATACACCATCTAACGTGGAGATGTTTTACAATCGGCGCGGCAGGGAGCGTTTTATCCATTTGGTCAACTATTCAGGTGACAAGCGTGAGGTCGGCACGCCCAAGGTGCAGGATTTCCCGGTTATACACGACATCCATATCCGCATACGACTCGATGAAAAACCTGTCCGAATTACCGCGGTTCCCGGTGGGGTCAACATTCAGGTAACTTACAGAAACGGGTGGGTCATGTTCAGGGCGGAACCGCTCGAGATCCACAGTGTGTACAGGATTGAGGTATAGAAAAATCCGTGCAAACCAGTGAAATGGGTCATTTTATCAGCCCCGGCTCAACAAATATCACCTTTTCACGGGTGTAGGTTACCTGACCCGGCCCCTGCCCTCTCCGCTTTACCACATATTTCACCTGGGTACAGACAACCGGCGCCACAGCGGATGTTTTTGCCTTTGAATAGTATGCCGCAATGGAGGCTGCCTGTTCGATACTGGTGTGGTCGGGCTGCTGCTTTTTACCCGGGGTGCGCAGGATGACATGCGAACCCCTCACACTCTGGGCATGGAGCCAGAGGTCATTCTTACGCGCCCAGTGGAGAAGCTCATCGTTTTCCCTGTCGTTGCGCCCCACGATAATCTCAAGGCCAGATATAGACATGAAACGGCGCGGGAATCGCTGATCTTCATCGGCTGAATGTTCACGCGCGGCTTTACGGGCGTATGCGGTGGCAAGCTGTTTCAGCTCTTTAATCTCATCCAGCGTTTCAATGCGTTTCCGCTCGGACCTGATGGTCTCGATGCGCTGCTCGATGGTCGAAATTCGTTCTTCCGCCATTTTACCGGCAGCCCTGAGTTTGCGTGACCGTGTGAAAAAACGCTCGGCATTTGAATGGCCGTCCAGTGCAGGATCAAGCTCTATCTCGACCTCGCCGTCGCCGTAAGGATCAGGCAAATTAACAAAAGTCATGCCTTTTTCAACAAGGTGCAGGTTTGCCAGGATAGTGTTTCCCTTTTGTGTTAGAAGCCCGGGTTCGGCGAACCGGCCGCGTTCGCGCTCGATTTTTCTCAACGTGTTTCTGAGGCTTTTCTCCTCCCGTGCAAGAACCGCTGATACGAAAGTTTTCAGGCTTCTTTTCTCCAGACCGCACTCACGCTCCCGGGCATAGGTTCTTACCGCCTCGTTAATGTCATCCTGGTAGACTTTGTCCGTCTCAGCGGACATCATTGGCAGCGGGAAGACATCCCGCGGGAGACCATCGACACCACAGATCACCGTACCACCCTCACCACCCTTTTCAATCCTATCCGCCAGTTCTGCGACAGTTTTCAGCAGTTGGAACACGTCGCCTGATGACAGTTCAGTCGTAACCAGAGAGGGGTTGATTTCTGACAGGGCGAGCGCCTCACGTGCAAACAGTTTGCTTCCGGAACATACGGTTAATGCCAGCGCTTTGTCGACAGCGGTGGCAGCTTCTCTCAGTCTTCTATCAAGAACGGGAAGCGGCGACCATACCGGATCGGGAAACTCGCGCGCGGGGGGCGGAATGTACGGTATGCCGGGCCTGATCTCCCTTACGCCGCTTTCACGGCTGGTGATTTTACGTATCACCCCTGTTATTGTCCCCTCTTTGTCCATAAGGATAATGTTTGCATGGCGTCCAGTCATCTCGAAGATCAGCCGGATTCCTGAATCGAATGTGAAAGTGAGTACGCGGTCGCCGTGGATTAAAGAAATCTCTTTCAGGATACGCCCTTTTAATAACGTGGGATACCAGTCACGGGATTTTTTCATCGGGGTGAATCTCTTCTCAAGTGTGTACAGGTAGGGCATATCCGGAATACAGGCAAGTTTAAGAGCAGTTTCGCCCTCAAAATCCAGAAAGAGGTTTCTTTCATGCAGTCTGATAGTTTCGACCGTTTCCCCGATCAGCATACGGCTCAAAAGCGTTCTCTGGGCACAGATGGTATAATAATCCAACGAATCTTCTCCCTATATAAGGATATCAAAAGAGGGAAAATAAAAATATAAAAAAGCAAGCACCGAACATAACTGTTAAGGGACGATTTTTAACTCTCGCCCCTTTTGATCTTAACCGGTTTAACTGCAAGAACAGGAATGGTATAATCAGTATCCTCTTTCCCTGTACAGCCGCTTAACCTCGTTAAGTTTTTCCATACCGCCTTTCAGTGCGCCGCTGAGATAAATACCCGGGGTATTTCCGGTTTTCTCGATGATCTGCTCGGCAATCTGACAGCAGACTGCCCAGAAAACTTGGTTGTTGATAAGACCCGATGTGGGAGCGACTTTCCTATTAATCCCCGGAAGCGCAAAAAGGCCGTAGGTATCGCACATGGTGCCAATATGAATGTCTGCCTCGTTGGGTACTGTTCTGCCGGACGGCACAATACCGTTCCTTGTCGAAGGCCCGATTGCAGCAACGCCCGCACCTGCCTTCCTGAACAGGTCGAGGCTCTCAAGGTCGTCAGAATCATCCGGTTTTCCGATACCCATGATAACCGTATCCCTGTCGGTCGGTTTGAAACTCAGATCGGCTATTCCCCGCTGTATAGGATCGTCCATCAGTATAAGCTTTTCCGGCGGACCGTATACACCGAATGTCAGACTAAGACCGCCTCTTCTTACCGTTCCTTCAGCGCAGAGATTCTCGGAGTGCCGGCTGTATACATAAACCCTGCCGCCGGTGATTACCGAATGAACAGCCATTGCAGCTATATCGTTTATCTTTGTGAACTCGTCATCTATGGCTTTCTGCTGTTTTACAGCGGTTTCATAATATACCTCGCCGAGGGGACGAGCCATGTCGACATTCACATCACCTTTCTTCAGCGAAGGTTCATCGCCGAAAACTTTGAACGATATGCCTTCACCGGCGAGGATTCTCGCTGCGTCCGATATCATCATCCATAAGGTCATCATGCCTACAACACCCGAAACCGGCCCAAGGGGCGCTGTTTCACCGGGAACATGCATAATGGCGCCGTAGGATGTTGCATAATTCTCTATCCAGAGATCGGCAAAAGGTTTGAGTTTCATTGCCCGTATGTCAGGTCTCAACAACTCACTGCCAATATTATTACCGCCCCAGGGGGTCGGACCGCTGATGATAAATACGCCTTTACTGTGAAGATTTTCAATGTCATTATGATAGCGGTCTAAAAGGATAAGATCGCCTTTTTTTACATCATTCGGAATCCTGTAAGACATAATATCGGTATTTCCCGGTCTGTCCGGCCAGATATCATAAACGGTAGAGTGCCCCATATCCCAGTTGGCATAACACTTATTTCCGTTCCTGACAGTCTCTGCAATCTTATGGGATGCCTCCAGCAGTTCCTCCGACTGGTTGCTCTTTATCCGCTCAAGCAGATCACGTACTTTAGAGGTATACTCCAATCCCAGCGGTAGTTTGGATCGTGCACCGGTTAATCCCGGAAGCCCTGCAATTCCAGTAAGCGAAAGCGGGATCAGTTTTACTGCTTCACGTCTTTTCATGTCGCCTCCCTGTCTGATAAATGACGAGAAAATGGTATGCTTATATCATATACATTTTTATATTTACAATGTAAATTAAAATCGATGTATTTCAAATTGTTTTATCTTTACCATCAAAATATCGTTATCCTAAATTGAGCGATTCTTTTTAAAAATTATTTTTTAGTCATAATTTTCCTTTAATGATCTCAAGAGTTAGCCTTCTAATTCGGATTCTGGTTTTTCACCTTGACTTTTCTCGTGAACTGGATTAATTAAGCTTAGATGTATCCCAGTTGTATTGGGGTTTTATACAGCGCAAATAGCTGTATATAGGTTCTTAGCATAGTTCTGTAGATGCCCCGTTAGGCCATCATTTTATAGGTTCTTAAAAGTAGTTATCATTTAAAAGGGAGTTCGCTATGAAAAACTTAATTGTATTTTTTCTGGTAGTTACCTTTTTGCCAATAGGTTCTTGTACCAAGAAAGTTGACACCGAAGCCGACATTGAAACAATCAAAAGTTTGACTGAGGAATATGATGCAACATTAAACGCCGGCGATCTGGATAATTGGGTGTCTCTTTACACTGACGACGCATTGAGGATGGGGCCAAACATGCCTACGTTAGTAGGAAAGGATGCAATTCGTGATTTTTATCAGCCCTTTTTCGAGCAGAGTGCCATTGATATCAATGAGACATGTGAGGAGGTTATAGTGTGCGGCGACTGGGCGTTTGTCCGGGGCACTTACACTTACACAATAACTCCTAATGCGGGTGGCGAGCCAATTCGGGATTCCGGAAAGTGGGTGGCGTTTAATAAACGTCAGCCCGACGGTTCCTGGAGGATTTACCGCAACATTTTTAACAGTGATTTACCGCCTTCCGGGGCGCAGTAGTGGTTTGAAAGTCATATACGCATTTATAGAGACTAACCAGCGGTTACACATGTCCGCCTTGATTTTGATAGCGAAGGCAGGTGAACCGCAAACCGTTAGGCATACTAAATTCAGATATTGGTAAAGGCTTTGAAACGTAAACTCGTCATCAATTTTGCTATTTCCCTTGGGCTTTTTTTGATAATAGGATGCTCAACGACGCAGAATGATCAAGCATCTAATAGTGTTTTAACGGACAGAGGTAGCTTTCAGTATTACGAAAGCCGTGACGATCTAACCAAGGATGTTGGTCAAATCATCGATAATTATATTGATCAAGTATCACGCATTGGCTGGCAACCGCACTACCAGTTATCCATTGAGATAAAAAACACGCCAGCTCTGATCAAATTATCTCCGGATGGACGAAAGGTAGTTATTCCTTTTTGGAATGAGTTCGATCACGAGCAAAAGAAGACTTTTATGAATTGGACAGGAAACGAAGAAGCAGGCATGGTTCTCTTTCACGCTCTGTTTAACTGGTTCTTTATACCACATGAAATAACACACTTTCTCCAAAATGCAGGTTTTGGCGATGCTAGTAAAAGATATGAAAAAGAGGCCATGGCTAATGACTTCGCTGTGGCATTTTGGATGACACAGAAACACGGCCCGGAACGACTAGTTCAACTCGAAAGCATGCTCAAACCGGTAATTAAACGGTTGCCAAATCCAACGCCGATAGGGGAAGAGGTCTCTCATTACTTCAACACCCACTATCAAGAATTAGGGAGTGATCCAGATAAATATGGCTACTATCAATTCTATCTTGTTCTGAACGCAATCCAACGACGAGCGTCATTAGATTTTGAAGAAATGCTTCGCTCATCTTTGCCTGATAAGTGAAAAGTTCTTGCCTAACCAGCGGTTGCACCAGACCGCCTAAGCACTGTGCTATTTTTTATAGATAGTGAAGGCAGGTGAACCGTAAACCGTTAAGTTATATTGCCACTACACACAAAACACACACATTATACCCTCTTTTATCTCTCCAACTAAGTGAACCTCTGAAAATAGCAAGTGGCTCAGGATTCCAACCAGGGCGGTGTCAGTGTTTTACGCTCAAAAAAGAAGAAGTTCAACTGGTTACATGAGGTAAAAAGTTAGCCTTCTATTTCTGGTTTCAGTGTTCTTCCCCTGTCAATTACTCCTTGACTTTTCTCGTGATCTGGATTAATTAAGCATAGGTGTATCCCAAGCTCGGTAGCGCTTTTTATTATAGATTGCAAAAGCAGGTGAACCGCAGATAATTAGGCAGTCTGGAGGTACTATCTTATGAACGTTGCCAAAGTAGTAGTGGAATTCTTTGTTGCAGGTATTGGGGCATTAGTATGGTGTTTCCTTCTAGCCTCCCTCGTGTTGGATACCAATCGTTTGTGGAGCAGCCTCTGTGGCATCCAAGCGTGGGTGCAACTAGTGACTATAATGGCTTTGGGACTCGCCTACCCTTTGGGAGTGATGGTGGACCGGGTTGCCGACTTTATTCTTTCCTTGGAGTGGATCGACAAAGTCGTTATAAAATTCGGTCGTGGATTCGCCGAACGCGATTTAAAGTATGAAGATCCTCGCCTACGGTTGCTTGTTGAAGAGAAGCGTACGACGGAACTTCTGGACTACATCCGTTCCAGCGTTCGGGTGGTCCGTACGTGTATGTTAAATATACTATTAATAGCCGGATTTGGAAGTGCACTTGCATTTACACATTCCTGCCGGTCACTTGGATTCGGGATTATCGGCGTCGGATTTGTTTCCTTTTTAATTTCCTTCGTGATCTTCTCAGGCTCCGATCAGACATATCGCCTATTCGTTAAGCGATGCGATCAATTAGCAACATAAAAAGGCAAGGTTAGCACGAATGCCGAACAACAAATCACTCCAGCGAATGGCTGAAAGCCACCGCTGAATGTCGAGCTATCAAGGCTCGCGCTACATTATGCACTTTAATGGAGTAATTTCATGATAGAGGAAAGTCTTTCAAGTTTAAGTAAATTGGATACTTTTGATAAAAATGCGTTTATCGGAGATAATGGATATAGCCAGGATTTATGTAATTTCATTCTTGCACTATCTTTAATATGGAATGACACGAAGAACATTATAATGTTTCACGATTATATTATATCTCTTAAACCAAAAGACAAAGAACATTATGACCCAAAAGACATGCCAGTAAAACCAATTTTGGGTGAAATTTCAGGTATCGAAGTATATTTAGAAAAATCATTAATTGCAGTAATACACGAGCTATTTATCTTGGTAAGAAATTCAAAAGATGTTGTTGAATCTGATTGTTTTAAAAAAATTTGTAAAAAATTGCACAAAAATTGTCGAGAATCTTGGGGAATCATAATTTCATACGCATTTGGTGGAGCTGATTCGAAAACACCTTTAGGGAAAGCGCTATTAATGGTAAGACATAAGATTGCCAATCATTATGATGAAAAAGAAATTTTTAAAGGATATAAAAAGAAATTTTTGATGGAATCTAATATCCTATATATTTCGCGTGGAATTAGAATGTGTGAAAAAAGATTTTATTTTGCGGACGCAGCTGCTCAAGAATACTATAAGTCTCAACAAGAAAAAGTAACACCCGAAGAATTCTATAAAAATATAACTTTGATAAGAGATTGTATTAATTTAGCAATACAAAATTTAGTAGATACATTTATACAAAGTCGTTCTTCTTGGAGACAAGTTAGAAATGGCTAACCAGGCACTCCACCCAACCAAATGAACCTCTGAAAATATCAAGTGGCTCAGGATTCCAACCAGAGCGGTATTACTGTTGAGGATTCAAAAAAGAAGAAATTTAATTGACATCACGAAGTAAAGGTGGAGGGGTAGTATATTTAATCAAAAATAGACTTAACGCATACAAATTTTCGTCCTCCTTCGAATGTCAAATGAAAAATGCTTAAGGTATTGTGTAGTTTTTCAGCCATATCTTTATAAGTAATAGCAATATGTATGTATGATTCATTTTTTTCATCCAAATACAGTGGAAATTCTTTTGATGTAATTACAATTGGCTTATTTGGGTAAATTGAATATATACGTTTTCCTTCCTTAAAATCTTTTTTATATTTCTCATTTATTTCAGTGGAAGATTTTTCATCAAATTGAACATCTTTTGCCGGTGAGTTGCCATAATTGTTGATTTGATATATAACGTTTAAGCTTATTGGTTTTGGGTGACCATCTAAAAATTGTAAATCCGTTTTATCAACATTATCAACATCAACAAATGGTCTTGATATTGCTTTATAATAATCACCCTGTTTCCTCAATGACCAAAATGCAACTCCAAATAATCCGGCTGTAAAAATAGCTAATAAACCGGTAATAACAACTAACGCAGTGTCTATGAAAACAGAAAAATCACACAATTTTTCATTCCCCTTTCAACTGGCTTCATTTGGTGGAGGGGTAGTTTTTCTTTTTATTGTAGAAGTAACTGGAAAAATGGTTCAAAATAAGTTTTAAAAAGATTTCCAAGTTTTACTGCTTCTTCAGGATTTAAAGCTAAATGAGATGCTATACTCATAAACGTAGCCATACAAATACTTACCCAATCAAGACGTCCCAGACGTTTTACAGCACCTTCTAAATATTCCAACTTTGAATTTACAAATTTAATCTGCTGTTCATCCAATTCAAACTTCTTTGCTATTTCACTTTCCAAAGAGTGTATCGCTTCAATTATTCTCTCTGCTTCGTGATATGGTATATTTTCATTTACGATTTCTCCGGAAGGAACCAAAGAAAATGAAGTCCTATATTTTTCAAATTCTTCCCATAAATCAGGAGCTTCAATTTCCCTTTTAAGGCAATACGCCCACTTAGTTACATTAGCTAACATAACTCCCCAAGATGTAGTTGGGATGTCTAAAGTATATCTTGTTTCTGCAGGTGAATACCTACAAAAGTCAGACTTATTTTTGTATATACAAAAATCAAAGTAGAATTTACCATCTTTGTAATTCAATATTAAACAATTGTCATTTGTTATACTATAAGGAGAATGTTTCCACTTGAAATCACTTAATGGTAGATTCTGTTCTTGAAGAATATTAAGTACTTTATTTTTTTGAGTTTTTAATAGTTCCATGATGCAATATATTAAATAATGTGTTCTGTATTGTCAAGAATGAAAGAAGGGCAATGAAATATTTGCCCTTTTTTATTGTAAAAGTAAGTTTAATTTATGCTCACTTTATCCAAATATTAAACTTGTTATAATTATATTATTTACATATACTTAGTTTAATTTTACAATGTAAATTAAAATCGATGTATTTCAAATTGTTTTATCTTTACCATAAAAATATTTTTTTATGATTTTCATAAGCTTGCACATTGACCAAGGAATGCATTATTTTATCAAACGAGTTTTAAAAATATATGTTAAACTTATTTTTCACAAATATCAGTTAGCCAGGGCAAGGAGAAAAGAATGCCTTATAAAAATCTGCCCGACATCCAGTCTCTTCCCGATGACCGTAATATCCCCCTCGACAGGGCCGGAGTAAAAGGAATCAGGTGGCCCATTACCATTCTGGACAGAAAAAACGGCAAACAAACAACAGTGGCAACTATAAATATGTATGTCAATCTCCCACATAACTTCCGGGGAACACATTTGAGCCGTTTTGTGGAAATTCTAAACGAATACCGCGACTGCGAGTGGATAGACCGTACGGGAGAGATTCTCAGGACTATCCGTGAGAGTCTTAACGCCGATGAAGCCCACATGGAAATAGAATTTCCCTACTTTATTGAAAAAACAGCGCCGGTGTCCAAACAGCCGAGCCTCATGTCATATACATGCCGCTTTCTGGCTTCGTATCAAAACGGGGAGGATATTGTTCTCGGCGTATCAGTACCCGTCATAACCCTCTGTCCCTGCTCGAAAGAGATGTCAGACTACGGCGCACATAACCAGCGCTGTGTCGTTACAGTAAATGTCCGTTATGATGATTTTGTCTGGATAGAAGAGCTTATCGATCTGATCGAGTCCAGCGCAAGCGGAGGATTGTATTCTATACTCAAACGTCCTGATGAAAAATATGTTACCGAACATGCCTACGATAATCCAATGTTTGTTGAGGATATAGTACGTGAGGTTGCCTGCAAGCTCGATGATATGGGTCGGATAACATGGTATGTGGTTGAGGCTGACAGCCAGGAAAGCATCCACAACCACAACGCATATGCCAGGGTGGAAAAGAAAAAAGAATAAGCGAGTCGCATGATCTTTTGGTCAACGAACTTTTAATATTCCCGCCAAAATTGAAAGTTTACCAGTTTTACTGATACAGTATCGCTTGCAAAACAGGTTTTTCTATGGCTGAGAAAAAGATATTTTATATCCATACCGGTGAATGGCCATCCCCGTCACCGAGTATTGTTTTTATCAGCGGCACGGTTTACGGACTCGCTCACCATTACCCCACAGTCCTGATTATCAGAAACAATTCCGAGGAACCGACAGAAAAGATTTTCCACACAGTTACCGGTGCCGGTATTCCCCCGCAACTTGACATTCAGCGAAGCGGTTTAGGCGGTAAAACACCCGGTCATTCCCGGTTTTTCAGGGATGCGGTTAAACGTATCGGGGTCTATGCGAAAAAGGGAGAGGTATGTGCGGTTATAACGAGAAGTATCGGTTTTTTACCGTACCTTGTTTACATCCGGCGGCTTTATAATATACCGTGCCTTTTTGAAACGCATGATTTCTTCGGTGACTTATCATTGAGAACAGACCTGAAAAAAACACCCCGTATTTACAAAAACCGCTTGTACGAGAGACTATTTCTTCCCCGCCTTGACGGGCTTATATGCCTTACTGAAACGCAGGCTGAGTTGTTTCGGCGCCTGTATCCCTCATTGCCGATTGTCATAGCCCCAACAGGTCTGATGGACGTCAAGCGGTCAGAAAGCAAACGGGAAAAACAAGTATGTTATGTTGGATCCCTTGATGCTCACAAGGGGCTGGGAATAATTTTATCTGCATTCACGCATATCACCGACAGCGAACTGAAACTCTTTGTTATTGGCGGCAAGGATGAGCATGAAATGAGGGAATTTATGAATTTGGCCCGTCTTGCCGGTGTTGATAAACGCGTGTGCATTTCAGGTTGGGTACACCATTCGGATATCGGACACATGATGGACAGATGCATCGCCGGAATTGTTCCGCTCACTGACACACCGTTCAACCGTTTCATTACATCTCCCCTTAAAATCCTCGATTATTTCTCTCGTTCACTGCCGGTGATAGCTTCCGATCTGCCAGCAGTACGTGAATTCATAGAGGATGGAAAGCACGGCTTACTTTTCCCGGCGGACAATCCTGAACGTCTAGCGGAAACTCTTGACCGGTATGTAACCTGCTCTCTGT
>JBHPFF010000083.1:0-13011 GCA_042572165.1 Candidatus Latescibacterota bacterium | reverse complement strand
TTATTACCCATGTGTCACAGTATTCGATCGTCACTCGTCATACTCTTACTAATCCTTTAACAAAACTGAAGTTAAAAGAAGGATATTACCATGTCTAAAAAGATCACAAGACGTAAAGCCATCGCAACAGGAACGGTTTCAACGGGATTATTGTTCGGTTCATCTACATCACCAATACAAGCAGAGCCTCTTCCGGACGTGTGGGGAGATGACTTCCTGGTGCAATGGAGCCCACCGAAAAATGTCAAACGCGACCTGACTCCGGGACCAACACCGATTCGTCTCAGTTGTAGTGGATACAATCTAAGTAATACCCCAGGTAGGAATTCAGATAAGATCTTACCTTTGGGAGAACAGGTAAAAGCGATACGTGATGCAGGATATACCGCTTGTGAATCGGGAAGCTTAAATTGGATTGATACACCCGACTCTCAAATAAGAGAATTGCAAGCTGCACTCAAACAACATGATGTTTTGTTTTATGCTATCCATCAGTGGCGTAACATTATTGATCCTGATACTAACAGGGCAGAAAGGAATATTAGGGGGATCATTCAGGCAATCGAAAGTGCGGATCGCCTTGGTCTTAAGTTTATAGTGTTGCATACCGGCGGGCGTAATCCAAGAAGCAAGGACCGTCCACATAAAGACAACTGGACAAAAGAAACATGGGATATGGGGGTCAACGTCATCAAAAGGATCCTGAAAGATACCGCTGGTTCCAAAGTCAATCTCGGATTTGAAGCGGTTAACTGTTGCAACAACAATACTCCTCAATCACATAAACGACTTAGAGAAGATGTTGGGGAACCGAGGGTAAAAGTTTTATTTGATCCGGTCAATATGATACATCCCGGTGTCTATTTCCGTACAACTGAATTGCTCAACTTGTGTTTTGATCTTCTTGGAGAAGATATCATGGGTTGCCATGCAAAAGATTGCCTCTGGAACAGCATGTCAACTGCAATAAACGAAGGAATCGTATTGGGTCAAGGCTGTATAGACTATGAACAGTATCTAGCTAGACTGAGTCATCTCAAGTATCCACGGGCGTTGCTTATTGAACATCTGCCTCGTGAAAAATACCCTGAGTGTAAGAAGTATTTAGAGGATACAGCTAAAAAGATTGGAGTAAAGATCTATAGTTAACTCTATATCCACAAAAGTGTCAGGCGTGTAACAAAAGAGGACTTTTTATTATATAAGGATTTTGTGGGATATCAAGTGTGCGGGTATGAAATATGGACCAGATGGAACAGCAATGACAGCAAGTCCCGGAGTATGAGCGGGCAATGCTGGTCTCTTTGGGATGCCGGGCATCATTATTCCTACGACTTGTTCCCTGATCGTAATGGCGAACCGGAAGACAGCAGTCCATGCAGGCAGCCAATGATTGGCATTACCGTATTCTCTTACCTCGATAAATGGTGGTAATACACCTGAAGAATATACGGCAAAAGATACTGCCGTAAAACAAACAGAAGAAATATAAAAAAATTATTGTCGTTGCCGCTTTATATGACATTTATAATTCTCTAACTCCATTTACAAAACCGCAAAAACAGTCTCTCACCGTTCGGACTCCGGAATATGAATGGCAGTCATCGCACAGTACCACTCCGTTCGCCTTGTTTGTTCCTTATCGGTCCTTTTGCCCATCCAGGTAACATACAATACATCGGCATCGGGGGATAGAACCGATCCGAACGTTCCCTCGCAAATAAAGTGATGTTTTTGTTCAAAAAACGGATAGAGAAACGCCAGCACCTTTTTTTCTCCGGTTTTCACGTTGAACTGTACGATGGGCGAACCGCCCCGGTCGGAATGACCGTGAGCGTTTCCCGCGCAGTAATAGAGGTAGGTACCGGTCGGATCGGCGTCGATGGTGGTCACATAAGCTAGCGTTTTGTAGCCGGGACCGGTTAGCGCTGCATTGCCGATTTCCTGGGCTTCCTCGGTTTTTACGTCGAACCGGAATATGCGACCGTCTCCTCTTGTTGCAACTGTGTAGATATATCCCTGTGGTGTTTCCATAGTCGCAGATCGGAGGCCAAGTTTCGTATCGACCACCGTTATCTTGTTTGTTTCAGGATCGTATCGTCGAAGAGGCGCGTAATCCTCGTTAAGGAAATAGACATACCCTGTAGTCTTTGAAAACATCATGTATCGGTAAGGGCCTTCGTTTTCAGCACTTTTATAGAGAAGTTTATGTTTTTTCGCATCGTAAGCAAAAAATAGTTTGCTTTGCTGTGTCCCGCCGTAGAAGAAAAGACGGTCAGGATCGAGCACACTGACAGGGATGCTTTCCTTGCCTACGGGACCATGGCTTACCACTTCAGCTTTGACCGTTTTCGGGTTAAACCGTAATATCCAGTCTCCCTGGTAGAAATATTGGTCCGTTGTGTATTTACTCGAACCGCGGTGAGTCGAAAAATACAGCCAGCCGTCGCTTCCGAGATCGATGCGACTGTGAACCTTGGCGGGAGTATAATGCCCTTCCGGCTGTTTCAGGAGTTTTTTGACATCAAGAACCGTTTTGAGTTTTTTTTCTTCTGGATTGTATGCATAGAGATAGCAGTTCCAGAGATGATCACCGACTGCAGAGTACCAGGTGTCCCCAACCATGATATTGTCACCCCACACCGACCATGGATTTCCAGAGTAGGTCTGCTCAGGATAAAATGCGAAATCGACTGTCGGCGGAGTTTTCGCAATAGTGAAATCACCCCCGGCCAGGCTGTCTGGTGGAACGAGGAACTGTTCAGAGGTATATGTGACAATTTCGCCGAGCGGTAGCGGTAGCGGTTTGAATGACGGTTCATCGGCTGCAAAGGCTGTTACCGACTTAAATAGTAAAACAATTGACAAATATACAACAAGTTTCTTTCTGAAACGTAGCGTTCTGAGGATGTTTCCGGTATTCATTTTTTACTCCTGTTATTGCAGTCAATAATCCGGGATTCACCATATTAAAATCATGAGCAGTTAAAATTCTCCACAATCTTATTGATAACCGAATATTACCTCTTTCAAGTTCTTTTTCAAGTATTTTTTTCATACTGACCGGTCATATTTATTGCGTATATGCTTGATAAACAGCTATATATCCCATTTGAGAGACACATATCCATTGAATCAACTCAAACAGCAGCCGTAGTTAAACAGAATAGTATCGCAATCGTTCTATCCGAGACAATATCTCGGCAAACAACCTTTTGTCTATTACCACCTCTGCAATCTGAAGCGTGACATATCTACTGTGCTTGACAACTTTTGCTCCAATCTTGATCTGTTTCACGAGGAGGCTCCGAAGTGATTAGTGTTTTATTTTCCGAGGGATGATGACCAGACTTTGCAGGAAATTGCCCAAGTTGTATACTGATCAAAATATGAATGTGAGAACTTTATTTAACCTAACCATTACTTGAAAAAAGGATGCGGGTTCGATTCCCGTGTCCTTAATATATTGGAGATTATCTATAATTTATATTAACAATTATTTATAGTCAACACATTTAGTAGCAATATGCACGCGGGATTAAACGGGGATTATTTGAGAGTATTATTTTATGTTTTATTCAAGACAAAATAAGAAATCCAAAAACCTGGTATGTAGGGTATTTTGCTGACGATAAACTTCCCCGAAAACATATTTTCGCTGCCTAACGACCATCGTATAAGCCGCCAAAGGACTTATACGCACTGAAATTTTATTTAGACTTTTGTGAACGCACCAGAATAAAACTCATTTGAGACAACACCCTTTGGTCGACTTTATGCGATTGTTAGCTGCATAGATATAATTTAAAAGACTGTTGATAAACCTTTAACTCATGTTCACCAAATAGTATTTTTATTTTGTTTAACAACACCTTATCTTATTGATAATACTATAAGATAAGGAGGATTTATGAAACCTCGTAAAAGCAAGCCTCGTGTAGAGCTGTTTCCGTTCGTCGAGATGGAGAAGCTTATACCTGAGAACCACATTTTACGATTGATCGACCGGTATGTGGACTTCATTTTCACCGATGAACTGGTCGATCACACCTATTCTGAAACAACCGGACGACCTGCGGCCGACCCGGAATTGATGATCCGGATATCAAGCGCAATCTTCCCATATGGTAATTCATGTTTCCGGAAAAAGGAGGTGAAACGGAAACGTTCGATCTGCTCATACCGTCTTTGAATGATACCACGGATTTATCAAATACGCCGCAAAAATGAGAGCAACACACCCGATCACATTAAACCACAGATACGGAATTTCCGTGAAAACGAAACAGGCGATAACAATTATCTCTGCAAAAATGGCTGCTATAAACGTGGCAGTTCCGCCTATATTCTTAAGATAAAATGCGACCAGAAAAATCCCGAGAATCGTTCCATAAAAGAGGGAGCCAAGAATATTCACCGCCTCAATCAGCGATCCGAGACGGTTTGCGTACAAAGCAAACGCCATGGCATAAATCCCCCAGAAAACCGTCGCAAGCTTTGATACGAAAAGATAATGTCGTTCCGCGGCATCTTTCTTAACCAGACGTTTATAAATATCGATTACGGTCGTTGATGCCAGAGCGTTCAGCTCAGCGGATGTGGACGACATTGAAGCTGAAAGGATAGCCGCAAGAACAAGCCCGACAAGGCCGGTTGGCAGAAAGTTGATTACAAAACTGAGGAAAATATAGTTGGTATCATTCGTATCGGCATCGGGATTCGTTTTTTGAATGAGATTTATCGCTTTTTCCCGAATTTGCTTTTCAGAAGCTTTCGATGATTGAAGCTTGAAAATTGCTTCTCGCAGCACCGCATCATCATCCGACCTGACTGCGGCCAGCATATCACGAATATGTTCCTGTTTCTCTGAATGCACCCTGTCGTATTCATTCTCATATGCACGATATTCTGCGGCATAATTGCTCGTTTTAATCTGTACCGTCTCCACAGAATTGAAAAACAGCGGTGGCGTTACAAACTGATAGAAAACAAACACCATTGCTCCTATAAACAGAATGATGAACTGCATGGGGATTTTCACAACTCCGTTTGCGAGGAGCCCCATACGGCTTTGCGCTATCGACCGTCCCGAAAGATAACGCTGCACCTGCGACTGATCGGTCCCGAAATACGAGAGCGCGAGGAATGTGCCACCGATAATTCCCGACCAGAAATTGTACCTGTCTTTCCAGTCAAAGGAAAATGTGATGGCGTTCAGCTTTCCCATTTTCCCCGCTACGTGGGCTGCGTCCAGCAAAGATATATCTGTCGGTAGCAGACGAAATATCATGACCAGGGTAGAAAACATTCCCACCATGATTATTGCCATTTGCAGCAGGTGTGTTTTATTGACAGCATCAGTTCCTCCGACAGTGGTGTAAACAATCACCATCAAACCAATGAAAAAAATGGTGAGCCGGATATCCCAGCCGAGGAGCACTGATATTATCAATGCCGGGGCAAAGATGGTGAATCCTGCCGCCAATCCGCGCTGGATAAGGAAAAGTATGCTCCCCAGGAGACGGTTTTTCAAATCGAAGCGCTGTTCCAGAAATTCATACGCGGTGTACACATTCAGCTTGTGATAGAGGGGAACTGCGGTGACAGAGAGAATTATCATTGCCAGCGGGAGACCGAGATAGAACTGCACAAACCTCATGCCGTCGACATATGCCTGGCCCGGTGTCGAGAGAAAGGTGATGGCGCTTGCCTGAGTTGCCATTATCGACAGCGTCACAGTATACCACGGTGTTGATTTGTTCGCGAGAAAATAATCTCGTATTTTCTTTTTTCCGCGGGTTTTCCAGACTCCATACGCAACAACAAACGTAAGAAACGAGCTCAGGACAATCCAGTCGAAAACTTTCATAAAGTGTAAACCATTCCCGGTATGAGATATTAATCAAAAACTTTTGTAAAGACATAAAAGAGGATAATCAGAATCAAAAGATTGGAAAAAACGAGAATATAGAGATGAGTCCATGATGAGAAAAATGGCGGCTGTTCTTCACGGTTATCCATGTATTCCAGGTGGTCATTCTCCATTGAATTCACCCGCAGAAACCATGTTCACAAACAATCGATACGCACCGGGAACTCCAGCGGGCAGCTGACGGAACCATGAGTAACCGGTATAGATAAATACGCCCTTTCCATATCGTGTAAATAACATTCCGCCGTTCTTGTTCGTCTCGTTCGGATCATGGCCGGACAGAATCGGTTCGTACTTTTCATCCCACTGGGAAGCGAAATATAATCCTCTTTCCTGAACCCATCCCTTAAAATCTTTTTGCGATATTTTATTCGGAAAGGTCAGGAGCTGATGTTCCGGATTGAGAAATGTAACCGGTGCGGTTTCAACACTTATACGATCCCGCCCGATGGTGAAAGGGTATGGCCCAATATCCTTAGACAGCAAACCATAGGTAACATTATACTGGACGATTACAGTCCCACCGTTTTCCACATACTGCATCAGTTTCGGGTGTATGTGTTTCAGCCGCTCCCTCGTGTTATATGCCCGAACACCGGTAATGACCGCATCAAATTGCATGAAGTCAGTAGCCTCCAGCATTTCATCATCGAGCAGTATCACTTCATATCCGAGACTTCGCAGGCAATCCGAAATTTCATCGCCCGTTCCGGTTATATATCCTATTGTACCGTTCGGTATTATTATTTCCGGTTTGACAACCTTGATTCTGCTATGCGGGAAATATACCTGTCTTATGATGTGAGGATGCGAGATTTCGATCAGAGCTCTGTCTGAACTCTTTCCCTGGATTTCAACCTCAGCCACAAGGAAGGTCTGATCGGAAAACCCGGGCGGTATAACTGTAAAACCGAGTTGTATTTCTTCATATTTGCCGCTCAGGGAAAACGGAATCTCCGCCGGTTCTATCCGCCAGTTTTCTGTGCCTTTGAGACGAACTTTACCTTTAACATTCGAAAAGTGACTTTTGAGTTTGACCTGTATTTCTTTCGGGTTGTCACCGGTGAATATGCTAACATTGTTCTGCAGATCCACTGTCACCTTCGGTCTGATTTCAAACGGCCGATACAGCTCACCGTTTACTCTATCGGTCCATCGAAATTGAAGCGGCAGAGTGTACTGGAAGGATTGTCCATTACTGCTTAAGGTCACAACAGCGCTGATCGACGGAGGATTTTCGGCCAGACCGATTTTTGTTTGATCCGGTATCGAAAACCTGCCCTGCGAGGATGGTTCCTCCAGCCAGTATGGCTGCGATATAGAAATATCTTCCGGAATGCGGAACGTTTTGTCAATAGTAACCTGATCGTTGTTGTTCAATGCAATATGCAGGACAGAATCACATGACGCTTCCGGAAATGAAATTTTCTCGATAGTAAATGGATAATCCGAACGATGTACCAGTGTTGTTCGTACCCGAATTTCATCACCGGGAGCTGCGGTATAATCATCTGTAATCGCCTCCATCCAGATTCCTGCGCATGACCGTATAATGTGCAGCAATTCACGCTGTTTGGTTTCTATCCAATAATTACCGTCTAATCTGCTGAGATCAGTGTAGAGGGCAAGCAGTTTCGGGAGTAAGCGTGACGGATTTTGGGGTTGAAAAGAACTCAGTATGCCGCTGACTGCTGTTCGAACCGATTGTCCACCGGGAATCCTGTTCCATGTCGTATCGATTCCATCGAATATATCATCGGCTGCTGATTCACCGGCAATCAATGTGAAGTATTCATACTGCGTTCCCCGCCGTCCAGAAGCGCCGAAACCCTGAGTTTTGTGCATGGAGCGACTCAGCGCTGCCATTTCGGAATATGATGCGCCGATAAGCGGATTGTACTCGCCGACATCCACCTTGTTCAATTGCTCTCGTTCCTGACTGCCCGACTGCCAAGTGTTCCAGAACATTCGCGTGGTCTTCCAGGGTTGAAGGTATTTCAACTGATCCGTGAACCGTGTAGGATCGGCAGCTGCAGTAAAAGCTTCTTTCGCCAGCACGACCGATGCGGTATGATGACCGTGACCACTGGACCTATCCGGAGGAAAACGAGTGATAATAACATCCGGACGAAATGTGCGAATCACACGGACGACATCCGATAGAATTGCTTCTTTGTCCCAAAACCCGAGTGTTTCTTCAGAGGTCTTCGAGTAGCCGAAGTCGATTGCCCGCGTGAAAAACTGTTCCACGCCATCTATTTTCCGTGCTGCCAGCAGTTCCTGGGTACGGATTATCCCAATTTCGGCACCCTTTTCCGAGCCGATCAGGTTCTGACCGCCGTCGCCGCGGGTGAGCGAAAAGTATCCGGTTCTGTATTTTCTTCCTTTTGATAAATATGCAAGGACAGCCGTGTTCTCGTCATCCGGATGAGCCGCGAGATACAGAACGCTCCCGAGGGTATTCAACTTCTCGAGAGCGATCTGTAGCTCACCGGCATTCAGGATTTCTGCTGGCTGGGCATACGCAGTGATACTGAGAATCAGGGCTGCAAGAATGAACGAAACACACTTTTTTATATACATTTTTATCTGTCTTTTGGCTTCAATTTATTCGGCAAGTTTTATTTTGATGGGAACTTTCAGTTCCTCCCAGTGCAAATATACTGTTGCAGCAGTGCCGGCAAGGTCATCGAATCCGAACATCATCCATTCCTGATGGGGCGCCTTGACCGGTGTCACTGTTACACGAAGTGCGTCTTCTTTCTGGTTGTATTTAAAGCTTCCCCATGATGAGTTGTTCTTGCTGAAAATGATAATCCAGTCTTTTTCGGATGGTATCATGTGGACACCATATTTCCCGGCGGCCAGTTTTTTCCCTTCTATAAGCAGGTCTTTACTGCATTCAAATGTGGTATTTTCGTTCGCGCCGGCCCGCCAGGGATAAGGTTTGTTATCTGAGTATTTATTTCCCGGTGCTAATCCGTAGGGCACGAGCCCTCCCCAGATTTTTCTCCCTTTGACACCCGGCCTGCAATAAGTGATAGTGATGTCAGTGTCAATTCCCAGTCTCTGCATAACACTGGCATTCAAGCTCGGACGGGGTTTTTTGCCCTGGGCTTGCAAAGACACCGTGGAGAAAACCATGGAGAAGACAAGAACGATACTCATTACGAAACAAAGCCGTTTCATAACAACCTCCTTTTATGAGTGAATGTACGATAACATTCTGATTTTTGAACACAAGTGAATCTTCTTTATTAAATGTCCGATTACATATTTTGTTCCTATTCTTATCATATTACTATGACATCTCCTGTGCTGTGTATGTTATATCCATTTTAATCACTTTCAAGTGATTTTACAGACAGTTTTGCTTTCGTAAAAAGCATCATACTCTTGCATCGTTATCCTTGATGATACAATTGAAAATAATAAAAATTTCCAAATCCGAATGTATATTACGAATATGGACTAATGACCTCATTAAGGAAGCACATAATCCCTTTACAGAAAGAAGACCTTGTGTTGGCCTTTAATATTCAAAGTTACGACACAATAAAATATAAACCAAGCAATATAGCATCTGAATTAGATAGAGCAATTAAGGATGCAATCAAGATTACAGAAACTGTTGAAAAAAAGAAGATGAAAAATCTTTTCTCTCAGATAAGACAATCTTATGTAAATTCGAACTTGCTGGACTTCAGAAAAAGAGGGGAAAGTGGTTTCTTGAAAATGTAATTGAGGACACAAAGTTCATTGGATTTGCTAATTATGAAAAACGATTTTATATATATGGGGAAGATAGATAGTTATAATGAATTTCAGAATTATCTTGAAGATTTAGATGTAGTTCTTTTTAGGACAGAGAAGAAAGTCAATGAGTTAGACAAAGAGTTGACAGATTATAAACAGGAAATGGATGATTTACCAAAAGATTCGAGTTCACGTGTTTTTAAAAAACAAATAGAACGTATTGAAAACGACATTGAGGATATACAGAATAAACAGAAATTAGTGTCAACAGTGTATGTAGGTTTTATTATTAATCCCAAAATAGACTCTACAGATTTCATTGAGAAAGTTCAGCATATAATTGACCAATATCAAAGGTACAAAATTAGTATATAACATCGATAATAATATAGAGTTCAATAATATAAAAGTTGATTTTGAAATATCAAGTCACTGATTCTCCTATACAAAGTATGATTAAGTAGTATATGCAAGAAATAAATATACTGTCCTGCCCTCATTCTTTGGACCACTTGTTATGTTAGTCACCCAGCCGTTTTTGTGAGAAGAAGTTAACGAGGATTGAACCCGCGACTGTACGTCGTCAAAACAAGTTGGACATTTTAAGTTAAAAGTTAAGGTATACTTTTAGTGAATTGCAACTGTTTTTTCAAGCCTCCTTTCCGAAAAACATCTTCCCTTAACATTGTTCAATGGTTATAATGTGAAACATAGATATAATATATGATTTGCATTGAAATGCAAACCGACTCTACTCCTCCACTTTGAAGGCGAAGGGGATCAGTGAGACGAGGAAGATGGTGTTGGTGAAATAAAACTCAGTATTGTTGCTTCTCATGATTTTGATGAGGGGAATGTTGTGTTTAATTATCTTTTAAATTTTTCAAAAATTATAAGACGTTTACAAAAATAAATCATCCTAAAAATTCCTTGATTAAATACGTACATTACCTATACCGAAAACAATGAAAAAAAGGATTATTATCATATATGGAGGGCAACACAATGGATCGTAGAGAGTTCATGAAGAGAGCGGAACTTGCCGGAACGGGAGCTATTTTAGCCGGGAATCAGACGACATCGAAAAACGCCAATGCACAAACAACAGGCGGAAAACTGAAAGGGATTAATAATATCCTTTTCCTGTTTGTTGACCAGCAGCGTCAGGATTGCATCGGGTGTTATGGCAATGATGTGGTGCAGACGCCGAACATCGATCGTCTGGCACGAACCGGTATACGGTTCAATAACGCCTATACACCAGGACCTGTTTGCTCCCCGGCACGGATGTCGGTTCAGTCCGGGCTTTGGCCCCACAACCACAGGATCACATTTAATACAGGAATAAAAGAAGTACCATCTCGCAACAACAGCGGTGCTCAAAATCCGCTTCCTGAAACGAAATTTTTCAGCCATACTTTGAAAAAAGACGGATGGAATCTTGCACATGTCGGCAAATGGCACATCGGCACCGAAAAACACAAACCCACTACCCATGGCTACGATGATCTGCCGTTCTATCCGGGATACGGTTATCCTTCCAAACACCCTCACTATGTCGATTACCTGAAAAAACAGGGGGTCGACGGATTCAATCTCCTCCGGGAACGCCGTGATCCGACTGGTTTCAGGGTTTACGCCGGCCTTCAGGAAGGACCGCAGTCGGCTTCGATCCCGGCATATTTAGCGAATCAGACTGCCGATGTCGTCACACGATATACGCGGGACAGTAAGCCGTTTTTCATCAGCTGCAATTTCTGGGGTCCTCACGCCCCCTATAACATAACGAAGGAGCATCTTGAAAAGTACCGCAACACAAAGATATCACTATGGCCGAACTGGGACTGCGACTTATCAGATAAGCCAGGAGTAATCATACGTTACGGTGAATATTGGAAAACCGGATGGTTCAACGAAAAAGACCTTGCCGAGATGATCGGAGAGTATTACGGCTATATTACGCTCATCGACGAAGAAATTGGTCGCATACTCAAGGCACTTGAGGACACGGGCGAACTTGAGAAGACGCTCATTGTATATTCGGCCGACCACGGTAGCGCTGTTGGGTCATACCGTTACTGGGATAAGGGATTCGGTATGTACGATTGTATAACACGCATACCGATGGTTATTTCGAATCCCTTGATAAAACCTGGTGTATCCGAGGCTTTTGTTACACTCAACGACCTTGCACCGACATTCCTCGAAATTGCCGGCAGCGAGGTGCATGAAATGGATGGAGATTCGCTAATACCTATTCTGAACAGCACCAGAAAAGCAATCAGGGAAGACCATATCGTTACCGAACATCATGGCCATCAACAAACATTCTGGCAGAGGATGGTCAGAACCCATTCAACAAAGTATATCTACAATCCAACCTCCCGTGACGAGTTCTATGATCTGGAAGCTGATCCGTGGGAAACGAAAAACATTATCAACAGAATTGACTCCAATACATTGAAACATCACCGTGAAATTCTTATGAACTGGATAAACGAAACGGGCGATCCGTTAAGAGTGTGGGCTACTCCTATGCTGTAAACGATTTATTTAAAATAAGAAATTAGCTAAGTCACATTCAGGAAATTGATATGTTGACAGGAATGAGGCGTGTGATTGTGGATGTACCGGTAACATATTCGGCTTGATTTTGGGTGATGGTTACAGTAATTTTGAATATTAAGGTGTTCAGTATAACTGTTTGCTGTATATAGGTTATTATCATAGAAAACTGTATAGCCATAGTAAGGAGTAAGATTAAATAATTGAATTTATTTCGTATATCGGTGTAGCTGCAACGATCATTAGTATTGTAATTGTAATTTATGAAAGGCGTGAACGAAAAAAACTGGATGAATTTATCCGAACGAATAATTGGTTCAATTACCAAAGAGCGAACAACTCAACTGGAGAGGTTCAATTAAGCTTAAAACTTTATAGAGATAAACATAAAGGTCAAATTGATCCTGATGTGTTACAGGAGTTGGCGAGAGCAGATGCTTTTGGACAAGAAGTGCTTAAGGAAATAATTCGTCAAATCTATTTAACTGAGCCTTCATTTACAACCAAAGACTTCGAAAGATGGAAAAATGAAGGCAAATTGACTGAGGATAAAGTTATATTATTCAAACAATTTGCATTCGATACGAAATAGAATAGCCTAAAACAGTGTCTTTCATCTTAAGGCTACATAATCCCAAAATATCAAATATTAAGACGGTTTGGATAGTACTGATTACAATAAATGATTGACAAGGTTGTACATGAAAAAACAACTTTAACCTACAGAAAATTCATATGTTTTTAATCATAGTATTAGG
>JBHPFF010000082.1:0-13041 GCA_042572165.1 Candidatus Latescibacterota bacterium | reverse complement strand
AAATTATGTGTATCCATCTCCTGGATTCTGAGTTCTGAATACCCGTGGATGATTAAAATGGTGGTTTACCACAGGTTATATTTTGTTGAACCAGATGAATATTTATATTATATTAAGAAATTCTTATTCTATTAACGTTTATCCAAAAGTCAGAGAGGTTATGTTATATGAAAAAACCATATGTCATGATATTATTCTCGTTGATTTTTCTCCTGTTGTTGTCCTGTTCAAAAGATTCGGATACTTTCAACCAGCGAAGTAGTAGGCTCACTATTATATATTCCGGAAATGTCGGTGGTCAGACAAGTCCATGCGGATGCAGGATTCCCATGGGCGGTTTTGCCAGGCGAGCTTCTGTGATAAATGAAATTCGTCAGAAATCACCAAATGTTCTTGTACTTGATTCGGGAGCAATGCTCTATAAGAATCCTTATCTTTATCCGCCATATGATTATATCAGCAGGCTAAATGCTCGAATCATCAGTGAGGTTGTTAATGAAATCGGTATCAACGCAATTAATGTTGGAAATTTTGATCTTGCCGATGGCACGGACGGTTTGCTCGGTTTTAACGAAACCTATTCCGGTGTGTGGATATCTGCCAACATTGCATGGAAAGATTCGGGTGAATTGCTTTTCAGGCCGGATACCGTTATGGCTGTCGGGGATTTGCGTGTGGGTATCTTTGGTTTTATGGCTCAAAAGTCGATGGGTATTGACATTTTTGATGAAGATGCTCAGGTTAGGGTGCTCAATCCTGTTGAAACCGCTAAAAAAGAGGTTGCAAAACTTAAAGATCAAAGTGATATCATTATCGCTCTCGCATACATGGATATTGAGAATGTAAAGGAGCTTCTCAGTGAAGTTCCCGAAATAAATGTGGTAATTCAAAGTCACACCCGCCAGCACAGCCAGAGTTCTGATGATAATTTGTTTCAACCTGTTATGGTCAACAATACCATCATTGTCCGGTGTCCTGATGGCGGAAGGGTTATTGGCGAACTTACTCTCGATATTGTGGATGGTTCCACGGAATTCGCAGAGGACATGCAAAAAGTAAATCTCAGACCGGCTGCAGCAAAAGAGCAGGATACACTTTCGGATCATTCACTTTTTCGCAATCTGTTTATCAAATTAAATCCGAGAGTGAAGGATGACCTTGAAATCAAAGGGAAAATCGCTATAGTAGAAGAGCGTATAAAAGCATACAAAGACAGCCTGGGGCTGGAATAAGATAGGTGTGATAAAATAATTTGATACTCTATATTCTTACGCCCAATCGGAAACAAGGTAAAAGCCGGTATCGGGATAGCAGTATCACGGTGTCCATAGGTATTCCGACATCAGACACGCCTCTCACGGAACCGTCAGGCACAGCGTTATCTTATGTATATCATCGAGAACGTCATCGGGACAATATGCATAATTAAACCGGTAGCGGTCGAGAGTAAGCCCTATTCCGAAAGTGGTAATACCCGCATAATCCGTCTCCATCTTCCGTGACTCAAAATCAATTTCACTCATACTTTTCGTTCCGGCATACAGGAAAAGAATATCCTTAACTGATGCCTCAAGGCCGAAAGCGTAAGCAATATCGTCATCGTTAGGGAATATAACATCCGCATAAAGGGTAAAAGGGGAATGTTCGAGTTTTTTCCTCACGCCAAAAGAGAAAGTGACAGGAAGTGTCTCACTGTAACCGCTCGTGTAACTTTTTGTCACTTTACCGAGATTCCGAAGCACTGCTCCCACGGTCAATCCGTTAAACGGCGGGTAGTATAACACGCCCAGATCCACAAGAGCAGCCCTGGCAGTGAAATCGTCTATTCTGGAGTTGAGATAGGAAACCATGGCACCGATCTTTAGATCGTTCCTCACCTGTCTGCCAATATTTATCGAGATTCCCATATCACCGGCAGTAAAAGTACCAAGCCTTTCACCCGTCTTACCGGTTCGGATGAATTCGCCATAATTGACATAGGTGAACCGGACACCGAGAAAACGTTCTTTGTATTCCCCGGCATACCCCACTGAACCATACTGGGTATCGACGTAATGTGAGACATAACTCAGCTTTCCGGTACCCTTTGTAACACCTGCTAAAGCCGCCGGATGGATAAGAATCCCGGTGAGGCCGTCACGGGCTGAAAGACACTCTCCCGAAGCTGTTATTGTCGCATCGGGTATCGCTTTGAGCCAGGTAAAGCTCGTCTTACCGAGAGCGTCATTGATATTGCGTGCATGAGCGGGGGAAGTCATAATGCAGATGCAATGTATTACAAAGTAAAGACACATTAAACGTACAGTTCGCATACTTCTCTTCATGAAAGCAACTCCCGAATGATCTTGTTTACTTCCTTAGGATTAGCCTTACCCCTGGTCTTTTTCATGACCTGTCCAACGAAGAAACCAAGGATCTGCGTTTTCCCCGATCTGTATTTTGCCGATTCCTCAGGGTGAGCATCAACAACCTCACGGGTGATTTTTTCAAGTTCAGCGGTATCTGATATCTGGGTAAGACCTTTTTCTTTAACAATCGAAATAGGGTCGGTTCCTGTCTCTTCCATTTCATCAAAAACCGTTTTTGCCATTGAAACTGAAATAGTGCCCCTGTCAACCATTTCAAGCAATGAAGCGAGCATTGCAGGCTTGACCGTAAAATCGCCTATATCTATCTGTTTTTCGTTGAGTGCCCTGAGTACTTCCCCCATCACCCAGTTTGACGCTTTTTTAGTGTCCGCCCCGGAACGAATAACATCTTCATAGTAGGAGGCTATATCAGGTGTTGTCGTGAGAATTTCGGCATCGTAGGCAGGAATAGCATGCTCCCGCATGAATCTTGCTTTCATTTCCTCACGCATTTCGGGAATATCTCTCCTGATACGTTCTATCCACTCGTCATCGACATGAACCGGTACCAGATCAGGTTCAGGGAAATACCGGTAGTCGTGAGCTTCCTCCTTTGACCTCATGGAGGAAAGGGTGCCCTGTAAAGCATCGTATAGAAGTGTTTCCTGTTCAATCTTTCCCCCGTTTTCCAAGATATTGGTTTGACGCTCGACTTCAAGTTTTATAGCTGCTACAGCGTTCACGAACGAGTTCATGTTTTTAATTTCCGTCCTGGTGCCGAGTCTGGTTTCTCCCTCCGGGCGGATGGAAATATTAGCATCAACACGGATGTTTCCCTGTTCCATGTTACCATAAGAAACCCTTGAAAATATCAATGTTTCCTTGAGCTTGTTGAGAAACCGGGATATTTCCTGAATGGTTTCGAAATCCGGTTCGGTAACGATCTCGATAAGCGGTACACCGCAACGGTTAACATCGAAAAATGATACCGGGCGGACTTCGGCATGAACGAGTTTGCCCGCATCTTCCTCAAGGTGGATTCTGTTTATCCTTATTCGCTTTCCCCCATTGTCTGTTTCGATGTCTACATGACCTCCGCGGATAAGAGGAAACTCAAACATACTTATCTGATACCCTTTTGGCAAATCCGGGTAGAAATAATTCTTGCGTGCGAAATAACTTACAGCCTGGACCTCGCCGCAAGTCAGCAGTGCCATGCGTATGGCAAACTCGGCGACACGTTTGTTGAGCACGGGAAGTACACCAGGCATACCGAGACATACCGGGCAGCAGTGGGTGTTGGGTTCGGCTCCGAATTCTGTCGAACAGCCGCAGAATATCTTGGTCTTTGTCGCAAGCTGTGAATGAATTTCAAGTCCGACTGTTGGGATATACCTTATCACGCAATCCCTCCTTCGACCGGTAGTCTCCCTACATTTCGTTCGAGTGCTGCTGCCAACCTGAACAGGGTGCTTTCGTCCAGAACCCGTCCCATGAATTGGACACCGACCGGCAGCCCTTCAGGGCTTTTCCCGGCAGGAAGCGATATTCCCGGTAATCCCGCCAGATTCAAAGAAATGGTGTAAATATCCGCCAGGTACATCTGGAGAGGATCATTGATCTTCGAGCCGATCGGAAAGGCCGGTGTAGGTGAAACGGGTACCATGATAGCATCAACCTTCTTAAGCGCCGCATCAAAATCTTCCTTGATCAGCCGCCTGACCTTCTGTGCCTTTCTATAATAAGCGTCGTAATATCCCGCAGAAAGACAATAAGTGCCGAGCATAATACGACGTTTTACCTCTACTCCGAATCCTTCCGAGCGAGTTTTACTGTACATCTCGAAAAGATTGTCGGGTTCGGGCGACCGGTAACCGTAGCGTACGCCGTCATAACGTTCAAGGTTCGCCGAGGCTTCGGCAGTAGCCAGAAGATAATATGCAGGGATCGCGTATTCGGTGTGGGGAAGGGAAATGTCGACAAATTCAACACCTTCCGATTTCATTATCTCAACAGCATTAAGGGTGATCTTTTTTACTTCAGGATCGAGACCCTCACCGAAATATTCCCGGGGGAGACCGATATTAAGCCCATGAGCGTTTGAGTGCACGCTCTTGCAATAATCCGGCACTGGTTCGTTCAGGCATGTAGAGTCGCGATTGTGATACCCGGCAATAACGGATAATATCAGGGCAGAATCCTCAACCGTCTTGGTCATAGGTCCGATCTGGTCGAGTGAAGAGGCGTAGGCGATCAATCCGTACCGCGATACACGGCCGTAGGTCGGCTTGATCCCGACAATGCCACAGAAGGATGCCGGCTGTCTTATGGAGCCGCCGGTATCGGATCCAATGGCTGCAATACACTCGTCCGCCGCTATAGCCGCAGCAGAACCTCCCGAGGAACCGCCGGTAACCATGTTGATATTGTGAGGATTCCTGCTCGGTTTGAAATATGACGTTTCGCATGTGGAACCCATGGTGAATTCATCGGTATTGGTTTTTCCGACAAACACAGCTCCGGCTCCGATAAGCCTGTCGATTACATGCGCATTGTACGGGGGAATATAATTTTCGAGGATTCGCGAACCGGCTGTCGTGCGGGTTCCTTTGGTGATTATGGAATCCTTGATGGCCATAGGAATACCGCCTAGCGGGCCGATATCATCGCCTTTCGCCAGCTGTGCATCTATCTCTCGTGCTCTCTCGATGGCACTGTCTGCAGTTACAGTTATGTAAGCATTTATGGTCGGTTCCGTTCGTTCAATCCTGTCAAGAACCGATTTAGTGGCTTCTTCCGAAGAAACTTCTTTATTTCTAATCTTTTCAATGAGCTGTCGAGCGGTCAGTTCATAAAGCTCCACTCCCTGTATGCCCTCCTGTACCTAATAAGAAGCCGGAACCACGTCCGGCACATGCGAGCAAAAAAATCATCCGGGAAAGATGGTTGTATATTTTCTCTGCCCGGAATCTCTATTCTTTTATTTTAAATAAAAAATCCATCTCTAATGTCAGATGCCACTTAATAAAATTCAGACCTGTGTCTCACAGCATGTGCATTAGAAAGACAAAACACTGAACACACAGTCGCACCGATACAGGTTACACCTGTGTTGAATCGCTCTGCTTCGGCTGACTCGGAGTCTGCTGCGGCTGTGTTTCCGGACTTTGATCTTTCAGTTCGTTTCTCACATTTTGTGTAGTCTTTGGCTGGGCATTGTTGACGTCAAATTCGTTGGTAATTTCTCTCGCCGCCTTCTTGAACTCAGTAATTCCCTTTCCGAGACCCTGAGCAATTTCAGGAATTCTCTTTGCTCCAAAAACGAGGAGTACGATAAGAAAAATTACCATAAGCTCCATTGGTCCGAGACCACCGATAAAAGCAAGTTCAACGTATCCGGTTTCTAACATTGATAGTCACCTCCACTGTAGATTTCATTGCAGATTGTTGTCAATAAGAATACTTGTGGTAATACCATGCACCTACAATACCAAGTATACTGAAAAAGTTGAAATTTATTTTAAAACCGAACGTAAGAACGATAATGATTAAATTCAAATCCCACGGTCCCGCTACATAGTTTTTCAAGGGTGCAACCAGAGCTTTTGATACGATATGATCTGCGGGAAGAAACAATCCAAGCAGTTGACCGAGTGCACCTCCTATTAAGATGCCTACGAATAAGGTTACAATCAGTAATCCGAGATTTTTCCTTCGCATCACATCCCCTTTTAAAACCGGCCTTATGCGTTTTATTACCTGCTGTTGACCTTATGCATTACATGATTTACTGCCGGGGTGGAAAAGTATAAAGCCGGCCCTGAAAGAAGATAAAGTATCCCTGTCGGGAAAAATACCTCATCCGGGAATCGAATGATAATAAGAATATGTGTTACAAACCAGATACTTCTCAGTATATCCGGCGCTGAATTGAAAGCGATTTTAGGCATCAAACTGTACTTGAAACTGCTCACCATCGCCAGGGAAGTAAGCATAACAAGCACAACCGCAAAATCAAAATTGGCTATACCTCCCCAGACATTTTCCGAAAACAAGACGTAAGATGCCAGAATCCCAGCAGCCGCCGGGATAGGCAATCCGATGAAATAATGTTTTTTCAATGTAGTGGCAATGGTATTGAATCTTGCAAGCCTTACCGCTCCGGCTGCGAGAAAACAAAAAGCCAGAAAATATCCGAGACGCCCCGCTTGCGACAATATATAGGAAAAAAACAATACCGAAGGAGCAACACCGAATGAAACCAGATCCGCAAGGGAATCAAATTCGATTCCGAATTCCGAAGAGGTGCCGGTGATCCGAGCAATTTTACCATCAAGCGCATCGAAAATTCCTGCTATGATAATCCACCATGCGGCGGTTATATATGACGAACCCGTGCCCTCAACGACATTAAGTATAGCAAGAAATCCGCAAAAAAGGTTCCCAAGAGTAAAAATACTCGGTACTGTTTGACGTATTTTCTGATTCTTCATATGTTCTCCTTACCCTGCTCCATCACTCACAGTTCTCATTGAGGACTGGACGGGCAATTATCGTTTCTCCGGCGATAACATGGTCTCCTTTTGTCACGGCAGGTTTAAATGCTTTCGGAAAAAATACATCTACACGTGAACCGAACCTGATAATACCCAATCGGTCTCCCCTGTTCAACATGTCACCTTCTTTTACTCTTGTAACAACCCTTCGTGCCAGCAAGCCTGCTATCTGGCGGATTCGAACAAGCCCCCAGGCAGTTTCAATGTCCGTATCACCGTGTTCGTTTTCGTACTCCGCTCTCTTATTAAACGCCGAAAGCTTTTTTCCGTTTCGGTGTTTTATTCTCACAACCCTGCCATCAAGGGGACTGCGGTTCACATGGACATTAAAAATATTCATGAATATCGCAATCCTTAATATTTCCCTGTCACCTAAATCATCAGTTCTGACAGTGGAAATATCAACCACCACACCATCTGCAGCGGAAACTGCAGCATCCCGTTCATCGGGCCCTGTTCTTTCAGGGTCACGGAAGAAAGACAGGGAAAAAATTGCAAGAACACAAAACAAACCTGTTAAATAAAGTAACAGCTCCCAGCGGGCAATGTAATATATTCCTGCCCCAAGAAGTGAGAAAACGCATAAAACACTCAGTATTCTGTAACCATCAGAATCTATTCTCAACATATCACTTTACTTAAATAACTAATATAACAAGTATTATGACTTTTGACAAATTGTTTTTATAACATGCGTTATTGCACTGAACCAATGGTAATTTTCAAATCAATATATTTGCCTTCACGGAATACAGTGAGAGAGAATGTCTCTCCCGGAACTGAACCCTGAAACATACTCACAACCTCTTCGGCATCGGTCATCGTGAATTCGTTTACCCTGATAATAATATCGTCGGGTTTACAACCGCTTTTCTCTCCAGGGCTGTAAGTTTTTATTGAGGATATTACTGCTCCACCCACACCATCGAAATTTACTGCTTGTGCTATGGATCTTGTCAGGTTTTGAACTTTGATACCAGTGTAAGGACTGCCGATATCACCGTATTTGTTTACAGAGTCGAGGATGAGTTTTACGCGGTTGGAAGGGATAGCGAATCCGATACCGATAGATCCGCTGCCTCCACCGGTATAAATTGCTGTGTTGATTCCAATGAGCCTGCCGTTGAGATCGATCAGGGCTCCACCTGAATTCCCCTCGTTAATAGAAGCATCGGTCTGGAGCATATTACGGTAAAACCGTGTGAGACCTTCATCCTGAATGTCCAAATTACGCCGTGTTGCTGAAATAATTCCCCTGGTGACTGTTGGCTCGCCGCCCAAAAGTCCACCGGTAAGTATATTGCCAAATGGATTCCCTATAGCGAGCACTGTCTGCCCCTGCATGACATCGCTAGATGAACCGATATCAACATAGGGTAGATCATCACCATCGATTGATAGAATAGCGATGTCCTGAGGGGGAAAGTGTTTGATAAGCTCGGCTTTATACGTTCGCCCGTCTACAAGCTCTACTTTAATTGTTATTACTGCATTCTCTCCCGCATTGATCACGTGGTCATTGGTAATTATAATGCCCTTCGGATCAATAATAACCCCGGAACCCATACCAGCTATAGGTTCTTCCCGGACCCGATTACCATACCACATATCAAGAAAAGGATCGCGAAAACGATATACCACTACCCTCTGACCGGAGGTTTGAACTGATACCACAGCAGGTATGGCTTTTTTTGTAGCCGCTATAACGACATTCTCGAAGTCGGAAACATTTACCATCTTCTGCTGAGCACGAGTCTGGGCTTCGACTGAATTTTCGTGATTCTCATATTCTTGAGGGCGTGGAACCGGTCTTAACACGTTTGTCGCCATCACCCCGAGGAACATTCCGAAAAGAATAAGATAGATCGTGGTTATTATCCGCCTTTTCTTTGGAGTTTTAAATGCGCTGTAATCTACATAGTGTTTATCCTGGTTCATGGTTCATCTCCATAGTCTACTTTTACGAGACAGAGTCCCGATGCCGGTGCAGTGGGACCGGCAAGAGATCGATCCTGAGTGTCGAGAATACGCTGAAGCAAATCCGGAGATTCTTTCCCCCGTGCCACCTCAACAGTGCTTCCGACAATACTTCGCACCGAATGATGAAAAAATCTAACAGCACATATCTCAAATATCATTAAATTATCATGAAACGTCCACGAATTTTTTAAAAAAATTGTGGAAAAATCATCATTGTCATCACCCTTAGAAAATCCTCTGAGGCTGCAGTTCCCGTCAAGAGGCTGTGTGGACTTCTCCAAAAGTTCCCGTGACAGTTTGTATTTGATATGCCAGACATAGGAACGGCCTAATGAGAGCCGCTGGTCTGACAGCGTGTACCTGTAGGTTCTTGAGCGAGCATCATAGCGGGCGTTGAATTCCGGACGGGTGTCGGTAATATCGAGAACAGTAACATCATCGGGAAGGATTCCGTTCATGGCCCGTTTCAACCGCCAGCACTCCATCTCAGACTCCGCTTGAAAACCTGCCACCTGACCCTCAGCATGCACACCTGCATCCGTACGCCCGGCAGCGGTGAGCCTTACCGGCTGGCGAAGGATTTTTGCGAGCGCATCCTCAACAACCATCTGAACAGTCCGCTTATCAGGCTGAACCTGCCAGCCGGAGAAATTGGTGCCGTCATATTCCAAAACAAGCTTGAGTGTCCGTTTGTTTCCCATATTATACCGCCACAATACAGGCAGCGAAAACACCTGATATTACAAGAGCAGTCCAGTCCCTCAGAGACATGTGCGATTCTTTGTAACGGGTGCGCTTCATGTCGCTCCTGTATAGCCTGCATTCCATCGCTGTAGCAAGGTTCTCAGCACGCCGCACTGCTGAATGAAAGAGCGGGAGAAAAAGCATCGTCACCGATTTCAGTTTCGTTTTAATACCGGCATCGGTACGCAGTCCCCGTGCGATATGTGATTTGCGAATCTTGACAGCTTCATCAATAAGTGTGGGGATGAACCTGATTGTAATGACCATGGCGAGAGCTACTTCATGAGGTTTTACACCAATAATTGCAAGCGGTTTTAGCAGTTTTTCCACACCATCCACAAGGATGATAGGCTCGGTGGTCAGCGAGAGAAGGGATGCCATGAGCACGAGCAGCATAATGCGAGCGCCATACATCGCGCCGGTATTGAGACCCTCCCGTGTTATACCGCCATAGGGAAGCGGTGCTTCGATAACTATATGACCGCCGACAAAGATTACATTCAGGATTACGGTTATAATAATCAGCCATTTGAATGGCACAAGACCCCGCATGAGATACCCCGGACTGAGCCCTGAAAGCGTGCATGCAATACCGGTGAATACTACAGCAATACACAGCGCAGCCCACCCGTTTCCCGCAAACAGCCCTGCCATTATCAAGAGCAGCGATAGAAGTTTTGTCCGGGGATCGAGCCGGTGCAGGAGCGAGGTGCCGTACATATACCGTCCAAGTGTTATGTCTCTCATGCTCATGACTGTTTGCCGCTTCTTTTGTGAGTATACGTTATATGCTCATGCCTCAGCAGGCGTTCTTTCAGCCCCAGTCCGGCGCCGAAGCCACCGAGACCATTTGAGGAAAGAACCCTGTGGCACGGGACAATGACAAGTGTCCGGTTCCTGCCGCATGCGCCGCCAACCGCGCGCGCTGCAAGTGGTTTGTTCATTGCCGCCGCAATTTCACCGTATGTCAGTGTTGTACCGTACGGTATGCGTGCAAGATACCGGTGAACCTCAAGCGTAAATGGTGTGACCATGACCGGTTGAACAACAGCTTCCACTGCACCGGGAACACAGTCAAGATATGCTTTTAGATGGTGAATCACCGGTTCTAAAGGTTCCGGATCGCGTATTATACATGATGCCCACGTTTCCCGAAGTTCACTTATGAAAATGGCAAGTGATTTATCCATATGAATAGTTACAATTCCCCTGGATGTACCTGCCACAGCAACAGAGCCAAACGAGCCTGTTACTTTTGCAGCATAAAGCGTTTCAGGAGGTTTTGACAAAGGTTCGAGAAACTCGACCGGAGATTCCTGTAACAATTTCATGAGTGATGGTTCCTGCTATTTCGGCATGATCTTCCGCAGTTATCCGGGCATCCCCCTGTTTACCTATAAGAATTATGGGATCGCCAATCCTGACATCGCCGGCGTCGGTAATATCGAAAACGGTTTGGTCCATGCATACTCTGCCGGCGACAGGTACGGCAACACCGTTAACAATGGCTTTTCCCCTGTTTGACAGGAGACGCTTGTAACCATCCGCATACCCGATGGGCACCGTTGCAAGCCGCGATGGCCTTTCTGTAATAAAAGTGCTGCCATACGAAACAGTGAATCCGACGGGGACTTCCTTGATGAAACATATCCTGCTTTTCCATGATAAAACGGGTTCTACCTCGAGTATTTCCTGGCTACCCGGAAAAGGGATAAGCCCGTAGGTCATAATGCCCGCCCGGATTAGGTCAAAATGCGCTCCGGGAAACTTCAGGGTGCCTGCCGAATTGCACATGTGGGCTATCGGGGGCCTCAAGCCGCGGTTTGAAAGATTTTCCAGAATGTCGCTGAATTTCTTTATCTGTTTAAGGGAAAAGGAATCCATGTCCTCATCGGCAGACGGGAAATGTGTAAAAATGCCCTCAACAGTGATTCCAGGGATATTTCCCGCCGTTTCGATCAGTTCAGCAGTTTTCTCCGGTTGAATTCCCAGTCTGCCCATTCCGGTATCGACCTTGACATGAATACGGCAGGTTCCGTTTCGAGAAGAAAGTTCTTTCTTGAGATTCTCAAGCATTTCAAATGAGGTAAGGCTTATGGTGAGGTTGTAATCTACCATGGTAGAAAGTGAATCCAACTGATCCGAAGCCATAACGAGGATCGGAGCGGTTATGACAGCATCCCGAAGTGCAATCCCCTCGTATGCGTAAGCCACTCCGAGAATATCCACTCCGGCTTCGAGCGCGGTTCGGGCGCATTCCACCATGCCGTGGCCATATCCGTTTGCTTTTACAACAGCCATTACTTTAACGGAATCGCCGACAAACGAGATGATTTTTACTATATTTCTTTTGTAAGCGTTGAGATCAGTTGTGGCAACCGTAATATGTTCCGGTGAGCCCTGCATGTCAGAACCAGTCATGTTTTTTGAAATACCAGAGCATTATACCCGCCAGCATGAAACACAATGCAGTTACGATGACAAAACCATTACTGTTGTGTAGAAGGGGCATTTTATCGAAATTCATACCATATATACTGGCAATAAGAGTCGGAATAAGCACAATGGTGGCAATAACAGTAAGAGTCTGGATGATCCTGTTCATGCGATGCGTGGTGACACTGACATATGAATCCATGGTACCGGTAACCATTTCAAGATAAGAATTGAGAAGACCCCGTATTGTCGATACATGGTCATGAATATCCTGGAAATAAACCTTATTCTCCTCCTGAATCAGTTCGTGCTCTGCACTGCCGAGGCTGTCGATAACTTCCTCTTCAGGTGTTATTATACGCTTGAGATTTACCAGTCCGCGTTTCAACCTGAATATATTATTAAAGGTCTTTTCAGAGGGATCGGAAAGTATTTCGGCTTCAAGATGCAGGATGGACCGTTCCAACTGTTTGAATGACACCATATAGTTGTCTACAAGCTGGTCAACTATAGCATGAAGGATTTCGTCGGTACCATGACCCATGAAGTCTATATCTTTCTCAAGGCGTTTTTTCAGCTGTCCTATACCCGCTGTTGGCTTCTTATGATAGGTGACCACATAATTTTTACCAAAAAACAGATCAAGTTCGGTGATGTCAAATCTAAACCTGTCCCTGGAGAAAAAAACCGAATGCAGTACCAGAAATAAATAACTCTCGTAATCGTCAAGCTTGGCTTCTTCTATATCAACCGCCGTACAGTCCTCTATCGCCAGCTCATGAAAATGAAACACCGAACTCAAGATTTGCGACTCTTCAGCGGCAGGAGTCTCGAGATCGACCCAGAGGTCCACATTCTCAGTCTCGAAAAGTTCGGGGAGACGGTCAACAGATGGCTGCTCCAGGGTGCCCTCGGCGATATTATAGCTGTAAATGGTAATCATGTTTTATTACCCGAAAATATTCCTTGTTATAAAT
>JBHPFF010000081.1:0-13075 GCA_042572165.1 Candidatus Latescibacterota bacterium | reverse complement strand
TCGTATCATCTTCATTATCAGCTTGATGATGCGGAAGGCGAAACGCTGACTCTTGAGGCTTTGTATTCAATAGATGGCGGCAAAATTTTTACACCTGCGGCTGTTACGGGAACGCTTACGGAAATAGGTAAAGACAATTATTCCGGCACATTGATATGGAATACAGAAGAAGATCTCTCTAAATTTTTTGGGCTGGTTGTTTTCAGTTTGACACCTTATGATAAAGGAAAGGGTACATCTGGTAATATTTTGATATGGGTTGACAACTATGGTGAATGCAGGGTTGCAGTGGGTGTTCCTGAAGGAGAGCAGGCATCTGATATAGATGTTAATTTCGAGATAACCGATCCGAACAGCCGTAATGTTACATTAAATGTTGAATATTCCAAAGACAACGGTGATACATGGATGAAAGCAACAATTGCAGGTGAAATATCGGGAATAGACAGTGATAATTACACCGGTTCTTTCGTGTGGAAAAGTGAGATCGACCTTATGGGATATGAGGGGAAAGTAGAACTGCGTGTTATACCGAATAATGGATTGGATGGTATTTTAGATTTAAAAGAAGTATATGTGGATTATAACCGGCCGCCTGTAATTTCGGTTGAGGATATAACAGGGGAACAGACAGGAGAAATTCCGATATCATACACTGTTGCTGATAATGAAGATGATACGATTGATGTAAAACTCGAGTGCTCTATAGACAGCGGATCCGGTTACAAAACCGCTAAGTTATCAGAAAATGGTTGGGATAGTATAAATGACCTCGGATATTGCTACCAGCAGAAAATATATCTTCGTTTGACACCGTTCGACAAAGATCAAGGGGAATCTGTGGTTGTTGGGCCGTTTATTGTGACGAATCTTGCAGGTGATTACAAACGGAATCTGGTGATTGACGGTGATGATTTACTCGAGTTTTCAGATGCATGGTATGCCCAGGACACGACAAAAGAAATTGGTCCGGTTACCGGAGTACCGCCGAATCTGAACGTCAATCCTGATAGTGTTGTTGACTTTGAGGATCTTACTGTGTTTGCCTGGATGTGGCAGTGGTACACGGAGCATGGGAGTAAAAAGAAGGCTTTTGACATTATAGTTACAAAAGCCGTTGCAGATGAATCGGAGGCCTGGGATGGTATTCATCTTGTTCCGGGTGAAAATGGCGTCTGTTCGGTTGTCTGCGATGAAAGACTTAATTTCTTGAACCTTTTGATAAAAATCGATGGAAGTTCTCACGGTGTTACCATCCATGGCAGTGATTACTGGACTGGTGACGGGAATGGGATTGTGCTTACAAGAATGTATGAAGATGGATTGATCGAGTTTGCTGCTGTATATCTGGGGGATAATAGGCAAATAAACACAAACAACCCACAAATTTTAGCCTTGTTGAATCTTTCAGAGAATGAAGATATTGAAAAAATCACCGTTAAGTACAAAGCACGGATATATGGTGAACAGGATGTTATATTAGGCGTTACAACAGCATCTAATAAAAATTTATTTAAGAAACCAACTGAATTTGCTCTTTATCAGAATAAACCAAATCCGTTTAATCCAATGACAACAATTGATTATTCATTACCAATAAATTCACATGTTAAATTAATCATTTACAATGTTACAGGGCAACAAGTGTCAGTACTTAAAGATGGAGTAGATGGGAAAGGAAATCATTCGGTGACCTGGAATGCATCTGACATGCCGAGCGGAATTTATTTCTATGTACTGGAATCTGGGGAATTAATAAAAAAGAGGAAAATGCTACTGCTAAAGTAGAATCTAATACCCACGTAATATAAAATATAAATGATGAATAAATCAATGTAAAGGATCAGTGTCTTGTGGTATATAGCGTTTATTATAACAGAACGTCTTTTCCAAATAACAGTTTCTTTATCTTTTATCCAACCAGGCATATTTCCCCCCTTTCTTTTTATCAATATATCCAAATAAAGAACAGTGTTAAGAGTGAAAAAATTGCTTGTCCTATTTGAAAATTTATTGCAATTTTCACCTAATAATCATAAATTTTACCATTAACAGCATTTAATAAATATAATAGTTAATGCTGAACTAAATATTTGAAATACAATATGCTTAGATTAATAAATACACTATTTTGAACATATGACACCGTTGGCAAAATAAACTATTAAGTTAATGGTATTTTTATCTATCTAACTTTGCGATTAAATCGAATTCACTAAATCAGCTGAAATAAACACGGAGAAAATCGTGAAACCCGACATATGGATAAACGGCGAATTTGTTCCATGGGACAAAGCAGGCATACACCCGCTCAGCTTTAGTATGCAGCGCGGAGCAACTCTGTTTGAAAGCATTGCCTGCAACGAAGCGGATGACGGCCGATCGGCAATTTTCCGTCTGCGGGATCACATGCTCCGCTTAGAGAATTCAGCACGCATCATAGGAATGAAACTCGATTATGATATTGAAAACCTCGTCCAGGCGGTCGTGGATACGGTGGTCAGGAGCGGATTGAAAGAATGTGTGATCAGGCCGCTGGCTTTTTACGCCGATCCTGTCATGGAGGTTTATCCCGGGAACATTCCAACAACCGTGGTTATAGGACTGGGTGAAACTCATTTTCCGCCTGAGTATTACCGTTTAACCATCAGCCGTCTGCGTAAGATCGACGGTACAAGTATGCCGGTCAAAGCCAAGGTTTCAGGTAACTATATCGGTCCAATGATCGCAAAATCCGAGGCTATAAAAGCTGGATTTGATGATACAATCTTACTCGACACAGAGGGCTATGTCGCTGAAGGAGCCACATCCAGCATATTCATCGTTGAACGGGGAAAACTTGTGACCGCGCCTCTTGATAAAATCCTGCCGGGTATTACACGTGACACCGTTAATATCATAGCTCCTGAACTCGGAATTAAGGTGATCCAGGAAAAGTTCCCACAGGAGCGGTTGAAGAACGCAGACGAGGTTATCCTCTGTAGTTCAGGGAACGAGGTGACACCCATCATTCAGGTTGATAATAGAGTCATTGCCGACGGTACACCCGGACCGGTTGCCCTAAGGTTACGTTCTTATTACGCCGATATTATCGTGGGTCGCGTACAGGGATTTGAACACTGGTTCACATATGTATAATCGGAATTTTACCACGTATCAACTTCGAATGTAAGGAAAAATGAATATTCTCGGCAAAAAAAGCGACGCTATTCCCCTGACCGGTTGCCTGGCTGTTACCGTACTTGTTTATCTCCCCGCTCTTGCCAAGCATCTTGTTGCAGACGACTGGGTGTTTATAATGCCACATTCATTCTTTGAAACACTCGGATACTTTTTCACATCAATCATTCCACCCGAATGGTATTCACTGTGGCTGAGGCCTGTTCCCATGCTTTTTTTCTGGCTCGATTCGGTTTTCTGGCCCGGAACGGAATGGGGACCCCATCTGATAAATATTATCTTCCATCTGTGTAATATCATACTTATCTGGAGTATCATGCGTTTTATCCTTTCACGGTCATCAGGTTCACAGGATACATTTTACGCCGGATGCTCCTGTTGTGTCGCGTGCCTTCTGTACGGGATGCATCCTCTGGGAGTGGGATCGATTGCATGGGTTGCCGCACGGTTTGATGTTATGTCTGTCACGTTTGGTCTTGCAGCCATGCTCATGTGGATGAAATGGGATGCAGGTATTTCAGGAGTTCGTGCTCTGGCTGGAAGTCTCGTTTTCTCAATCCTGTGCATACTATCAAAAGAACAGGGGATCATTTTTATTGCAATATGTTTTATTATAAGCCTTTTAAGAAGCATTTCATCCTTTGAAGAAAGAAAAAAACATTTGAAAGGGCTCGTCTTACTCGGCTCAATGGTAATGGTGTATGCTATTTACCGCCTGATCGTATTTAATGGAATCGGGGGATATCTTACGGCACGTCATGGATTCAGCATACGCCCGCCCATGAGTTATCTCGCCGCACTTCTTTTCCCTTACCTGAATCCCATACCGGGTTGGACATTTTCATGGACATTTTTTGGAGCTGTATTTATTGTTGGATTATTAATTCTATATCTGTGGAAAACAACAAAAAAAACAGTGGGGAAAATAGATAGAATATATATCCTGACTGCTGCGATACTGTTTATTTTCGGGCTTGCCACGACGGCACCCCATCCCGAACTCACGTTTGAGGCTATTCTTGATCATGCTGAATCGCGATTTGCGCTTATCGCTATCACCGGTTTCTCTCTTCTGACTGGTATTGCGGTCGCCAAACTGACTCAGAAACCACACAGATTCAAGATGGTTCTTGTTCTTTTAGGTGTTTGGACAGTTATCTCGGCCTGGCGAACCGATGTTCAAATCCAAGCATGGAAGCAATCGGGCAACATCGCTCATTCCATAATTCAGGAAACACTGGAACAGACACCCGATCCACCGCCGAACAGCAGTATCTTGTTTTTTGACATTCCGCGGAATAATGACCAATTCGCCTATATTTTCGGAATCGGTTTGAAAGAAGCACTGCTTCTTAACTACGATAACAGGGACGACATCACGATTATCAGGTATCCAAAACGCAAGGATCTACGCGCCGCAAGACCCGGGATAGATTCTGTGTTCCGCTACAATGTTAGAACAGGTAAACTTGAAAAACTTCACGCACCAGAAAGTCAGAAAAAACTGTAAGATAAATTATATCGACCGAAATTATTTTCAAGGGATTAATGAAGGATAAATAACCATCCATTACCAAGTAATATTTTCAGATTGAGGACTCCACCATGAAACTGAGAAATATGCTTTTTACCAGATGTATTTTCGTAGCCCTTACCGGGATTTCACATGCGGACATCAGCTGGGAACAGGTCGATACATTGAGAGAGGGTACCGAGGTCTTGAGCCTTAAACAAAATATTTACATAACATCGAACCAGTTTGCTATTGAAACTTCTGAGGGAATGAAAATAATTCTGGATCTAACAGATAATATCGTGACCACCATCGACTCGAATGAAAAAACATATTTTACCATGTCATTTGAAGCTCTGGAACAGATGAAAGATAACATCAGAAGTGAAACGGGTAAAATGATCGAGGAAGCCCTCAAGCACATACCTGAAGAACAACGTGCTGAATATAAACAACAGTTAGAACAACAAATGAAACAAAGTGAGGTTTCTTCCGAAAATAAATCCGAAGATCAACAGCCATGGGAAAAGGTAAAACAAACAGGAAAAACGGAAGAAATACTTGGCTACACCGCCACACACTATCGCACAACCGGTAAAGATGGCACAATTTATGAACTGTGGTGTGCCAAGGGTATAGATTTTACCGAGCTTAAAGTTTTGTTTGAAAAAATTAAAAACATCAGCATGTTCAAGGATATAAGCCAAAACTACCCTGCTCTGTCTTTAGGTTTTCCTCTGAGATCAAAGGAAACGAGCAATGAGAATGTGTTTTCAAGCGAGGTTACCTCAATCTCATTAAAGCCGGTATCAGGGGCACATTATACCATACCGGACGGATTTACTGAGTCACAGCCTTCATTTCCCGGTATTGGCGAAGAAGAAGCTGATAATGAGTAACTGACGATTTTTCCGGAGTAATCCTCTTTTATAGAGTAGTATATGCTGAGGCGCACCTGGAGCCGTTCTTGCTATCCAGTGAAATAAATTAAGTTGAAACTTCAGAAACTCTGTTCGATACCCCTTTTTTCTCCTCTTTTTCAACAAAACGATGAATAACAATAACGATATAGAGAAGGAGTATTACAAACGAAGGAATGGAAATATTAATAAGTTTCGACTGTGTTATAAAACTGTAGATGGCATAGATATAAAATGCAAGAGGTATACACACAGCAAGAGGCATTCCCACTTTTATCGGAGGAACAAAGCTGAACAGTAAGCTTGAAAACACACCACAAACGAGAGTAATCACAAACACTGTATTACCGGAAAGAACTGTCAGAAACTTTTCATTCAAGAGGTTCGACACTGCGGTAGCGTGA
Source organism: Candidatus Latescibacterota bacterium (assembly GCA_042572165.1). Taxonomy (GTDB): domain Bacteria; phylum Latescibacterota; class Latescibacteria; order Latescibacterales; family Latescibacteraceae; genus JBHPFF01. Next base: position 7,058 of record JBHPFF010000081.1, on the reverse strand, counting down.
ATTTCAACTCCCGGAAGTTTATTGTAACCGGGAATACGTTTGAGGTCTCCGAGTTTTACCGAGCTTGAACCGATCATAACTATCTTGTTTCTGAAAGTATTTTCTTTAAATCTTCCCTCTAACACATCTTCAAAAGAAACAGTGGGGTATACCGGCTGAGAGGCTATAAAATTCAGTCTCATAAAACAATGTTTGTCGGTAGGGATAAACGTATCCCCGAAACGGATTCCGTTCGAGGAATTGGCAGCCTCGGAATGGTGCAAACCCTTTATGTGCCGCCATATCTGAAGGCCGACTGAAGGATAAAGCCTATCCCTGTATTTAATATATAACGGAATATGCCTTAGTATGCCATCCGGATCAGGCACGTAATTGGTAAATCCAAGGGATTTAGCTGAAAAAGTTAATTGATAATATGGGAAAACTATCTGTTTTGCTACTATGAAATCTTTTTTCCCAAGATATCTCGGGCCGATCCAGTTTTCGAAAAATCGCTCGTTATAAACCGGGTCGAGAGGACGGTGGTTTTTGCTTCTGGCATACAGATTAAAATAGTATCCGGCTATAACATTATCCGCGTTCTTGATTAATTCTGCAAGTACATCATTAGTCAGGTTTTGACCTACTAATATTGCATCCAAAAAGACGAGACGGGCTCCATCCCGGTTTATATCTCTGATAATCCATGCAAAAAGGCTGCGAGGCCAATTCTTGAAATCACCATATACTGCTTTGTATGATTCGAGAGTTTTATCATCAATATCAACAATGACAATGTCATCCGTTTTATGTCCATCCGCCCCCCTGAACATGAACCGGCGGAAAAAATGGCTGTCATCTATCTTATTCTGTATATTGAGAAACGGCCAGTACATAACCGTTTGTGATGCCGTGTAGACACCTATGGCTACGGCAAGTCCGAAGAAAAACGCAAAAACAAATTCTTTTGTCCTTTTCATTTCACACTCCGGTGAATTATCAATCAGCAAAAGAATTATATATAACAAATGGTCTGACTGCTGTCAAATTTTATAGAAATTATTCTGAAATTTTCCCGATAGATGAATGAGGAAATATCTATTCCTGAAAGCGGGATTACAAGCTGAAAAAGATTTTTCTAATGAGATTAATATAAAATATGAGTATGAACAGAAAGCACAGGTAAACAATTACAAATATATCAGCCATTCATTTCTTTTTAGATACATCTTATCAAAGCATGGGGAAAATGTTTCTCATTTATCAGTTACTGCCTTCATTATTTATGTTCTTCTTTGTTGATCGCTACACCAAGTCCACACACAAAAAGGACAGCAAGAATCCACATAAAGAGTCTAAACCAGTCGACAGGATGGCCATAGGTAATTGGTAAAAATTTCACCGAATCATCTGTAACATACTGCGGTGGGCAAACAATAAGAATTACTATTGCAACCGCAGCGAACACGATAAAAAATTTCTGCCATTTATTCATTTGACCTCAACTCTTGTAAGTCAGAAAAAATAAAGTCCAGCATTCATCACTAAGATAAAAAACAAACTTTCCCGAAGATTTGCAAACACAAATTTTAAAAATTTATTAAATTTTACCTACCGTGCCCTCACCATCGGCAGTTCACTCCATCGGGTGGTGTACCGCTGAGAACGCTTTTCGAACTTCGTTTTCCAGGGTTTGCCCAGACCCTCGGCAGCGTATTTGAGCGTACCTGCGCCCATGCAGGCGTTTATCCGGTCGAGCGCATCCATAATCCGCTGTTCGCTGTCACGGTCTCTGGTGTCGAAAAGATCGGTCTGTATCTGGTCTGCAGGGCAAAGTCCAGTGAACACAACACCCGCCTTTTTGAACCTGTAGCCCTCACGGAATATACTCCGCACCCCCATGAGGGCATATTGGATAAGTTCCTGCGTGCAGTCGCCCGGCACCGGCAGGCTGACCATGGTAGACCTGACATACTGCGGTTCGTCCTTGAAACTGTTGGTCCTCATGAACACCATGACCGTTCCGGCGACTGAATGCTCACGGCGCAGTTTTTCAGCGGCTTTCGAGGTGTAGAAAGCGACCGCCTGCTCCATCTCAGCAAGTGTCTCGACAGGTCTCCCGAACGACCGTGAAACGCATATCTGCTGTCTGGAAGGCCGGTGCAGCTCCAGCGAGATAGAAGGTATCCCGCGCAGTTCCCGGACGGTTCGCAGGCCCATGACACTCATGTGTTTTCTCACCCACCAGTCGTCCGCATTGCGCAGGTCGAGCGCCGTTTCAATCCCATGCGCCCTGAGAAACTTTGCATAGCGGGGCCCCACACCCCAGACATTCTCAACAGCGGTAAGGGCAAGCGCCTTATTTCGGTGGGGTGAGCCGGTCAAATTCAGACAGCCGTCCGCTTTCGGTGACCGCTTTGCGAATCTGCTGGCTATTTTGGCGAGCGTCTTGGTCTCCGCGATACCTATGGAAATCGGTATCCCCGTCCACCGCATCACCGTATCGCGTATCCTGCGGCCGTAACCGGTCATATCACACCGACCAAATCCCGAGAGGTTCAAAAACGCCTCGTCTATGGAATATATCTCCAACTCCGGGGCAAACTGCGCCAGTGTCTCCATCACCCGCTGCGACAGGTCGCCGTAAAGCGCATAATTGGAGGAGAACACGTGCACCTGCCCCGACTCCACCAGCTTGCGTATCTTAAAAACCGGGATACCCATTGGCACACCGAGTTCTTTCGCCTCTCCGGAGCGGGACACCACGCAGCCGTCGTTGTTTGAAAGCACCACTATAGGTTTCCCCTCAAGCTTCGGATAAAATACCTTTTCGCAGGAGGCATAAAAGTTGTTGCAGTCCACAAGGGCGACGACATTCATTGAACACAGATTCCGGGTTTCAGATTCAAAGTTCCAAGTTCCAAATTCCAGGTTACAGGTTATGAATGACAGTTGTGGCCACGCCCCAGACAGTTAAATCCATGTCCTCTGTGATTTCGATGGGGTCGTATTCCCGGTTGTCCGGCACGAGAAACAGTTTCCCGTCCCGTTTACGTATCCGTTTTACCATAAGTTCCCCGTCAACACACGCTATCACTACACCCCCGTCCACCGGTTCGAGAGCGCGGTCCACAATTAAGAGATCACCTGAATGAATGCCGGCACCTGTCATGGAATCGCCGGATACCCGCACAAAAAAGGTCGCAGCGGGATGCCGTATGAGACAGGTATTTAAATCCAGCTTACGCTCAACGTAATCGTCCGCAGGCGACGGAAACCCCGCAGGTACAACTGACATGAACAGTGGACTCTCTTTGCTTTTCGAGCGTTCGGGAACATGGATGTCACTGTTTCGTATGCACATTCTTGTTTCCTTATTGGTATTCGTTGTATAGTGTAAATAATAATATACTGTAATTATTTATAAATGTAAAGAAAATTCCTGTAATCAATAAGTGATACATAATTTGCTTCCTATATATACGTGTTTTTCAACCCCCTTTCCGGGCTTACGCACGACTTTCGCTTTGCGGCTCTCCGCTTTGCTCCGTGTCCCCCGGAGGGGGCAAGTACTTGATGAATAAGAAGTTATATTCCTGCCCCTTCTGGGGGAAGGATGTCCGAAGGACAGGAAGGGGGCTTTCGTAAAGGGATCTTAAATATTTAACCGGACAGTTCTGAAGTAATATATTAACGCGCCAGAAGAGTTTGTAATAAATGAATCCCGTTATCTTCTTACATAGACAGCGTATGTCAGTGGAGAAAATTCTTAATCCTTAATTCTGAATTCGGATTATTGTCTGTTGCCAAACACAAGGCATAGTATTATCTTTACTCAAAATTATTATTCACTGATAAAAAAATAAGGTCTGCTGCCAGTGGATTTTTCGAGGATAAAAACATTCCCTCTCTCCGAAAGAAAGCATAAGGTCACACTTTCCAGCCTCTGCTCCATACCCGGGGGAGATTCATTCGCGCAGTGGTACGATTCGCTTCCCGATGTTCTCGGCACCAGGGATCTCAAAAGTACTGCCAAAGCCATTGCATCCGCATCCCATGAAAACCGTGAGGTCGTCCTCGCCATGGGCGCCCATCCTATCAAATGCGGACTCAGTCCTCTCATTATCCACCTCATGAAAAAGAAAATACTGTCCTGCGTAGCCATGAACGGCGCCGGAATCATCCACGATTTTGAACTGTCGTATATTGGCGAGACATCCGAAGATGTGGCAGAAACCCTTGCGGACGGCTCGTTCGGCATGGCGGAGGAAACAGGCCGGATACTTAACTCGGCAATGGAAACGGGCATTGAAACCAATATCGGTGCAGGAGTCTCAATCGGGCATCATATCTCCTCATCAGACTACAAACACGCTGATCTCAGCATACTTGCCGCAGGCGCCCGTCTTGGCATCGATGTTACAGTGCACATCGCTGTCGGAACCGACACCATTCATGTTCATCCTGCGGCGGATGGTGCAGTACTGGGCAAGGCTTCCCACCTTGACCTGATGAAATTGACAGACCACATTGCCCGGCTTGAACACGGAGTATTCATCAATTTCGGATCGGCAGTGATTCTCCCCGAGGTTTTTTTAAAGGTGTTGTCCGCTGTTCGTAACATGGGATATAACGTCAGGACTTTCACTACGGTTAACATGGATATGATAAAACATTACAGGCCATCGGAAAATGTTCTCAGGCGTCCGAGCCTCACAGGGGCAGAGGCAATAAACCTGTCCGGTCACCACGAGATCATGTTCCCATTACTGGTATCTGCGATCATCCTTGAGAAAGAGAGAATAGCATGAGAAAGCGTCTTACAAAACTTCTTGAGGAAATGGCTTCATCTTCTGTTGTCATCATCGGCGATGTCATGCTCGATGAATACATTATCGGTGACTCACACCGTATCAGCCCAGAAGCACCCGAACCCATTATCGAGGAGCAGGAACGCATTTATGTCCCCGGTGGTTCCGCTAATGTTGCAGTTAATGTAACGGCTCTCAAAGCTCAGGCAAAATTGTTCAGCATCATAGGCGACGACACCGAGGGGCAACGTTTCAGGCAAATCCTCAAAAAAGCAGGCGTCGATGACACCGGCATCATAACTGTCGAGCAACGACCTACCCCGCGTAAAACACGACTCATCGCCCGGGGAAATCAGGTTCTCAGAATCGACCGTGAAACAACTGAACCGATTAACCGCCACCTCGAACAGCAGCTTGTTGAACGTATCACAGCACTGCCTGAAAATGTGGTTGTCATATCCGATTATGCGAAGGGAGTGGTGACCTCCGGTCTGGTAAAGAGCCTGACAGATACAGAAAAGCGTGTGATCATCGATCCGAAATCCATGGATTTCAGCCTGTACAGACACGCATACATGGTAACACCTAATTATCATGAACTCTGCAGTGCCTCAGGGATCACTAGCGGCACCAACGATGCACTTGAGAATGCCGGGCGGAAACTCATGAGCGATTATGATATTGCGAATATTCTGGTCACACTGGGCTCAAACGGCATGCTGCTCGTTGAAAAGGATGGACCTGCCACACACATTCATACGAAGGCGCGTGAGGTGTACGATGTTACCGGTGCCGGTGACACTGTTGTTGCTGTGATTGCAGCGGCTGTGTCAGCCGGAGCGCCGCTTGCCGATGCCTGCTCTGTTGCCACTATTGCTTCAGGAATCGTGGTCGGCAAACACAGGACAGCAACTGCAACTCCAGAGGAAATCATGGATTATGCATTCGGCCCCTCAGCTTCCGAAAAAATTGTAGACAAAAAGACAATCATCGAACGTGCTGCGGAGCTTAAGAAAGCAGGGAAAAAAGTTGTTTTCACCAACGGCTGTTTTGACCTGCTCCATATCGGCCATATTACCTATCTCAAAGAGGCCCGGGATCTTGGGGATGCTCTGATCGTCGGACTGAATACCGACCGGTCAGTGCACAGGTTAAAAGGAAACAACCGTCCAATTATCCCCCAGGAAGAACGGAGCCACGTCCTTGCCGCCCTTGAATGTGTGGATTATGTCATTCTGTTTGATGAGGATACACCCCTGGAACTCATCAGCGGTATTCGTCCCGATGTACTTGTTAAAGGTGCGAATTACACGAGGGAACAGGTTGTGGGGCACGATATAGTCGAATCTGACGGCGGCAGTGTCATCCTTATTCCCGTTGTAAATAACATGTCGACAACCGCCCTTATCGAACGGATTAAAGACAATTTCTGAGATGACAGAAGAAACTTCCTTACCACGTCGATTCGTCTTCCTTGACAGAGATGGTGTGATTAATGTCGAGCGCGGCGATTTCACCACGACTATTGACCAGTGGGAATGGGCGCAGGGTGTGATCGAGGGCATACGTCTCCTTACCGACGCAGGTTTCGGTATTATCACCATCACCAACCAGTCATGCATCGCAAGAGGCCTTCAAACCGAAGAAGGCCTTGCAAAGCTTCACGCTTTTATGCTAGAGGGTATCCGACGGTCGGGCGGTGACATTCTCAGGATTTACCACTGCCCTCACCAGACATCGGACGGCTGTTCGTGCCGCAAACCCGAACCCGGTATGATCCTTAGGGCGGCAGAGGATTTCAACATTCCCCTGGAAGAAACGTTCGTTATCGGCGATTCCCTCCGCGATATCGAGGCGGGAAGACGTGCCGGTACCCGTACCATCCATATCAATTCAGGACCGGGATCCGACAGCTCGGAAACCCGGTTTGATCCGGGAGATTTCGAGGCAAATAACCTCGTCGAGGCAGCGGAAATTGTTATAAAGGAAAGCGTATCACGGGGGTAAATTAATAAACTACACAGTAGGGGCAACCCTTGCGGTTGCCCTGAATATCTGCAAACCGGGCAGAGGCGAGCCCTGCCCCTACGACACGAAGAGCCCTGCAAGGCAAACGATACAATCAGTCAGGTAAAATGACATTATTAAAAAATTTATACAATCACTGTCATATAATTCCTGTTAAAGTTTGGCAAAAATGAAGATTTGTTATGATTTATCTTATTTTTCTATAACTCACCCCTCTGTCCCCTCTCTAATATTAGAGAG
>JBHPFF010000080.1:0-13197 GCA_042572165.1 Candidatus Latescibacterota bacterium | reverse complement strand
GTTGTACAGCCAACCATAGCGAGGATAGCAATATGCTGAGGTTTTAAAATTTCCCCTTTGCGCAACACGATATCATCTTTTTTTATATTTTCCGCCCTTTTACAGATATTAGTTCTGGATAGTGCTTTCACGGTAAAACGAATGGTGTCTGTGGTGATATTTTCCGTGTCTTCAACCTTTATAACACAATCGGCGCCGGGAGGAACTATTGCGCCGGTCATGATCTTTGCACACTCATTCTTATGGATGCTCTTTCGAGGGACATATCCGGCAGGAATAGTTTCGACAACGCCAAGTTCGTTCAGAATATCTTCTCTACGGCAGGCATATCCGTCCATAGCCGATTTATTAAATGGGGGCATATCCATGTCGGAGATTACATCCTGGGCTAAAATCCTGTTCAGGGCAAGGTCAATATCAACATTTTCAATACCGGTCTCCCGGGCTGAATCCAGGACAATTTGAAGGGCCTTTTCAAAAAGTATCATACGAGTCCTCGCAATATGTGTTATACTCTTCCATTGTGTTCAGGTTCTTATACCATTCGGCATCAGCTATCTCAATATATTTGATCTTACATACACTAAACACCTCATCGATTTTGCGTCCACCGCCATTAACTATTTTCCGAACAGGATCAATCATACTTTTTCGGTAAATACCAAAAAGTGGTTCATACTTCGAGACTTTTGTTACAGGAATGACCCCATCATAACCATCAGCCGCTCTGATCATCTTCATAATAAACGCATGATTTATTGTAGGCACATCACAGGCTACCACAAAATTAAGATCATGAGTAGAAGCTTCCAGCGATGATAAAATGCCCATAAGGGGACCCTGACCGGGTATTTTATCAGGTATTACATCAACGCCGAGAAAGGCGAATTTTTCTCTGTCATTCGAACTGATTAATACCTGCTCAAAACAGGGTCGGACCTGTTCGAAAATATGCTCTATTATCGGCTTTCCATTGACCGGCAGAATACTCTTGTCCTGTCCCATGCGACTGCTTTTACCTCCTGCCAGAATTACAGCGGTAGCGGGTAATCTCATGTACCATCTTTCCCCTGTGATCCCAATATCATCAATGTCAATATCAAAATCCGACATATCAGAAAGTACTATTCTGTCAGCATATACAATAACATCCCTGCAGGAGGCTTTAACAGTTTGAGAATCCTTTCCTCTGACCACAAGGAAAAGTCCCGGCTCCACGATCTGACGCAGGCTGTTTGACTCGCAAATTGAAATTGCTCTGTCACCAATGCTCTCCATTAAAGCGGCAAATCCTTCCTCAAGGTGGTCTTTCAATACACGGAGCCAGTAAACATTTTCAGCGCCGGCCTCCAGAAGTTTTGTCGTATCCTTGCCGGGAGGGCCGCTTCTTTCCTCTGTTATGCAATAGTTCCCTGTGAGAGATGTGCAGACGCCGCATCCCTCTCCTCCACGGGGACATTTCCCATCTTTTTCCTGAATAGCGGTAACCTTTACTCCGACAATATCAATCCGGGGACTGAATTTCCTGATTAGCATGCATGCAAGTTCAGTTTTACCGATGTTTCTTCCGGCAGAACCAATCATCAGCATATTCGGTTGTTCAATCATATCATTCCTCAAAGTATTTAGCAGCAGTTGCTTTGAAATTAATCCAGACAGCCTTGCCTAAATGAAGGCCGAGTTTTTCCAGAGAGTCCCTTGTTATCATAGCCGACATTTCCACGCCTATATCGACAGTGACTTCAATTTTCAGCCGGTTCATTTCTATATCAGTGATGATGCCTTTAAAAGTGTTCCGCGCACTTGAATAGGGCTTCATATTTGAGACCGTAATATCCTCATTCCGCAGGATCATGAATCCTGTTCCGCTTCTTTCATCAGAAAGAATAAAAAATCTTATCCCCTCAGTCACAAACTCAGCGAGTTCATCGCCTGAAGTTCTTAATTCCCCTTTAAAAACATTTTTTATGCCAATAAACTTTGCAACAAACTCAGAATTTGGATGTTGAAAAATCTCATGAGGACTTCCCACCTGGGAAATTTTTCCATCTTCCATAACTGCTATACGAGTTGCCAGTGAAATGGCCTCTTCATAGTCATGCGTAACATGGATCATAGTCTGGCCTGAGCGGTTGATCTTTCTGAGAAGCACCCGTATTTCTGATCTGGCTTCAATATCAAGGGACGATATAGGCTCATCAAGCAGAAGACATTTGGGTTCAGTGGCCAATGTGCGGGCTAAAGCCACACGCTGTACCTGTCCGCATGAAAGCGTTTCAGGTTTACGGTTGAGGAAAGATATAATCCCCGTTTTCTCAGCAAGTTGTTCAACACGAGCGTTTATCTCTTTCCTTTTTATTCCACGGCTACGAAGCGGGTAAGCGATATTCTCATGAACGCTTAAATGGGGAAAGATCGCTTGATCCTGGTAAACAATGCCGATATATCGCTTTTGAATCTTTTCTTTTGTTATATCGTGTCCATTTAGTCCGATGTTTCCACTATCCGGCTCAAGCAACCCGGCAATAATCTCCAGAAGCATCGTTTTTCCGACGCCTGATTTACCGAGAAGAACAAAATATTCCCCGCGTTTTACTTCAAAGGAAATATTTTTCAGGACAAATGTTTCAAATTTTTTAGTGATGTTTCTAACTTTGAGCATTTTTATTCTCTGAAAGAAGCCTTAAAAAAATAAAAATAACCAGACAAACAAAGATAAAGAGCACTGAAACCGGCCGTGCATATCTAATGCCGAATGAAGAGAATCTTTCATAAATAAGCACCGGTGTAATCATAGGCTGATATGCAACAATAATCACCGCTCCGAATTCACTTAATCCTCTTGCCCACATCATGATAAAGCCTGAAAGCACAGATCTCCATGCAAGCGGCAGGGATATTGTAAAAAATACTCTGAGAGGTGATGCCCCGAGAGTTAGGGCTGCTTTTTCAAGCCGCTCCGGAACAGCCGTGAAACCATCCCTGGCACCGTTAATAAGAAAAGGAAGACTCACAAATGCCATTGCTACAATTATTCCTGCCGGACTTCCAACAAATGAAAAACCTGCTTTTTCAGCAAATTTCCCTATTACACTATTTCTGGAAATTACGCCAAGTACTGCTATCCCGGCGGCTGAATGCGGTATAACAACCGGTAAATCAATAATTCCGGTGATAAGACGCTTTAATGGAAAGTTTTTACGCGCTAATAGATAAGAAAAGGGCACGGCGAAAAATGAAAGAATAAGGGTTCCTGCCATAGATGTCCAGAGAGTAAGCCAGATACTTTTCTGAACAGCATTATCTTTTGCCGTCTCAAAAATATCCACTGAAGAACATTTTATAAACATCCCGGCAAGGGGAGCAATGATAAATAGTAGCACCATGCCTCCCATTGCAAGAAAAACAAGTTCAAGCATATCAGGCTTTTTTAATCTCTGTATAAGAATTTCCTTATTTGACTGCATATTTTTTAAAAATCTCTGGCAACCTGTTGTAAGTGTCGGTGTAGCAGGGAATCATGGACGGTTGACCATTTCTTTCCAGGATTTCCAGTCCGCTGTCTTTTTCAAGGAGAAATTTTACAAATTCTAACGCTGCTATCGGATTAGGAGCGTTCCTGGGAATCGTGATACCGTATACCATGGATGCTCCTGTTTTGACAATAAATGTGCCGGGTTTTTCCCCGCTGACTTTAATACTCGCTTTTTTATAAAAATCACTCAATTCAGGGTTTTTTAAATTGATTTCATCAGACAGTGTGATAAAGTTCAGTCCATGTTGCTGAGCAACAGAGCGATATAAGAAGATATAGTCAATGTTTTGCGTCTCAAGAAGTGCAAGAAGATCTACTTCCTTCGGGCGTATAAAATTTACATTCTTATTCATCAGCTTTTCCGCAAGCCCGGGCTGCCGGTAAAATTCCTCGGCAAGTTTTATCGTAAAAACAGCACGATAGCCGCAGGGATCAGTATTGGGATCGGATCTTCCAAAAATCACATTTTCATCCAGCAGTATCTCGTACCAGTTATCCCTGTTAATTTCATTTGCTCTTCTTGATGCATTCGTATAGACAATAGTCATTTCATTGCTTGCAAACTTGAGATTCCAGTCCGCATGTCCCGGAATAAGTAATTCATTTATAACCGTATAATCAGCAGAGGCCATCACATCGCATGGCCTTCCAAGATCACTTATTTTACGGGCGCATGTCCGGCTGCCTGCCGATTCACAGAGGATTCTGACATCAGGATATTCCCGATTGAACTTCTCCGAGATTTCCTTAAAGGGCACTGCCAGGCTGCCGGCGTGGAAGATGATCAAATCTCCGGAAGGGGTACTTTCCCCTCCAGCTCTTAGATATGTCTGACTGACTCCCAGGAAAACAATCAGTAAAAATAAAACCTTCATCAGCATTTTCATTATAAGACCTTATCAATTAATACTTTACCATATATTCTATTCCGATAACATCATCAGGTTCCCCTGTTTCATCATCACAACGTTCGTAGTTTATCATAACCCTGTTGAGGTACTTTTTCCCGAAATGAGCAGTCAATCCGATAGTATACCGTGATCGTGCATTATTACCAATGTTTGTATTCGGGTCAGAAAACTCCGCTCTCAGCCCCGAAGTGAGAAGAGGAAAACGCTTAAGAGTTGTATCCCAGTCGTATGCTACATAGGCAAAGAAAGAACTACCGGTTAAAGTCCCATGTTTTTTCATAGCATACTCACTAGAATACTCCCAAGTGCCGGTAGTACCGCTGGCACCAATATTGATGAACTCATCACGTAAACTGTCATCCGGGTAGTTCTTACCGGTGTAAAAATTACCTGACAGCTGAAACTGGGGTATTACATAAGCTACAACACGGTACGCTATACTTTTATTATTGTTCGTTTCCGCCTTGTTCTGGCCGGATCCATTCATGAGAGCGACTTGAAGATCGAACATGTTGACTTTATAAGATACCTGGAGCCCTTTGTCACGAAAGCTCGGTGAAGCATCCTTTTGCAGGTATGGACGATTGATAAAAGCGAGTTTACTTCCTCCGCGGAGGTTTTCAGTACTGTATGGAGTTTTGAATTGACCAACTTTTACTGACAGGGAGGAGGTTACTTTTTGTGTAATATATGCATCCAATAAAACATCATCACTCACTGCATCGGAAAAGATACAGTATTCGGTGCTGGATGAAATATTCCCTGCGAATTTAATTCGGGCGTTGCGCACTTTGAACTCACTTGTGTCATAATCATTGCCTGGTATATTAGTGAATGATGACTTGATATACCCGGTTATTTTCGGCCTGGTATCATCAGCGTATACTATACCGGTACTGTGAAACATCACTACTGTCAATAAAGTATTTAACAATAATGAAATTAGTGACCTAATTATCATTTTCCCCCTTTCCTAATAATAGTTACTGTCCAAATCTTAAGTTCAAGAAACTAATAAATGTTAGTATTTTCGTTATCTCCTTCTTTTGAAAGTCTTTTTTAAAAATATGTCGAAAGATTCTTCAGCATTCTTTTTTATATCCGTTCGTAAATCTGAATACGCTTTTATCCATCGTTTACCTTCTTCAGTAAGAGTTGAATGTCCTCCGCTTTGCCCTCCTCTCGTTTTTTCGATAAACCTGACACCCAGGCATTCTTCAGCCTTTTTTAAATCGCCCCATGCTTTCCTGTAACTAATTCCTAAAGATTCGGCGGCTCTTTTAAGAGACCCTTCCTCCTCGACAGCTTTAAGCAAACGCCACTTACCGTCGCCGAAAACACCCTCGTGGTTTTCCGTTGAAAGCCAAAGTTTAAACTTTACGTATATTGCCGGTTTCACTTGAAACACCCCAGTTGGCAGTGGCATATCCTTATATTCCGGCCATTGCATATACTTCCGATTTCCGAAAGATTGACCCCGAATTGGTCCGCAACTGTGAATGCCGCGGCGCAAGCAAGTTTTACCTTTTCCCCTTCCTTGAACGTTTTTTCCAGCACTGCACTTACAATCTCATCATTAGTTTTATCCATAGTCTCTCTCCGTGGTTATGCACAGTTCGACATATCGATGTGAAAAAATACACCTTTAGAAGATAGGCATAAGTTAAAACATTGAACGGGCTCAAAAATTTTTAAATTTTTCACAGCAGGGTGGATTGAGAATCTTTTTTCTAAATCCACCCTTCTTCATAAGTAAATTTTTCACTAACTTTTTGGAGAAGATCCTAAAATGCTATACCTAATTGTATTAATAATGAGTTGTTGTCAAACTCATTTTCTTCTTCAGATTTAATTTCATACATTCCCTGAAGTCTTGTAAAATCATCAATATACCAGTTCAGACCCACAGCAATTTTAGTGAGACTTCCGTTGGCACCTGATACTTCAGGATCCCATACATCATACTTGAGCATAGGTTGAATCAGAGGAGTTATCTTATACCCAGCCTCTACGAAATACCCTCCACCTTCCACGGTATGAGCCAAAGTAGCATCAGTTTCATCGGTTGACTGTATATACTCACCCTGGATAAGAAGATTCTCCCAATCAAATCTGAAATCAACACCTATTCTATTTCTTTCAATCTTTGCTATACCGCGTTTACCAGAATAACCTGATGCACCCAACTCCAGCCCATTAAGGGGCTTGACGCCAATTCGACCGAGAAAAGCCTTCTGCTCGTTCTGCTCTGAAACGCCGGAACCAGATCCCTCACCATTAACGCATGATACTGAATAATTAAACATATCTAACACAGCAATATTGCTTTCACTAAAATTACCATGTATAATAATTCCGACGTCTCGCAGGTCACCGCCACCAAACAATTTACTGACAACCTGTGAATAATTAATGGTCAATAAATTATAAGGATTTATCGGGGTTTGCTTACCAAAAGGTAGTAAAAATTGACCTATCCTGAGTTTTGCATAGTCATTGTAATTAAGTTCCACCCAGATATCATTCATAATCCTGTCATAAGCTAAATCAAGCTGAACAAAGAAACTCACACGTTCACCCAAACTTGCTTTAATTCTCGGTCTTGCCCTGAGCAGTTTAAATGTATCATCTGCATTTTCATGACTTTCATACTGGTTCTGGATGAATCCGGTTAAACTCACATTTACATCATCGGCAACCACTCCATAACTTCTTTCCACAGCAGAGAAAGTAAATACTATTACTCCAACTACCAACCAAACCATCTTATTCATCTGTTAACCGTCCTTTCACTAAAATAGATTGTTAGATATATTGCTAACCTTTAATTAATTTAACTAAACTTTTTATCCCTGTTCTTCACCTCCTTTCAGGAATAATCATAGTCTATTGCTTGCATTGATTTCATAAATTTCCAAATTCCCTTGCCTATTCTCTTCTTATCTCAGTAAGCTTTTTATAGGTCCGAATTGTTTTGACGGAGCACAGTTCCAGGAATCCGTTAAGTTTTGGATGATTACATTAGTATTGGTCTATTAACTCTTTCATATAAGAGATTAAACAGGCACTTAGAAAAGAAAACTCACAGCTAACTATAAAATGATGTTTACACTGCGAAATTGTAAGATCCGGATAGGTAGCATTAAGGACCTTTGCAAAGTATCAAATTAAAAAATTATATCTGCTTTTTGATGTTTATACTTCACTGGTGAATTGGTGAAGATAATTTAAGTAAAATGGTCGATAATACCTTAATTTCTCTCTCAATTATAGTTTTTTGATCGATCTGAAAGAATATTTAAGCACAAAAAACTCTTTTTACTATTTCCACCAGAAAGGATTATTGCTGCAATACTTTAAATTTCTTTTATTCTGAACAGAGAAATATTTCCTCCCAAAAAACCCTCTTTATTGGCAACTATATCCAAAGCCAAAGTAGCTAAGTTCTCAACAAATAGGTTTTTTACGTGCTCAATCTTACGAGCATCTACCGTCTTAATGTACCTCTTACATTTATCACATATATCAACACGATAAGTCTCAGCAGATTCTACGTAGAAGTAGTGCAAAGAGTCTTGATCCTTATTCCCACAGAAAGCACAGGCCAACCTTCTAAATAACCATTCGCAATGACAAAGCGAACAAAACAACCACTTTTTCCCGGTTTTTTTTTCTAATCTTGCTATCAGCGGCTCATTTCCGCATATTGGACAAGCTCCTCTATGCCAGGAATTTGAGTCAACAAACTCACTTAGCTTTTGAGAATAACTTTCAAAAAATGGAGAAAAAGCCTGAGTGATGAGAAAATAAAATATACTAAAATCAATGCCCATCTCACATGAAAGCTTCTCTAAGATAGTGTTATTCTTCATAAGACCACGAAGAAGCAATACGCATTTCTTATCCGAGGGAAAATCATTTATGGTAACTGGTATTGCTTCTTTTCTTTTGCTTCGAATAATCTGAACAATATCTTCAAAAAGCCCATTAAACAAATCTTGGTCTATCTGAATATCTTTTAATCTCAGAAAAGGCAGGCCTTTAGAGTTTCTCTTATGGCAAAGTTTAATATCAAATTCACTTAAGTCAGGTTGAAAGGATAATTTCACATGCCTCTGAGCCTTGAGAGTAGGCTCATAGAAATCCAGTATTTCTTTTAACTCGGGTTTTACTGTTTTTAACTCAGCAACCTGAGCAAGGGCTAAATCATAAAAATCTTTTTTAATCTTCACCAATGATAACCTCTTTTTATGCTATTGTTCTTGTTGGGTAAAAAGGCAATAACGTTTTTTAACACAAAATATCTATATCTGCCCACCTATCAGGATTACATATCTCAGGCAAAAGCCACCTATGAGTTCTAAGGCAGAAACAATCAGATACGATTGAGGCCTCTTAGCTTCTCCCTTGATGCTAAAAATAAAGGGAACAACTAGTAATCCAATTATCCCAATCCACATGATAAGACCAAATCCTGAACCAATAATCATCTTCATAGGTGTAGATCCTATCCGAGTTAAAAGGAAGAGGATGATTATTACAAGTTCTAAGAAAATTACTTGGCTATTTATCTTCTCAAGTTTAGGAATAGAGGGATCTATCTTTATACTTCGTTTGTAAATATGGGTAAGGGCTAAGACAATAACTACACCTCCTATGCCTAGAGACAGGGCAGACATGCTGAAAACAGCCGGCAAAAACACAGAATTCCACAAAAGATTAGGTGTAGCAGCTAAAAGTACGCCTGAATAAACTGCAACCAAAAGTGCAAAAGGGAGTGCTACTACCCCTACCGCCCGCCTTAATTTATCACCCAAATCAAAAACCCAGCTAACAATACTCAAGACAGCATAGAGCAGGCTAAGAATCACAAAGATAGTCACAAGCCAAGTCCCAATGGACATCACTGAAATAGGATTAAACATAAGAAGACCTGGCCCCTTCCTTATGAGAAGTTCCCAAAATCGTAAGGGATTGCCCAGATCAATAACCAATAGAAGTACTCCAAAGATAACTGGCCAGGGAGCAATAAGGGCTCCTACCCTGGATATATTCTGATACCGCTTTCTTCCGAAAAGATCGGCTGCAACCGCCAGAAACAAGGCACCCGCTCCTAAACCGGCCAAAAATAGATAAAACGCAACAAGTATTCTCCAACTAACATGTTCCATAGTTATTCACCTCCAGAGTCAGATTTCATGCTTTCAACAATATTATCTTCTTTGAAATGTCGCCAGAGGCCATAAAGAACAGCCGCTCCGGGAATTATTCCAGCAATCCATTTAAAGGCAACATTTTCTGTAGGCACCCGGGGACTTTCAGGAAGCCCATACAGGGAAGCTTCCTCTGGCAGGAGATACATCACTCCTAAGCCGCCTAACTCTTCCTCACCATAGATACGGGGAATATTCCCTGAATATTTTTCAGTCAAAGCCTGTTGCCTTTCCCTGGTTATCCGGAGTATTTCTTCTCTTTCACCGTAGGAAATGGCTCCCGTGGGACAGGCCTTAGCACAAGCTGGCTCCAAACCATTAATCACCCGATCCAGGCAGAAGTTACACTTCTTGACTGTACCTGAGACTGGATCGAACTGGGGTGTCTCAAATGGACAACTCAGCACACAATTTTTGCAGCCAGTGCAAATGCTTTGGTCAACGACAACAATCCCATCTTCTCGCCTCTTAGTTGCTCCGGCGGGACAGACAAGAACACAGCTAGCATCAGTGCAGTGAAGACACTGCTGCTTACGGAAGAGCCATCTGGTCTCTCCCTCCTCCGGCTCAATGAAGTTAATAAGAGTCCATGTCTTAGCCGAGGGTCGAGGTGGATTTTGGTAGGTGCCGGTAAAGTGTGTCTTCTCCGCAGGAAGTTGATTCCACTGTTTACAGGCAACCTGACATGCCCGGCAGCCTATGCACTTGGAAACATCGAGCAACATCGCTTTTTCTTTCATAGCTATCATTTAGACTACCTCCATCTTTCTTACATCGCAAAGGAATGCTTTGTACTCAGGAATCATGGTATTAGCATCGCCGATATGAGGAGTAAGAACATTGGCGCTGTGACCTGTGGCCAATCCCATAAATCCCCAGTGCCAGGGCAGACCTATCTGCTCATATAACTTTCCATTAAGATTAAAGGGCTTAAACCTATCAGTGACACAGGAAATAGCCTCAATCTCACCCCGAGCAGAAACTATCTTCACATTATCTCCATTCTTGATCCCCTTGGCCTTAGCCAAACTTTTGCTCATTTCTACAAACATATCAGGCATTAATTCTGCCAGCCATGGTAGATTACGCGTCATTGGTCCTCCCTGATGGTGCTCTGACAGACGGAAGGTTGTGGCAATAATAGGAAACTTATCCGCAGTTCCAATCGCGTCCATTTCACCCTGCCAGAGCTTGATCGCCGGATCGTTCTGGGTACTATGAAGGAGATTCTTTACCGGACTTTCCAATGGTTCGTAGTGCTCCGGGAATGGACCGTCAGCCATATTCATTCCGAATATGCGAGCATGGCCTTCGGGTTTCATAATAAAGGCGCCTGTGTTATTCTCTGGCAGAGAAGTGGGCCCGTAGTCCGGGACATCGCCAATCCAGCGGCTGCCTGTCCATTTAATTACCGGATGTTCCGGATCCCATGGTATTCCTTTTGTATCACAAGAGGCGCGGTTGTATATGATTCTCCGATTCACCGGCCAGCACCAGCTCCATTCCGGATAAAGGCCTATCCCTGTTGGATCGTTTAAACCACGCCGCGCAGCCATGTTTCCATTTTCAGTGTAGCTTCCACTGTAGAGCCAATTACCGGAAGAAGTAGAACCGTCATCTTTCAAGCTACCGAAACTGGGAAGGAGTTTGCCTGTTGTAAGGTCATAGCCGTTTATCTCCTTAGCTACCTTATGGACACATGGTTCATCACCGTAATCCCAGGACATATCCAGAATAGCATCTGGATATGCTCCTCCTTCGTAGGCATAGAGAGAACGGACTGACCTAAAAATTCTGTCTATGATCCAAAGGTCTCTCTTCGCCTCACCTGGAGGTGAAACGGCTTTATAGCGCCACTGGCTCCAGCGACCACTGTTGGTAAACGAACCCTCTTTTTCTACCGAGCAGGCAGCCGGAAGTAAAAAGACCTCGGTGTTGATATTAGCCGCATCTGCCTCAGGCCCTTTCCAGAAAGCAGCAGTCTCGTTCTCAAAATAATCTACAGATACCAACCAATCAAGGTTCTCCAGTGCCTTTCGCTCCATTCTTACATTAGGACCAGCTACTGCCGGATTCTGACCCATACAGATCAAACCTTTCACATTTCCCTCGTACATAGACTCAAACATGGAGATGTGAGAGTAGTTGCCGCTAATCTTGGGGAGATGACTGTAACAGAAGTCATTCTTCTTGGTAGCCTTATCCCCGAAAAAGGCCTTAAGCTGGCTGACCATAAAGCGAGGTGTGAACTTCCAGTAGTTGACACTCTTGGTATCAGCGGACTTGGGAGCCCAGTGATCAAGATAGGCTGTTAGATTATTATCCTCTGCCCTTGGAGTTTTCAGATACCCGGGGAGAATATGGAAAAGGACACAGTGATCGGTTGCTCCTTGGACATTTGACCAACCTCGCAAGGCATTTACACCTCCGCCAGCTACTCCAATATTACCCAAAAGAAGCTGGAGTATAGCGTAGGAGCGGATCCCCTGAGCAGCATTGGTATGCTGTGTGCTACCCATAGCATACATAATCGTTCCCGCCTTACCTCGCTCGCCGGTTGCACAGTAGGTCTCGGCCACCTTGAGATAAATATCCTCGGGAGT
The DNA here is from genome assembly GCA_042572165.1 of Candidatus Latescibacterota bacterium. GTDB lineage: Bacteria > Latescibacterota > Latescibacteria > Latescibacterales > Latescibacteraceae > JBHPFF01. The sequence goes on along the minus strand of JBHPFF010000080.1, from coordinate 935 downwards.
TCCGGTTATCTGACAAACTGTATTTGCATCATAGCGAGAATAATGTTTCTTAAGGAGTTGGAAAACGCAGTTTGGATGCTGTAAGGTTTTATCCTCTCTCGGTATTCCTTTTCCATCTTTCTGATATTGCCAGGTGGATTTATCATACAGTCTATTTTGTGAATCATAGCCTGAGAAGAGTCCATCCTTGAAGTCGAACTTAGAATTAATCAGAAAGGGTGCATTTGTGTACTCAGCTACATATTCTTTATTGTAGAGTTCATTCTGGAGGCAGTAGTTGATGATTCCCCCAATGAAAGCCACATCTGTGCCCGAACGGAATTGAGCATATATATCAGCTTTTGACGAGGTCCTGGTGAAACGGGGATCGGCGCTGATAAGTTTTGCGCCTTTCTCCATAGCCCTGGTTACCCATTTAAAAGAAATGGGATGGTTCTCGGCTGCATTACTGCCTATGATAAAGATACAATCCGAGTTTCCGATGTCAATAAAGTGATTGGTCATTGCCCCTCGACCAAATGATTCAGCTAAGGCGGCTACGGTAGAGGAATGGCAGAGCCGGGCCTGGTGCTCAAAGTAGACTAACCCTAAAGACCGGGCTAACTTAACTGCCAAATAACACTCCTCGTTATCAATAGCTGCGCTTCCCAGCCAGCCAATAGCCTCTGTACGATTCACAGTGCGAGCCTTATCATCTTTGGTCTGGAAAGTTTCATCTCTTGTATTCTTGATCCTCTTGCCAATCTCCTTAAGTGCCCAATTCCAGGAAACTTCCTTCCAGGTATCACTTCCAGGGGCTCGATATTTGACCTTAGTAAGTCTCCTTTCATTATTGGCTATCTGGTAAAGAGCACCGCCCTTACTACAGAGCGATCCCTCGTTGATAGGATGGTCGGAGTCTCCTTCAATATTTATCACCTTGCCATTACTCACTG
>JBHPFF010000079.1:0-13260 GCA_042572165.1 Candidatus Latescibacterota bacterium | reverse complement strand
ATATTTTCCTGGGCACGGCGAAGTTTTGCCGCTGCAACCATCTGCATGGCTCTGGTTATTTTCTGGGTTGATTTTACTGCATTGATACGGTGCCATATTTCCCTGATTGTTGCCATCAAGGTCTCCGCTATTTTACTACAAAGATGGATTTAAATTCCTCAATAAGTTTTTCGAGCGATTCGATAATGTCATCGGTTAATTCTTTTTTTGTCTTGATAGACTCCAGTATGTCTCTGCCTTCGGCATCCATGAACTTGAGAAATTCGGTTTCAAACCTCCGGGTCTGTTCGACAGGGATATCATCAAGGAAATTCCTTACACCGAGGAACAGCACTACAACCTGTTTCTCCACAGGCATAGGTGCATACTGGTCCTGTTTCAGAAGTTCCATCATGATTTGCCCGCGCCGAAGCTGCGCCTGTGTTGTTTTGTCAAGGTCCGAACCGAACTTGGCAAACGCTTCCAGTTCCCTGTATTGTGCCAGATCAAGACGCAACTGCCCGGCGACCTGTTTCATGGCCTTGATTTGTGCATTCCCGCCGACACGTGAAACAGAAAGACCGGCGTTAATAGCAGGGCGGAACCCGGAATAAAACAGGTTAGATTCAAGATAAATCTGACCATCGGTAATCGAAATAACATTGGTGGGAATGTATGCCGAAATATCACCCGCCTGGGTTTCGATTATAGGCAGTGCCGTCAACGAACCTCCACCGAGTTCATCACTCAACTTTGCGGCACGCTCAAGAAGCCGCGAATGTAAATAGAATACATCACCCGGGTATGCCTCACGTCCGGGGGGACGTCTCAGGATCAATGCCACCTGGCGCCAACTCACAGCATGTTTTGACAGGTCGTCATACACAATTAAAGCATGTTTGCCGGTGTCGCGGAAATATTCACCGATGGTTGCTCCGGAAAAAGGTGCAATGTACTGCATAGGGGCAGGTTCAGAAGCAGGAGCGGCGACCACTATGGTATAATCCATGGCACCGGCTTCCTCCAGCGCCGCCACAACCTTTGCCACTGTGGATAATTTCTGCCCGATGGCTACATAAATGCAGTTTACATCGGCATCCTTCTGGTTGATGATGGTATCGGTTGCCAGAGCAGTTTTGCCGGTCTGGCGGTCGCCGATGATAAGCTCGCGCTGGCCGCGGCCAACAGGCACCATCGAATCTATGGATTTAAGACCTGTTTGAAGGGGTTCTTTCACCGGCTGGCGCTGGATAACTCCCGGCGCCTTGATGTCGATAGGCTTGGTGATTTTTGAGGTTATATCGCCTTTACCGTCAATAGGCTGCCCGAGCGGATTGACTACACGCCCGAGCATTCCCTCACCCACAGGAATTGACATTACACATCCCGTTCTTTTCGCCTGGTCACCTTCTTCCAAAAGCGTATCGGAACCGAAAAGAATGCAGCCGACATTATCTTCTTCAAGGTTGAGCGCCATACCGAAAACACCGTTGGGGAACTCGATAAGTTCTGAGTATACAGCGTTCTTGAGTCCGTACACCCTTGCCACACCGTCACCCACATGGATAACAGTCCCAACTTCCTCGACGTCGATCTCAACTCTAAAATCGCTTATTTCTTTCTGTAAGACAGAGCTTATTTCTTCAGGTCTTAAATTCATTATCAGTTCCTTTGTATCTTTCTGATATGTTTATGATATCACACTTTTTTTACATGTCTCAAAGAATTTATATATAACAAAATCATATATTTCGTTTCTGGCAGTGAATCACAATCCCCGGTGTCATATTTTTGAAAAAATCCTCTCGATCTGACTCTTGATACTCATGTCAATCACCTTTTCATCGCCTTCGAGAATAAAACCACCAATAATGGACGGCTCTATTTGCCGTTCAGTCAGAACCTTACGTTTGAAATACTTGCTTATTCGTTTCGACAAATCTTCAAGTTCTTGAGCCGAGGGTTCATAAGCGGTCGTTATAGTGACCCGAACACGGTCGTTAAGTTCATCGGAAAGCATCTGTAGTTCTTCAGCGACTGAGGGCAGGTATTCCATACGCCTGTTTCTTATAAGCAATCTAAGAAGCGAACTGGTATAGGAAGACAGGTCAAGCTGTTTTGCTATGTTATCAACTACCCTGAGCTTGACATCCCGCGGAGTAATCGGACTTCTGAAAAACTCACCCAGATGATCATCTGATTCTAATGCCTTGACAATAGCTTTCAATTCATCAGACAGACGAGCGATCTTTTTCTTGTAGGTATGCTCATGCGCAAAAGCCTTGACATATCGTTTTGCTACTAATTTGTTTTTTATCATTAGAGACTCACATGCTCAATAATGAGAAACAAGCAATCGCAGGAACTTGTTTGGAACCTTAAACTCTTTCCTGCCTCTTTTTTCCCAACCAATCTGCCCGGCACAAACTTTCGATTAACGTTTTAGTGCAAGTGCAATCATATACCCATGACATCGAGATTTTTATCAATCAAAAGCTTGTGTTCAGCTGCTTTTATCTCCCTGCCAAGCACTTTACTTGCAAGAGAAACTGTCATTGAAGCCATCTCTTTGCGAAGGTCATGTTTTATACGTTCGGCTTCTATGAGGATTTCATCCCTTGCGGAATCGACTATTGTCTGTGCCTGTCCTTTTGCCTGTGAGACGATCTCGCGGCTTTCGTCAGAAGCGTTTAACATTGCTTTATCGATGATTTCAGTAGCTTTGGTGCGGGCTTCCTTGATCATCTTATCATACTCGACTTTAATTTCTTCCGAACGCTTATTGTTCTCTTCGGCAAGCTTAAGAGAATCGTTAATCGTCTGTACCCGTTTATCCAGAAATTTCAACATCGGTTTCCATAATATTACAGACAGTACGGCGACAAGGACAATAAAATTGAGAATTGTTAAAATAAATGTTGCATTGATACTGATCATGGTTTGTTCTCCGAATTCACAAATTACTCACTCCGGAACCGGAACTGTTACAAGTCTTCATGGATTTATGTTGGATACACGTTCAACATTAAAATCAATATTTTTTGAATGTTTTTTCTGGTTTCTAAAATTACTTTTTTGGTTTCTCAGTTACAACAATAAAGCTGCTATTGACCACCTACAACAAAGATAAGCAGTAATGCGATGACGAGTGAATAAATACCTGTCGATTCTGATACAGCCTGACCTACCAGCATTGTTCTGGTAAGAACAGGTGCCTGTTCCGGAGATCGAGCAATACCTTCACATGCTTTTCCCGCGGTGTAACCTTCACCAAGACCGGGTCCAAGAGCCCCCATGCCCATACAAAGACCGGCGCCAAGATACCGTGCCATGTCAACCAAATCAATTCCTTCAATTGCCATTTAAAACTCCTTTCATTCTAAGATTGTCATTTTTGACCAACTACAAATATAAAAAGAAATGCCAATACCATTGAATAAATAGAAACCGAATGGGTAACTGCCTGTCCCAGGAGCATGGTCCGAGTGAGGACTCCGCCGATATTAGAATTCCTCGACATTCCCCAAACTGCCATTTTCACCGGATATCCAGAGCTAATACCGCCACCGATTGCACCGATTCCCATCGCACATCCGGCACCAAGCATAGCGCCTATCATGGCAAGATTGTCTGATTCACGCGGTATAAGGCACAGAAGCATAGATACCACAAGCGCAAAAATACATGCGGTTTGGACGATTGCCTGACCTATAAGAGTTGTAAGCAGGATACCGGAAGAAAGACGCGGGTGCCGTCCGATTGATTCACAAGCTGCGCCTCCTGCCTGACCGGATCCAATACCGGCTCCGATTGCACCCACACCCATGCAGATACCGGCTGAGATAAGACTGGCTGCAAACGACGCTCCGCCCTCACTCGATGCAACAAAAAGTAATATGATCGATATAAGAAGGCCAAAAATACCGGGGGTTTCGGCAACAGCCTGTGTGATAAGCATGGTGCGCACTATTTCGTTTGAGGCCTTGGGTTGACGGGCTATAGCCTCGGCAGCTTTCATGGCAGTATATCCCTCACCGTATGCACTTCCAATTGCGGCGAGACCCACAGCAAGACAGGCACCAGCATATTTTGAAATGAGTATCCACTCCATAATGATAACCTTAATGAAAATGTGTTCTACTTGGCAGTGGCAACTGCAATATATGTCATTCCGAGCATGGTAAACACAAATGCCTGAATAGTGCCGACGAAAAGACTGAAAAACAGATTTAACCCTACCTGAATCAGCGTGTATTTGAAAAGATATGAAATGACCATAACAATAATAGCACCGCCGAGGATATTTCCAAACAAACGGAATGCCAGAGACACGCCTTTTGCGAGTTCACCTATAATGTTCAACGGTGCCATAATGAAAAACGGATCAAGATAACCTTTTAAATACGCACTCAAGCCTTTTATGCGAATAGCCTCAAAATGAACCACGAATATTACAGCTATCATATGACCGACTGTCACGTTTAAATCCCGTGTAGGCTCTTCCGCCATAGGAATTATACCAATTATGTTTGCAATCCACAGATAAAGGAACAGAGAACCGATCATGGGAATATGGCGTTTCCCGTTTTCGCCGAGCGTTTGAACGACAAGACTCCTGAATAACTCAATAACTATCTCGAATGCGTTCTGAAGCCTCCCGGGTACATCCCTCATTACCCTTGTAGCCATAAAAGCAGCCAGAATAAGAATACAATCTACAATGAGCATCATTATCGTCGTGACTTTGTTGACCGCCCAGAAAGTCGGTTCACCCTGAGATGTGCCGTCGAGATTCCATCTCTTGACATCCTGAAAATCAGCAAGGCCCATTTCATACTTGAGAAATCTTACAAAACCGATTTCTTTCAATACCACACCTTTTTTCTCTGCATCAGGACCAAAACCGCCGAATACAACGAGAATAATTATTTCAAGAATTATGACTGTTATTGTTAAAAAAAGCAGTTTTTTTAGCGTCATTATTGTTAACCTTTAGGAATCTTATCTGCTATGCTTTTTCCATGAAATAAGTTGTTCAACAACAAGATTCACCTGAACAAAAATCAATCCGAGAAATGCAGCAAAAACATTGAAATCGGTAAAGGTTGCAATGAGTGCGAGAAAACCGAACATAATTGCATATCGAACCGCATATCTGCCGATAATAAATTTACGTGCCTTTTTAGGGACTTTTTCATAGATTTTATACGCATCGACAGCCATAAGCTGAAAATTAATCAAGCTTACGAAAACTCCGGCTAAAAATCCCAAAGCTATTGACATTGACAGCAAAAATTTAAGAACCAAAGCAAGAAGAATTCCTGAAACGAGCACCCTTATCCGGATTTTTCTCACAAAAGCACTTAGCGGGTATATGCTTTTCACATCCATAATACTATACATTGTGCATTAATTTGTCTTGTCAAGAATCGATCGTATACTTTCGTTTTGCCTGAGAGAAGGGACAGGGACAGCTTTTTGTTCACCACTTTTACAATTGCCTGTGAATAGTGCGCCCTCTTCGATAATAAGAAGTTTAGCGGTCAAATCTCCCTCAAGCCTGGATGTGTTTTCGAGTGTCACTTTGTTTGATGCAGTTATATTTCCTTTAATAGTACCGCCAACAATAGCGTTTTTGACTTTTAAAGTGACATCAGTCAGTTCTCCGGTTACACCAATTATCAATGTATCAGTTGCTTTAAGCGATCCTTTGAAGGTGCCATCAATACGAATACTTTGAGCAACTTCCATACTACCCTCAATCTTGGTACCCTTACCAACGATGGTATTCATGGCGCCTTCCGGCTCGTGATTTTTTGCCATAATTTCCCCCAGATACTTTAAATATATTACTTCGGTTAATTAAGTTGGCTTACCCTCTCATCTAAGATAAAGCCTAAAACTATTTACTTCTTTTGGAAAAAGTCTATTATTCTCTTTAATGTTTTACTTAATCAGTCCTGTGATTTTCAACTTTTGCTTTTCACCGAGTAAAACAAGTGGATCTTTCGGCTGACCTTTATAAAACATACCAAAATGAAGGTGAGAGCCTGTACTTGCACCGTCAGCCCCCCCAAAAACTGCTATCCGCTCACCTTTTTTAACACTATCTCCGCTCTCGACCAGCAAAGATGCATTGTGCCCGTAATTAGTAACCCAGTCGTTTTCGTGGTCGATAATAACCAAAAGGCCCAGATTTTTATCTCTACCCGCAAATGTGACCCTGCCATCGGCTGACGCCACAACAATAGACTTGCTGGGCGCAAGAATATCAATGCCATAATGGTCCTTTTGGGTTACACCGGTGTTGACAAATCCCTGTGTTATTTGCCATGGATTAACCGGCCACATGGTGGGTCTTTTGCGATTTTTAGCCTCAAAATCAGCAATTGCCTGTTCAATCTCATTTAATCCGGTTACTGTTTGATCTGGTGCCGCAGTACTTTTTGTAAGCAGCGGTTCATCAGGTATTGGTTCCGGAAGATTAAGGTCACTACCCAAAATTGCCCTAAGATTACGTTCTAAATTCTTATATTTATCAAGTCGTGCAGCTATAGTCTCAAGTTGGGATGTAGCTTCGAGAAGTTGTGTATTAAAAGTCTTGTATTCTAAAAGCTTGTAGTACATAACACCTAAAGCTATCATTGATATGAATCCGATAAAAAGGAAAATACAGGTGGCTACAAAAGTTGCTTTGAGAAAGGAATATTTTCGTGAGGTAACACGCCATTTCCTCATTCCTGCCCCGTCTTCCGGGACAATCATTATGGAAATCCATCTATCCTTTTCAGCAGCCATAACACAACCTATAATAAAAAATGGAGATTTAAAATAATAGAAAATTTGATAAAATAAGTCAAACGATTTTTATGTCGGAAAAGATTTTAACCTTGTTTATGTTTTATTGATAAGAACATCAATTTCATTTTTTATTTTCAAATAGGTATCCTTAAGCGATTCACTTATTACCTTGGTACATCCGATAACCGGCATAAAATTGGTATCCCCGTTCCATCGCGGTACAACATGTATATGGAGATGCCCGGTAATGCCTGCGCCTGCGGTTCGACCAAAATTGATGCCGAGGTTAAATCCATCGGGTCTCATAACTTTCTTTACTGCTTCCATGACTATTGTGGCGGTATCCATAAGTTCGAGACGCGTTTCAGCATCAAGATGAACCATTTCTGCAGTGTGTTTGTAGGGCACAACCATCAAATGGCCGTTGTTATATGGGAAAATATTGAGAATAACGAAACATGTCTTGCCGCGATAAACGATAAAGTTTTTTTCATCTTCATTTTGACATGGTTTTTCACAGAATATACAGTCGCCCTCGCCCTCTGTGATTATACCTTCGATATACTCCATACGCCAGGGAGCCCATAATTTATTAAATCCGCTCATTTCATCATTTTCTTTTTTCATCGCATAACCACGATTTTTCCTGTGTAAGAATCATAACCGAACAATCGTACCATATAATAATAAACACCGGGAGCAACATTTTCACCTGAAAAATTAGTGCCGTCCCAACTCGGAGCATCACCCGGATTCCGGAGGGTACCGGAGCTGAAAGCTGGAGTTTCCAGCGTTTGTACGTTTTCTCCTGAAAACGCGAAAATCTTTATTGTCAGGGTTCTACCCTCGATAGGCACATCCATTGGGAAATAGAGTTTCCTGTTAGTTTGATTGAATGTGATGGGCTGCGGGAAAGGATCATATATCCTGAAATCCGATATTGCGACCGGAGGCGGTTCAACTCCAGAGGCAGCCATGGCATCAATCAAACCGTAACCGTAAAGCGAGTCAGGCCCCGCTATACCCTTATCAATTACCGTATCGTTCAGGGCTTCATAGACATCTTCGGGACTCCACAGGGGATTTGCTTCCAGGATAAGCGCAACAGCTCCGCTCACAGCGGGAGCAGCAAACGAGGTTCCATTTACGAACTTGTAAAAATTCCCTCCCGAGGAATCAGTCACAAAAATGTTTTCGCCGAGTGCCACGAAATCCGGTTTTATCCTTCCGTCATAGGTCGGGCCGCGCGAACTGAACGTGGATATACTCTCGTCACGATCCATCGAACCCACGGCAATAACATTGTTACCGTCAGCAGGCGTCGTGACATAGTACCAATCCGTAGTTCCTTCATTTCCAGCCGATGTAACAACAACGATTCCCTTAGCAGCAGCCATATCAGCAACGATAGTCGTAACAGCGGTATCACCATCGAGATCGGCATAGGTGTAGCCGCTTCCGTCATCAAAAGTAGTATAACCGAGGGATGAATTCACAATATCCGTCGCGAGGCTGTCAGCCCACTCAATACCGGCAACCCAGTAGTCTTCTTCGATGCGGAGTTCAGCATTCCCCTCGACAATCTCCGTACGGGCGAGCATATATGCGGCATAAGGTGCGGAACCTATCATATTCCCATTGTCCAGGGCAGCCATTACCGACAACACCTCTGAACCATGACCGTCACCACCGGGATCGCTGTCACCCTCAATAAAATCGTGTTTATAAATTATTCTGGTGCTGTCAAAAGCAGTATGCTGCAGATTGTCGAAACCGCTGTCAAGTACCGCTATGGTGATTCCACTGCCCAGAAATCCAATCTGATGAAGCTTTACCACTCCGATCATATTTAGCTGTTCCAACGAATTACCGTAACGTAAGTTAGTGCTTTTTTCTACCCGGTAAGATTCTACTTCTACGGGTGGTTCGGGTTGAGTGGGACGGGCAAACACCATGACAGGTTTTACTTCCCGTACGAACGGGAGCATTCTCACCTTTTCAAGGGTTGCGGCATTAAGATCAACCGACACACCGTTGAGAAAACGTGTTACCGTACGCATTTCGCCTGATATAGCTGTTACCTCGGAAAGGTATTCTGGATTTACCGGCAAGTCTGTTTCATCGAAAATACGAGCCCGTCCGAATATTCGCGCTCTGCGGCTCGTGTTTTTTGGTTCGAATGGAGAGGCTATTTTAGCCGCAACCGCTTTGTCTATGTCAACTAGTCCCCTGTCAGAAAAGAATACCCAGTAAGGCTTTGTATCAGCACATGTATTCAGTGTACTGAATAGAAGGAAAAATAATCCGGTACTCGTTTCAATGACCCTTCTCACTCATCACTCCCTTAAATCTATGATCGAAATACCCTTTGGAGGGGAAAAGGTAAATATATCATCATCCATCTTTTCGTTAATTTTTATATCGCTTAGAACATGGGTAACCATGTCACCTGCCTGTGTTTCTTCAACGGCTTTTACCGGAAAGTCAAGTGAAAGATCAATCCAGACGATGACCCGGGTATCTTTTGAGTCCGGAGAGAGAAGGTGTATCACATCGCATTCACTGCCGTTTACCTCTTCTTTCCCTACCGGAAGGGCTTCACGTTTATCTACATAACGTCTGAAAACTGAATACGGTGATGGAAATGTATCTTCCTCACCATCAAAATCGCTTAACTGCGCCTGCTTGTTTTTCGGTAGATACGTCCATACTTTTTCCCCGTCTACAACAATGATGTGATCGGGGCGCTCTACGCGGAACAGGTACGGTTTTTTCATCTGGATCGTGCCGGTGTTGCGGCGTGTATAGCCGGATTCTCTTGAATAGCGGATAAATTCAAACGTACATGAGAATGTTTTTATATTGTCAAGATTTTCCCCGACACGCTTGACGATTTTCCGGGCATCGATCCTTTCCCCGTGAACATCGCCGGCAAAAATAAAGTTCACGGCGAAAAACGCTATGGAAAGACACCTGATTACGCTTTTTTGACTTACTTTCACAGTTCTCCCGCTTCTAATTGGTCAATGTACAGGTTATCCACAAGCACCTCACGGGCTTTTGAGCCGTCATATGGGCTTACGATACTAGCAAGCTCAAGCTGGTCAATAAGCCGTGCCGCACGGGCGTACCCGATTTTCAGCCGCCGCTGTAAAAGGCTAACCGAACCCTGGTTGTTTCTCACAACAAGCCGTGCCGCTTTGAAGAAAAGGCTGTCACGGGTATACGGGTCGCGAAGGCCGAGAACGTTATCATCGTAGGCTTCTTCCTCCTTGAATATTTCCTCAGTAATCGTTTCAATACCCTGCCTGGGCTGCGAGGAGACGAAACCGACAAGGCGGTTGCTTTCTTCGCCTGAGATATATGCACCATGCAGTCGGACAGGTTCGGGTTTACCTACCTGGAGAAAAAGCATGTCACCCATTCCCAGGAGTTTGTCGGCACCGTTCTGATCCAGAATGATCCGGGAGTTGGATGCCTGCATAACCTTAAACGCAATGCGGGATGGAAAGTTTGCTTTGATAATGCCAGTGATGACATCAGCAGAGGGACGCTGTGTTGCAAGCACAAGGTGAACACCCACAGCACGAGCCATTTGTGCGAGCCTTGCAATAGATTCTTCAATCTCGGCCGATGAGACAACCATTAGATCGGCGAATTCATCAATTATGATAATAATAAAAGGTAACGGTTTCGGGATTTCTTTGTTTTCTTCTTCGGCCATAGTATCGATTTTGGCATTGTACTGAGTGATATCGCGCACACCGAGAAATGCAATTTGACGGTATCGCGATTCCATTTCCCGGACAGCCCATTTCAGGGCATCTGCGGCACGTCCCGGGTCTATGACTACAGGTGTCAGCAGATGGGGTATGGAATTGTAAATGGTCAGCTCAACCACTTTTGGATCGATCATGAGTACTCGAACCATGTCCGGCGGGGCTTTCAAGAGAATACTGGCGATTAAGGTGTGAATACAGACGCTTTTGCCCGAACCGGTTGAACCTGCGATGAGAAGGTGGGGCATTTTCGCGAGGTCGGCAATAACCGGTTCACCCGCAGTATTTTTCCCAAGGGCAAGAACAAGTAGTTTATCCGCCGTAAGAAACGTCTCCGAGTCTACTATCTCCCGTAGATAGACTGTCGCTCTTTTTTTGTTGGGCACCTCGATACCGATTGCTGCCTTGCCGGGTATTGGAGCGATTATTCTGATAGGTCCTTTCGCTTTGAGCGCCATCGCCAGGTCATCGGAAAGGCTGACCACTCTCCCGACTTTCACACCCGGAGCAAGTGTAAGCTCATAGCGTGTCACAATAGGCCCGGGTGTGATCTGACGAACTTCTGCATCGATGTTGAAATGCCTGAGGCTTTCGACAATATGGCGGGATTTCTCTATCATTTCTTCACGGCTTTCCGGCAGAGGATCGTGCTCGGGGACATCAAGCAGATCAATCGAAGGCAGGATAAATTCTCTCTGTACTGTTTCCTCTTCCTCTCCCGGAAAAGCACCAATACTCTCATCTTCTTTTAAGTAAGCTGTCCTTCTTTCATAATCTGCACTGGTTTCAGCATATTTATTCCCCGGTAATGGTGTCTGTTTTTCTTTGTAGTTAATAGTCGGTTCCTCAGCCGGTTGAGCAGGTTCGACAGGTTCTTCTTCCTCAACAGGAGTAAGGAACGGTTCCTCATACTCGTCAGTGATGGTATCAACTCGAGAGCTCTGAGGAGGGTATGTGGATGGTTTACGTTGTCTTGTTGCGGTCTTACGGATCACGGTTACCTTTGCCACACGAGCAACAATCATGGCTATCCATTTAACACAGGCAATCATAAAATCAACCATCGTGGAGGGCTTGAGTTTCGTGGAAAAGACAAGCGCCACAAGAACCGCAGCAAGGGAAACGATATAAGCGCCGAGCCTGCCGAGTCCTGTGATCATGAGATTAGCAAGAAGCCCGCCGAGAACTCCGCCATAACTGAAAGCGGGTATCGCCAGTGTATTGTCTGATCCTATATCAACTGTCAACGCCACGAGAAGGGGGAGAAATAAACCAAGAATGATAAAGAGAATAGCCGGTTTTAATAGGGTTAAGAGGCGTTCGTGAAGAAATATCACAACTCCGCCAAGTATTGCCAGAGCAAGTACCGCATAACTGGTAAATCCTAAAACGCTCAACATCCAGTGCGAACATACAGCTCCGAGCCGTCCTGCTTTGTTATGAGACGGTTCTCCAAATTCCATTGAAGAGTTCGGCCAGTCCCCCGGATCGTGGGTTACAAGCGCCACAAGAAGAAAAAGTGCTCCGCAGATAACAAGGATACCGAGAATTTCCCTTAAGCGGCTTTTTCCCTTCTTTAATTTGCTGTTTGAATTTTTCGCCATTGGAAGTCTCAGATATAATGAATTGTGCTAAAAAGAATATATTATAAAATAAAAAAAATATATTATAATTTTCACAATTATCAAAGTAAAATCAATCACTCTTTCAGTACTGTTGTACACTTTTCTGCCAGCCGCCAGAACTCCTGAGTAAGAATTCATTAAGTTATATTATATGAAAGATTACGATGTAATTTTGACGAATAAGAACAAATGCTTAGAATTTATTGTAAATTGTGGGGAAAGAAAGATAATTCAGGGCAGATAATAATGTGTTATTCTGAAATAATTGAAAAAATTTTTCCATTTTACATCACTTTTTCCCCCTTACCGAGCCGGTCTCAACTCCCTTTTCTCCCTCTTCACCAGACGAAAACACAAAGCTCTTGATGGTAATGCCCCGTTTGGGATCAACCGATTCTATGAATACCTCCGGGTTGTTCTGCCCCCTGAGAAACAACATGAAATTACGCTCGTTCCCCCTTATTTTTTCCAGAACCTCAGGATTCAAAGTCTGTAACAGTTTCATAAGATTAGCGTCTTTCAGGGCTTTTTTGTAGGTATCGACAACATCCTTTTTAGAAATGAACGTTTTTTTTGGGAGCATGTTTTTTCTGGCGAGTATAACCGCACGGGACTGGGCTTCGTTCAATATGCCCAGGAAAAATCCATTGCCGGGCTCACCGCCGGTGAACCAGCCGATACCGGCATGATAGAAAGAATATACAGCCAGAATGGTCACCACAGACCTGGAAAACAGCTTCCCATTCAGAAAAAACACGCATGGCACCATCATCAGGGGAATGACTGGCAGCATGTGACGCGATCCGAGGCCGAATTCTGTGAATGGATAGGGCCCTGAAGCGGCAAATAATGCCATGATGACCACTGATACGAGGAGAACAAGGGATTCCCTGGGTTTCCCTTTAAGCCACATGCTTCTTAGACCAGCCGGAAAAATAAGAAGAACCGGTATAATGGTGAAAAGCCCGTGATACTGGTCAAATAAAAGGCGATGAGTACCTAAAAACACATTCCCTTTCATGTAACCGCTCCTGGCGCCGGGTATAAAGCTCCCCATCAGGCGGCTATATTCAAAG
>JBHPFF010000078.1:0-13320 GCA_042572165.1 Candidatus Latescibacterota bacterium | reverse complement strand
AAAATTGACATGCTGATAATGGGGTGGCACGGTAAACCGCCATCCTATGGATTCAGGCTGGGCAGCACAGTGGATGCCATTATAGAGCGATCACCCTGTGATGTAGTAATATTGAAAGAATGCGGCAATCGTGAATTCAAACGTATCCTCGTACCCTCCGCAGGCGGTCCCAATTGTGTTTTTGCCCTTGAAATTGCCAGTATTTTAGCCGAGAAAGATGATGCCGAGATAGTAGCATTTTCTGTTAATACTAATAAAAGAAATTTTGACCTCGATAACTTTTTGGAATTTCAAAAAAATCAGTCTAAAATAAATCTTGATCGTGTTAACACCAGGAGTGTTTTTGCTCAAAACATAGTTAATGCTATTCTTGAAGAATCTGAGAAGTATGACCTGGTTGTCATCGGGTCAACACAAGAGCCGTTGCTATACCAGGTCACGAGGGATTACATACCCAATGCAGTAGCACGGAGATGCTTAAAACCTATGATTATTGTTAAAGCCTCTGGCGGTTTCAGGTCGTGGATAAAACGATGGCTTTGACAGGATTTCTGTTCCATACTCAATTATTTTATACTTATCAAAAAATTTAACCGGACACAAGTGAATTTCGTTTATTAAATCTCATCCCATCATTTTAAGTAATTTATCTGCAATCCAGTTGGTGGCTTTACCAATTATAAGTTCCCCCTTTTCCTCTGTCGCGAGCTTTGAGTCTTCAAAACTGTCTTTATCCCAGTCCGGTGTTTTATCCACATCGTGAGTATAATACCTGACTCGATCGAGATCCGCTTTATCGGTATTCCATTTATAAGGTTCTATCCCTTCATAGGTTACTCGATGTACACGTTCCGGAAAAGCCGCCAGACAAATCGAGGTTTCAATTTCACCGGCATGCTCGCCCTCGACGGTGCTGTCTAAGAAACTTTCCTTTCCTTCCATTGCAGCCTGCTGCTCTTCAGCCACAGCTTCAGTATATTGACACCACTCTATATTAATCCCAAGCTTCAATCTGTAATCAGGAACTGCTTTTTTCAAGGGTTCTCTGTTCCCACCGTGTCCGTTCACAATTAGAATCGTATCGATACCGTGTGTTTTGATACAGCAACAGATATCATAAACTATTCCAGTAAAAATTTCTTCCCGTAATGTTATGGTTCCCTGACGTGCCATCCAATATGGTGAAACACCAAAAGCTACAGGAGTAGTAACTATGACTTGCGGGTACAATTTTAATGCTGCATGTTGAGAAACCAGAAGTGCACCGGCAGCATCCATAATCATAGCCATGTGTTCATTATGCTGCTCAGTAGACCCTGTTGGAATAATTGCGGCCTTGAGTTGACCTGAATTTATTCTTTCCCGTAGCTCTTTACGGGTGCATTCATATAGTAAAACTTTTCTTGGGTCGATGTATTTATCAGCTTGTGGACTAAGATAAGAAGGACTCAGGGGAGCATCACTTTGGGCAATGGCATTTTTAGATGATACAACACCAGCAGCCATACCCGAAACTGCCATTGACCGTAAAAAATTACGACGAGTATTTTTTGACATTATGAGACCTCCTTCAATACGATTGAAAAAAAACCTATAATAGTAGGTCGAATTTTACATGAGAATATTGGCGAGACTTTGTGTTAGTAATTATCTTACCATTTTTCATGCATTATAACATAGTAGTTTAAAAAATTAGTTATAATATTTAATAGAATCAAGTACTTTTCTTATCCCCTTTTTTATGTGCATGACTTATTAACATTCAGCACCTTAATACTTACCCATTTCCCGTGATTTGCAATCTTCAAAAAAATTCTACCCCATTTCACCCTGACAGTGTCAATTTCAGGGATACAAAGTCAAGAGTTTTGGTGAAAATACCCTTGCATGAAACATAGAAAAAGGCTATTATCCATTCATAAAAAGTTCAGTAGTGTCCGGTAAAAATTGAACATAAAGCGCTGCTTGATTCTGTCTCCTTAGTTCTGCCTTTATAGTTGTTCAGGTTCTATTTATTAGTTATTCGAGGTGCCCACACCAGAGATAAATCTGACAGGACGAGCAGAATGAATGAAAGGTAGAAAACACATGACCAACTTTCATCCCTCTTATTATCTTTCCCCACTCACTCGACGTCAACTGTTAGGGATACCCTTAGCGTCAGCGCTGACCGGGATGGCTGGTAATGTACTAGCCGGGGAATTGAAAAAGGCCGCAGTCGTAACCACCGTATATTACCGTTGGGGTTCACATTCAGAGTGGATAGTTGGACGATTGCTGGATGGATACTTTTACTACGGTAAGCACTGTGATCCAAGAGTTGAAGTCGTTTCCATGTATACTGACCAGGTGCCTGAGAATGATATGAGCCGCGAGAAATCCACCAAACATGGTTTCACGATATACCCGACGATTCGCGAAACACTCACCTTAGGAGGTGAGGATTTGGCAGTGGATGGGGTGCTGTTAATTGGCGAGCACGGAAACTATCATTGGAATATAAAGGAGCAGAAGCTCTATCCACGATGGTATTTTTACAAGCAGATTATTGATGTTTTCCGCGAAACTGGTCGTACCGTTCCTGTTTTCAACGACAAGCATTTTTCTGTCGAATGGAATGAAGCGAAATGGATGTATGACCAGTCGCGTGAAATGGGATTTCCACTGATGGCTGGATCATCGGTTCCGGTTGAATACCGCAATCCTCCTCTGGAATTTGATTTGGAAACACCTATAGAAAAAGCTGTTCTTGTGTACAGAGGCGGAAAGGAGTCTCATGGTTTTCATGCGCTGGATGTATTGCAGTGTATGGTAGAACGCCGTAAAGGAGGAGAGACAGGAATCGCTTCCGTACAGTGCCTGGAAAATATGCCCGTGTGGAAGTGGACAGATGCAAACCCATGGGCCGGACGCCTTCTTAATGAAGCTCTGTCACGGTGCTCGGGACGCAAGCCAGGTAACCCGCGTGATATTGTCAAGAGACCGATAATCTTTTTACTGAATTATAACGATGGCTTCCAGGCGGCTGTTTATCTCCTGAACGGTCTTGATATTGGAGTCTCTGGCTTTGCTGCCGAGGTGCGTGGGAAAAGTGAACCGGACTCCACAGAGTTCTGGATATGTCTCCGTCCCGGAAAGCAGGTCGGCTCCAGCGCGTTTGTCCATTATATCGAAGAAATGATAATCACCGGCAAACCGTCATACCCGGTGGAACGTACTCTTCTGGCAACAGGGGCTCTGGCCGCTTTAATGGACTCATCCTATGAGAACGGACAGCACTCTGATGAGGGTCGCCTGATTAAAACACCTCACCTGAATATTACCTATACTGCGCAGAAGGAATCCTTGTACAACCGCGGGTCAAGACCACCGGTCACAGATGAACCCTGGTGATTGAATTTCATACGCCTCTTTTTTGCATGATCTTGATAATTATTGGCTTAACCGATAACTCAATGCGTTCCCTAAGCACAATATAATAGTATATACGGGAGTCAAGCGGATAGCCCAAAATTACTATTTAATATTGACACAATAAGGATAGGAGTCATTACATGGAGAATCAAAACAAATTTGTTTCTGAAAAAAGAAGACTTTTTTTTAAACAAATTACCGGTGGGATGTTTGGATTAAGTGTAGGACTGGGACTCCCATCAAAGTTAAAAGCCGAGGGTAAACGTGCTGAAAAGGCTAAATTAATAATAAACCATATAGAAAAAATTAAATTTCGAGTACCAATTAAACCGGGAATGTGGTGCAGTCCCGAATATGGTCCTGATGCTTTATCACGATTTTGGGAGGGAGATAAATCCATTCTGAAAATCTATGGAGAAAATGGTTTTATCGGTCTTGGTGAAACCGGAAGAAACTATAATAAAAAGGCCTTAGAAGAAAATATACGTTTTCTCACCGGAAGAGATATTTTTTCACTCAATTTTGCCCATCCGAATCTTAGTTTACCTCAAGGAGCAACCAGTTCTGCGTTTGAGATGGCCATTTTTGACCTCATTGGCAAAACATGGGGAGTGCCGGTATACCAGTTACTTGGCGGTAGATATCAGGATAAAGTTGCGGTAACCTATTGGACAGGTCGATGGAATGGACAGGATATGGAAAAAATTGCTCGCAGATGTAAATATATGGGTTACCAATCTCTTAAATTTAAATGGCGCCCGGGAGATCCGATCATTGAAGAATTACGCGCCATCGAGAAAGTTGACCCGGAAATTAATGTAACCGTTGATTTAAATCGCCATTATGAAACACCGGAAGAATTTTTACCTCTTGCGAAACAATTAGAGAGATTCAATATTAAGGCTATCGAAGATCCTGTTCCCCTTCGTATGGACTGGTATGCCAGTATCCGCGAGAAAGTTAATATTCCCATTGCAATTACCACCGGTGATCCCTCAAAGGTCATAGAGTGTATCAAGGCAGGGGCTTGCGATTGTTTTAATTTTGGCGGCCACATGCGTCATTTTGTACGGTTATGTGCTGTTGCTGATGCGGCAGGGATTCAGACATGGCATGGTTCCGGGAGTGAACTGGGAGTTCGGGATACATCATTTATCCATGCCATTGCCGCTACACCTAACTGTACCATAGCAAGTGATGTTTTAGGATATTTTATCAGGGAAGATGACCTTCTGAGTAAATCTTTTACCGTAGAGAACGGCTATGCAACTGTTCCGATTGATCCCGGGTTGGGAATTGAACTGGATGAGGATGCGCTGAAAAAATACCGGGTCTGACCGCCCGCCAGACGCTTACAGCCTGACACGGCGGTGGTGTACACAGTAAAAGGATTGCAACTGTTTAACTTCTTTCTGGCTAGTTAGGTGAAGCCGAATGTGTTACTTAAATTCGGACCAGAATTACCAAAGGCTCTGACAACGTAAATAGAAAATTTTCAATGGATAGTCCAAAATAATATAAAACCGAAAGGGTAATACCATGTCGTATTCATTACAATCAAAGTTTACCCGACGCAAATTGCTGGCGATGCCGTTAGCTCTTCCGTTTACCGGTATGATAAGAGAGGGAAATGCAGCAAATCGTAAAAAGGTTGCTGCCATAATAACAGAATATCGACATAACTCACATGCTGAAATGATTGTCGGACGGATGCTTGAAGGTTACTCATACTACGGTAAGAATATAACTCCACGCGTCGAGGTTGTTTCCATGTATACCGACAGGGTACCTGATAACGATATGAGCCGTGCTAAGGCTGCTCAATACAACGTTCCCATCTATCAAACGGTTCGTGAGGCCCTCACGATGGGAAGCAAGAAATTGGTGGTGGATGGTGTAGTTTTAGTCGGCGAGCATGGAGATTATCATTGGAACTTAAAGGAGCAGCATCTCTATCCTCGCTGGTGGCTGTACAGGCAAATCATGGATGTTTTCCGCGAGACCGACAGGGCTGTCCCGGTTTTCTGCGACAAGCATTTCTCTGTTGACTGGGATGAAGCGAAATGGATGTATGACCAGTCGCATGAATTAAATTTCCCACTGATGGCCGGTTCATCAACTCCGCTAACCTGGCGCAAACCCGAACTTGAACTGGATTTGGAAACACCGATAGAAAAAGCAGTTGTCACAACCTATGGCGGTAAGGAATCTTACGGTTTTCATGCACTGGAAGCGCTGCAGTGCATGGTTGAGCGCCGCAGAGGAGGTGAAACCGGAATCGCCGCGGTACAATGCAAGGAGGGTGATGCTGTCTGGAAGTGGACTGATGCGAACCCCTGGGCAGAACAACTTCTCAACGAAGCTATGGTGCGATGCCCGAAAGTTAAGGATGGCTCCCCACGAGATAATGTCAGACACCCGGTACTCTTTCTGATCGAGTATCGTGATGGTCTCAAGGCTGCCGTATACAGGCTTAGCGGGCATTTGTCGTGGAGAGGATTTGCCGCGAGCATCAGCGGTAAGAAAGAGCCGGTCTCCACACTGTTCTGGCTCCAGAACGGCAGACCGTACGGCTATTTTGGCGGTTTTGTCCATTACATTGAAGAACTGATAATCAACGGCAAGCCTTCCTACCCGGTCGAGCGAACACTTCTGACCACCGGCACACTGGCAGCATTGATGAACTCGTCCTATTACAACGGCCGCAAGCTCGATGAGGGCAGAAGGATTGAAACTCCCTTGCTTGACATCACCTACCGCGCACAGAAAGAGTCGCTTTTCAACCGTGGTGCGGTACCCGTGGCTTCTGAGGATTTCGGTATTGGTCCGTAAATAAAAAAAGGGGGGAAGAAATTCTTTTATTTATCTGAAGTATTATTTGGGGTAAACTTCTTGAAGGTTCTAATCTTCGGTCTGATCCTGTCAGTACTGATAAAATACTGACAGTGGGTGATTTAGTGGGCTTTGCGGAGTTAAATTAATAAGCGTTTAATATAAAAACGAAAGGGTAATACCATGTCGTATTCATTACAATCGAAGTTTACCCGACGCAAATTGCTGGCGATGCCTTTAGCTCTTCCGTTTACTGGTATGATTAGAGAGGGGTATGCAGCAAATCGTAAAAGAGTTGCTGCTATTATTACTGAATATCGCCGTAACTCACATGCTGAAGTTCTTGTCGGGAAGATGCTTGAAGGTTACTCATACTACGGGAAGAATGTAACTCCCCGCGTCGAGGTTGTTTCCATGTATACCGACAGGGTGCCTGATAATGATATGAGCCGTGCTAAGGCTGCTCAATACAACGTTCCCATCTATCCAACGGTTAGTGATGCCCTCACGATGGGAACCGGGAAATTGGCAGTCGATGGTGTAGTTTTAGTCGGCGAGCATGGCGATTATCATTGGAACTTAAAGGAACAGCATCTTTATCCTCGCTGGTGGCTGTACAAGCAAATCATGGATGTTTTCCGCGAGACCGGCAGTGTGGCACCTGTTTTCACCGACAAGCATTTCTCTGTTGACTGGGATGAAGCGAAATGGATGTATAACCAGTCGCATGAATTGAATTTCCCCTTGATGGCAGGCTCATCAGCTCCGCTGGTCTGGCGTATACCCGAACTTGAACTGGATTTGGGAACACCGTTAGAAAAAGCTGTTGTCACTTTCCACGGCGGAAAGGAATCTTACGGTTTTCATGCTATGGAGGTGATGCAGTGCATGGTTGAGCGACGAAAAGGCGGAGAGACCGGAATCGCCGCAGTGCAATGCAAGGAAGGTGCTGCTGTCTGGAAATGGACAGATGCAAATCCCTGGGCGGAACCGCTTCTTAACGAGGCCATCGCTAGATGCCCGGAAGCCAAAAAGGGTTCCCCAAGAGATAATGTCAGTCACCCAATACTTTTTTTGCTTGAGTATCGTGATGGCCTCCAGGCAGCATTATACAGACTTAACGGACATTTGTCGTCAAGGGCATTTGCCGCTAAAATCAGTGGCAAGAATGAACTGGTCTCCACACAGTTCAGGAAACAGCTCGGCAGGCCTTACGGCCATTTCAGCAGTTTTGTCCATTACATCGAAGAACTGATAATCACCGGCAAGCCCTCATATCCGGTCGAGCGGACACTTCTGACCACCGGCGCACTGGCAGCATTGATGAACTCGTCCTATTACAACGGCCGCAAGCTCGATGAGGGCAGAAGGATTGAAACTCCCTTGCTTGACATCACCTACCGCGCACAGAAAGAGTCGCTTTTCAACCGTGGTGCGTTACCAGTGGCTTCTGAGGATTTCGGTATTGGTCCGTAAATAAAAAAAGGGGGGAAGAAACTCTTTTATTTGTTTGAAGTATTATTTAGGGGTAAGCTTCTTGAAGGTTCTAATCTTCGGTCTGATCCTCCCGATATAGCACCACGGGTTTTAATAGGAGAGGTAGAAAAGCATAATCTCGACAGAGAACGTTTCTGGATTCTAAAGCACGGCGAAACCCGGCTCATAAAAGAAGTTATTTCCAAAAACGACTGATTCTACCGTATAAACAGTTATGTCCAACCGTTTAGCAAACGGTGTGTGAATATCACTTTGTGATAGACAGCTTCAGCGGTTTTCGCCAGGACACAAGCCGTATCACCTATAAGGTCAGAATCGGAACTTTGAGTTGCATATAACGGTTCAGGATTAATATCCGGCCCTGTTCACACTCCATCCAAGCCATTGGAAGTATCCTCCGGATGCGCCTCCCCAGTTGTAAGACATATAGTATTTAGGGTACCACTCGCGCTGGCACATTTCATCTACCATCTGCACTGAGAATACTCCGTAAACCATACTGTTTATAAGTGAACCGACCAGTGAGATTTTATTTGAGTGACCTTCAATTTCAAAGAGGCCATACCCCTCGGGGCTCAAATTGTCGAAATACACATCGGCAAGGGCTTTCAGTTCCGTTTGATTAGAGGGGCCTGCTGCGATTATATACAGTCCCTTTTCTTTTGCTATTTTCGCTTCCTGAACCATTTTTGAATTCGTGCTGTCGGATACATCAGCAATGAAAATTACATCGCCTTTCTTCATCTGGTTTTTTGGCCAGCGGTTGGTAAAAACAAGCCCCATGGATGCTCCCGAGGCATCACACCATACACTGCGGGGAGAGGAATCTACCCACATGTGGGCACCGTTGCCAACCTTTACGGCGACTTCTTCCGCAGTAGACCAGATACTGCTGCGTTGTTTTTTTAAAATGCTGTCGAGCCTCTTCATCAGCGTATCATAGTATTGTGACGCATATTCCAGCGGCGGTGCATCCGGTCCTTTAACCATTTTGTTTGCCACTTCGGAATTAACAAGCCAATAGAGGGCGATCATAAAATTCCCGACTCCGGCGCCCACTTTCATCTCAGGAATATAAGGCATGCTTACCAGCCCGATTTGGCCGGGCACATGGGAATCGAACACCTCATCGGAAATATCCTCAAGCTCCAGGTCATTGTAATTAGGTTTATGGTCGAGATTATCCTGTTCCGAGAACTTTGAACATCTGAAATAGCTGTTTGTTACCCCTATGACATAAACTCCGCGTTCATGGGCAGCTACAGTCTGTTCGTTAATGAAATTGGTGATGAGCATATCTCCTTTTTGGAGCTTGTTTATTGTTTCTTTCTGACCGCTGAACTCCATTGCCGAAATCATGCCGCCCTTGGGGAGACATGGAAGCATCGGGTCAACTTCCATTATATTGGAATGACCCGCAGTACAATCCCAGACAACCGTTCTTCCGGCGCGCAATGTATTGGCTATCCTGGTGGTCATGGCATCGATGGTATCTTTTTCCTGCTCCCACATTTCCTTGATAACACGTATGGATTCACTGTAATACACATCGCCATAATCGGCACGTTTTTCTTCCTTTCCGGTATCATCTTTTACTGCTCTCTGCTTTCCGCAATCCATGAAACAAAAGACAGCCAAAATAACCAGTACAGTGAGAACATCAGATTTTTTGACCATAAACATTGTAAAGCCTCCCTTTTAAGAATAATTATTATTTGTATTGTTATGTATTATTTGTTGTATAATAAAACTTTATGGCATACTTGAAAAGCACTTCTCGAGTTTAATATGGGGAATGAGTGTATAAATCACCGGAACTGAATTACTTAAATATTACTGGAAAATCAACTTCCCACAACGGATTTAACCGCATCTGTAATGTCGTTAACATCAGGTACGGAGAATCGTTCTAATTCGGCGCTGTAAGGAATAGGGGCAATCTTTCCCGAAACTCTTGTTATCCGGGCTTTCAATTCGTCAAACATATTTTCCGCTACCCATGCAGCTATATCAGATGCAACCGAGCCCCGTTTCACAGCTTCATTGACAATGACAAGCCGTCCGGTTTTTGCAACGGAGGCACGAATCGCTTCACGGTCCATCGGTACGAGCGTCCGCAAATCCAGTACATCACATGATATCCCCTCACCGGCAAGCCTTTCGGCAGCTTCAATGCTTTTAATTGCCATAAGGGAATAACTGACGATGGTACAATCGGAACCATCCCGGCGTTTCGATGCGATTCCGAACGGGATCGTATATTCTTCCTCTGGAACCTCACCTTCTGTTTCGTAAAGGCATTTGTGCTCAATAAATACAACGGGGTCATCGTCACGTATGGCTGTTTTCAGGAGACCCTTGGCATCATATGGTGTGGAGGGCATAACAACCTTCAATCCCGGAATGTGATAAAACAGGATTTCGAGAGACTGGCTGTGCTGTGTCGCAAGACCTTTGCCCGAACCTCCCTGCGTACGAAGCACCATCGGAACATTACCCTCGCCGCCGGTAATAAAATGGAATTTCGCAGCCTGGTTAATCATCATATCCAGGGCAAGTGTGGTAAAATCTATAAAAGTAATCTCAACGACAGGACGTTTCCCCTGTATCGCCGCACCTATCGCAAGGCCGGTATAGGATGCCTCAGAAATGGGCGTATCAAACACACGTTCATTTCCGAACTGAGCGAGCAGATCCTTTGTGACTCCGAATGAACCGCCGCGCTTAGCTACACCAATGCCCAGAACAAAAACTCGCTCGTCATACAGCATCTCTTCTCTCAATGCTTCGTTCAGGGCTTCACGGTAGGTAATTTTTCGTACCACTAACACTCCTTAAAAAGTCAATATGATGTTATTTGGTAATAGATAAAATACGGGTTACTAAAAGAGTCGCATATCACTCTTTTTAACCTGCATTGTTCACAAATTTTTACTTTTTCTTATTATATACATATTGCCAGTAGTGGTAGGGTTTGCCTCTATCAATATTATAAATACATTTTCATTGCGCTGCGCGGCTCTTCGTGTTTGGGCAACCGTAAGGATTGCCTCTACTGACAATCGATTAATAAAATTCATGAAAAATCCTTTAAATATCGTAATAGCTTATTTCCTTTTTAAATTCATCTACACACGGTTCAGGGGACTGTTTGGCAAATGCCACCGCCGCGTCGATCGCCTTCTGAATTTCATTATCGATGTGGGCTATCACAGAATCGTCGATGCCGTTATCCCTCAGGTGCTGGATCATGATATCAAGAGGATCGCGGGATTTCCATTCTTTCGTGACATCACCAGGCATATATGTTCCCGGGTCATTGACATGATGACCGTAAAACCGGTAGGTCATGGCTTCTATGAATGTGGGGCCGTGACCTCTACGGGACTTTTCAACTGCCTCGCTGACAACATGATAAACTTCGAGGGGATCATTTCCAAAAACTGTTTTTGACTCGACACCGTAACCTGTTCCACGGTCGGAAAGTTTTTCGCACAGGGATGTCTCGGTCACATGTGTTGTTGCGGCATAGAAGTTGTTTTCGAGGATAAAAATAACCGGCAGGCGGTATATTGCCGCAAGGTTCAATGATTCGGCAAATGTTCCGCAGTTAGCGGCACCGTCACCGAAAAAACATAAGACCACACGGTCTGATTGTTCCTGCCTGATCCCCATGCCGACACCTACAGCGAGCGGTATGCCTCCGCCTACAATACCATTCCCCCCGACAATACCGGTGGACATGTCCGCAATATGCATTGAGCCGCTGCGACCGTGGGCATAACCCGCCTTTTTTCCAAATAACTCAGCCATTATCTTATTAAGTTCAGCACCCTTTGCGATGTAGTGTCCATGCCCGCGATGGGTGGAAACAATATAATCATCGGGCCGAATTGCCCCGCATGCTCCGGAAGCGATTCCCTCCTCACCAATGTAAAGGTGAAAATATCCGCGTATGTATCCATTTCGGTAGAGTTCCATTCCGGTTTCCTCAAACAGCCGGATGGTGCGGATATTGCGATACATTTTTACGAGTAATTCCCGGTCCGGCTTTTTAATCTCTTTATCTTTATTCATGGTTGTCATCTCGAATCAATCATTATAATACCTGAAAAAACTTGGTGCAAAAAAAATATTAAAGCCGAATTCACTAACAATCCAGATATTAATTTCCCCGGACATGATCCTGACATATAACCTGTATCAACTTTTCCGGGCAAGGTCATTTGATTAGAGTGTCTTGAGAGAAAAAACTCTCAAGACACCTTTTAACAGCCTTACATTTATCAGCTTACTTTAGTGTAACAGAATTTTTACCAGTCGCTCACCGATCCGTCTGGATATCTCGGGTGCGGCAGGCTACCAGGTTCATACGGATGTTTCTTTGCCACATCCTCGTTCAAATCGCAGCCCAACCCTGGCTTCTCCGGCAATTGCGCATAACCGTCCTTGACTACAAGATTATCGCCGTTAAAAAGGTCAAGCATCCATCCTCCAGCGGAACCGCGAGATTCCTGCATGACGCAGTTAGGCGTACTGACCGAAACATGGGTCGAGGCAAGGTCTCGCACTGGTCCCCCGTTACCATGAAGACAGGCATCTATAAAATTCGATTCAGCCATTGCGCAGATTTTTTTTGCTTCTGAAATCCCACCGCAGTTTATAACATCCGGTCGCACATAATTGGCGAGGTGATTGAAGATAATATCCCTGAAGTAACCGAATTTGGTATAGTTACTTTCACCAATAGCGATCGGCACATTCGTGTGTGCCTGCAGCCATTTCAAACCAGCCATATTCTCTGGTGTTACTGGATCCTCGATAAACATAAGGCGATATTGCTCAATTGCATCAAGGTATTCCAACACCATCGGCGGTGTCATCAGATTGTGTGCATCATCAATAATGTCAATATCATCACCTCCGGCTTCACGCATTGTCCGAATGATATCTATTCCCAGTTTCAAATTCCATGGCCGGTTTACTTTTTCCCAGGGAATTGACCAGTTGATTCCGGTCCTGACACAGGTTAAACCCTCTTCCTTGCGCCTGCGGACCTGTTCGGCTATCCGGTCAAGGTCTTTACCGCCAATATGGACGTACACCCGGACACTGTCGCGCGCTGCACCGCCCAAAAGTTTGTAAATCGGGACATCCAACAGTTTCCCCAATATATCCCAGAGTGCGATCTCGATTGCGCTGATAGCGGTGTTCGACACCGCACCACCGCGCGACCGGGGCCAGCGAAATATCGCCTGCCACAGGAATTCGATGTTCGTCGGGTCTTCGCCCACAATGATACGTTCACGGTCTCTTATAGCGGCATCGACAGAAATTTCCAGACCGGTGATAGATCCTGAACCTAAACCAGTCACACCCTTGTTTGTATAGACCTTTACATAAGTCTTATGTCCTACCAGGAAGGTTTTTAATCCGGTAATTTTAATTCCCGATGGAATCTTTGCCCAGAGGTCTTCGGGCATAAAGTTCAACATGAACGGCATACCTGCTGTGGCGATTCCTGGTTTTTTTATAAAAGAACGTCGATCCATAATCCCCTCTTCTTTCATGAATAAG
>JBHPFF010000077.1:0-13368 GCA_042572165.1 Candidatus Latescibacterota bacterium | reverse complement strand
AAAAACCCCTGATTTTTACCACATCACCCTTTGTAAACTGTCGGACAAAACCAGCAGTCTTCCCGGTGTTGTCTGGGACAACGCCCGTGAGCTGAGAGGGCAGTTTACAAAGGGTGATGTGGTAAAAATCAGGGGTTTTTTGGGGACTTACCGGGAGAAACCCCAGGTTCGCATTGATAAAATACGTCTCGCTCGTGAGGGAGAATACGAACCGGATTCGTTTATTCCATCAACGCCCAAGGATATAGAAGCATTATCGGAGCGCGTTCAGTCGCTTGTTGACAGTATCAGAGATCCGCATCTTTTACAGTTGGGGAAACTTATCTTTGACAATCCGCAGTTATTGCGGGAGTTTACTAAAAGCCCGGCGGGCATGAAATGGCATCATCCCTATATAGGAGGTTTGCTTGAACATTCCGTGGGAGTTACCGAGATATGTGAATTTCTCGCACAGCACCACCCTGAATTGAACAGGGACCTCCTCGTGCTCGCGGCTCTTATTCATGATATTGGCAAGATCAGGGAATATTCCGCCACCAGGATTATCGAGTTCACAGATGAGGGGAGACTTGAGGGTCACATCGTTATCGGTGAGCGGTTTGTCAGGAATATGTGTGACAGGATCAACGGTTTTCCCGCACGCCTCAGGATGCTTCTCAGCCACCTTATGCTTTCACACCAGGGGCATAAGGAGTTCAACTCACCGGTGGAGCCGATGACTCCCGAGGGATTTGCCCTGTACTATGCCGACGAACTGGATTCCAAGCTGAACGCCATTGGCAGGATTGTCGATAAAACCCGTGCCGATGGGAAAACGTGGAGTGACTTCAACCGTATCATCAGCAGGTTTATTTTAGCTGAACAGGGTGAGGAGCCGGAAGATTCATTGGAAGATTGAAACTAATACTCTCCGTTAAATACTTAAAGAAATGATGTCGAGAAGGGATTTGAGATTTACGAATAACGAGTGACAAAAATTAAATTATAATTTCAACGTCTTAATTTTCTCAGTCCAAAATCATCCGCGACCGTTTGAGCCTCTTCACAGCAGCCGCAAGCACAATAATGTCGTCCGGCACCATCAGTCCGATTAGAGCCAGTGCCGCCAGAACAGGCAGGTTAATCGATTCGAGCCGGTTAAATGGATATTTAATGATTTTTTGAAGAAAAAATCCTACACTATCTAATAATAATTCCACAAAAGTAAAACGGGAGTATTTGAGGAGAAAATTATGATAAATAATGATGACAATGAGAACAGGTAGTTAGGTGATCTTATTTACTATTGTTTTCTAACATTTTTTATCTCTAAGAAAATTTCCTACTACAAAAAACAATTTTCATACAATTTCTTGTGTCTATTCTATATACCTGAAATTCATGAGAAAATGATTCTTAAACCAGTATTTCATCGTACAGAACGATACTCACCTTGAAACCCTTTTGGTGAAAGAACTATTTGCCACAGATAATTTTTTCTGGCCCGGAAAGATCCAGCGCAGACCAGAAGATAATATTTCCACATTCGATAAAATTTGTCGTCGTAGTTTTTCTTAAGTGTATCCCAATTATTATCAAAATTATAAAACCACTGCATAAGAGTCTTATCGTAATCAGCACCAAAATTATGCCAATCTTCAATAACGAACAATCCTTTTATAGAAGCACATATCTGCTTAGCTGACGGCAACAAGAAATTTGGGAAAATATAACGCTCAATCCAGGGATCAATCCTAACATCAGAAAAATTGCCACCAATGGTATGTAGCAGGAAGAGTCCATCATCCTCCAAGCAGCGATTGACAACACCCATAAAGTTAACGTAATTCTTATAACCAACGTGTTCAAACATGCCCAGAGAAAAAATCCTGTCAAATCTTCCCTTCAAACTGCGGTAATCCTGTAACCGAATCTCAACCGGAAGTCCTTTGCAAAGATCTTTTCCGAACTTCACCTGCTCTTTTGAAACGGTAATACCCAAAACTTTAGCTTGATAATGTTCAGCGATGAATTTAATAGCTCCACCCCAACCGCAGCCAATATCCAGAACTTGCATTCCCGGCTGCAACCCTAATTTCTGGCAAACCAGGTCCAGCTTGGCTTCCTGCGCTTCATCCAGACTGGATGCATCCTTCCAGTAGCCGCAGCTGTATACTAAATACTTCCCAAGCATGTGTCGGAACAGATCGTTGCCAATATCGTAGTGATGCTCCCCGATGTGAAAAGCACGGGAAAGCTTCTGTGGGTTGAACAGCTTTGCCTTGAAAATCCTGAAAAAATCCCTCCATAACTTAATTTTAGTTTCTACCTGAGCACAGAAAATTTTATAAAAGAATTCATCAAGTCTGCCACAGTCCCACCATCCATCCATATATGACTCGCCCAGCCCCAACGAACCCCCTGCCATCACTCTTGCATAAAATCTCTCATTATGGACTGTGATATCACAAGGCCGATCTCCACCAATTTCAATATCTGCAAAGGATAATAGCCGTTCTATCTTCCGACGAAAATTGTTTCTAATTCTCATCCTTTTAATTTACCTTTTTCCTTTTCTACCTAACGACCATCGTATAAGCTGCCAAAGGGCTTATACGCACTGAACTTTTAATTTAAATTTTTGTGAACGCACCAGAATAAAACTCATTTGAAACAACACTCTTTGGTCGATTTTATGCGATTGTTAGCTGCATGGATATAATTTAACCGACATTCCCCATATCAAATTCAAGAGAGCTAATAACTCCGAATTATTCTGACAACAAGTTTAAATTATGATATTCGTACAATTGAAACAAGGTTTTTTCCTTCGAAATAGTCGAATAATCCAAGAGCATCATCAAAGGTCACGATGCGCAAGAAGTCCACCGTTAGATGACACCTTTGTACCAAGAAATTCAAGCTTGATACCTCCACCAAAACAACTTTCATGCTTTTACCCTCCGGGCGACCAGAATTTGTCAGTTATAAGCGTATGTTATTTATTATATAATAATATGTTATGACATATTATGAAAGCTATTTTTGAGTTTTATATGGGGAATACGGGTTAAATATGTTTTTTAAAAATTTCGATAGAACAAATCAGATTACAATTCTTTTATTTTAATATTGCGAAACCACACAGGATCACCATAACCCTGGAAACCGATATGTCCTTCCCGGGGGAAATCTTTTATTGCTCTTATGAATTTGTTCCTGGTGCCGTCAGGATTCCTTTCGGGAGTAATCCATTCATCGATATTCATGCCGATAACCAGAACTCCGTTCAAAACAACGGTAATGAGATTATTATTACAGGTGATGATAATGTGGTTCCATTCACCGGCAGATTTTACCGCATTGGTTGCAGGTTCGAGAAGATCATATACTGCTCCGCAGTCGTGTTTATCCGGATTATTTTTGTCTGTTGAATCCAGAATCTGTATCTCGATACCGGTCTGTACAGGATCATTGATATTCCCTGTACGGATAAATATGCCGCTGTTGCCCCTGGGATTAATCTTGAATTCACAATCCAATATGAAGTTGCCTGTTTGTTCCTTTGTCCAGATAAAACCACCGCTTAAAGCTGCAAGCGTGCCATTTTCAATTTCCCATGAGCCGGATTTTTCAATAATCCAATCATCGAGTGTTCTACCGGTCGTAAGAATCTTCCAGGTATCTTTTGCCTGAAAACCTGTAGCCTTTGGGAAAGTGTCTTTTTGCCGGGAGACATCAGGATCATCACCACCTTTACCGCACCTGGTAAAAAAGCAGAAGATTAAAAAAAGCGGTATCGTCATAATTTTGATGCATCTTGTCATTTTTCCAACCTTCTCTTTAGCTCTAAAAATCACTCACACATCCACTTTACTTGACTTTTTGAAACGCTCATTTATAGAATATAGATTCCATTGATTGTGTTTGCAATCTGATTTGGATATTTTTGTACAATGTACTTAAATTTTTTATAAGTTTACTCCGGGATTTTCTGATATTATAACGATCCCTCTTGACCGGAGGCTTTCTATGAAGTATTATATTGGCGAAACTTATAATCACTTTTAAGGAAAAGAAAATGACATCACGTGAACGGATAAGAGCCGCAATAAATCATCAGCAGCCTGACAGAGTGCCGGTCGATTTCGGGGGTACATTCGAAACAGGCATTGCAGTCGGGACGGTTTATAACCTGAGACAGGTATATGGACTGGATAGTCCCGATGAAAGGGTGAAAGTAATAGAACCCTATCAGATGCTTGGGGAGATAAAAGATGATTTGAGAGAAAAAATGTATGTTGATACTACCTGTATTTACAATCCGTTAAATGCTTTTGGCTTTGCCAACAAAGACTGGAAACCATGGACTACTTTCGACGGTGCAAAGGTGCTTGTTCCGGGACTTTTCAATACCGAATCCGACAAACACGGCAATATTTATATGTACCCTCAGGGTGACAGATCAGTACCGCCGAGCGCTGTCATGCCAAAGGGTGGATTTTATTTCGATTCAATCATACGGCAGCATCCTATTGATGATAACAATCTCAATGTTGAGGATAACCTTGAAGAGTTCGGTCCCTATTCAGAAGAGACCCTTGACCATTTAAGGAAACAGTCGGAATATCTTTATAACAATACCGATCGCGCCATCGTCTACGGTTTCACCGGAGCCTCTTTCGGTGATGTTGCCAATACTACCGCCCCGGAGCTTAAAGATCCCAAGGGAATACGTGATACTTCCGAATGGTACATGTCGTTTTCCATGAGAAAAAACTATATCTATGATGTATTTGCCGGGGAATGCGAAATCGCCATGAAAAATCTCGCCAAGGTTAAAGAGGCGGCGGGAAATCATATCGATGTAATAAAGATAACAGGCGCTGATTACGGTTCACAACGGGGTCCACTATTATCCCCTGTTTTTTACCGTGAAATGATCAAGCCGTTCAATAAACGGATGTGCGACTGGATTCACCAGAACACAACATGGAAGGTATTCATGCATTGCTGTGGAGGTATCAGGCCGCTTCTCGACGATATTATCGATGCAGGTTTCGATATTATAAGTCCCGTGCAGACCTCGGCTGCAGGTATGGAATCTCAGGGACTAAAGGAAGATTTCGGGGACAGGATAACGTTCTGGGGTGGCGGCGTGGAAACTCAGAGCACACTGCCTTTCGGCACACCGGAAGAGGTGTATAACGAGGTCACCGGGCGAATTCGTATTTTCAATAAAGGCGGTGGTTTCGTTTTTAACGCCGTACACAACATACAACCTTATACACCTGTTAAGAATATCGTGGCGATGATCGAGGCAATAAGGGATACTTTTGAATGAGTTTAAACACTGTAAATACAGCTTGTTATAATACTATTTGTATTGTTTGTACAATAAATTAGCAAATGCTGTATTGTTTATGGAATCATTTGTTATTAAACCTTTTCAGGAACGCCCCGCATTAATCCTGTCGCAGAGGATGTTAACACCCTCAACAAGTTTCTCGGTATCAAGGGTGAATGAAATCCGTACGAAGGATTTTGTCGTTTCACCGAACGTATCTCCCGGTGCCACAGCGACCTTTTTCCCCCTGAGAAGTTCAAAGGCGAAATCGGTCGAACTCATGCCGGTTTTCGATATATCTATCAGAATGTAAAATGCTCCGTTGGGTGTATAGAGCCAGAGATCGTTTTTCTTCAGAATCTCAATTACCGCATCACGGCGTTCCTTGTATACTTTCACCATTTCATAAACAGGTTCCTGGGGTCCTTTCAGTGCCTCAAGACATGCTTTCTGTGAAATCGATGTAGGGCAGGAAACAACGGGCGTCTGAATCTTTTCAATTATGCTTGCCATTTTTTCTTCACAGACGACATACCCCAGACGGAGACCGGGAATTGCATAGGTTTTTGAAAATCCGAAGACTGTCGCGATACGTCCATCGTCATTATAACAGCCAACCGAGGTATGCTCACCACCGAATATAATTTCTTCATAAACTTCATCTGATATGAGAAAGAGATCGTGCTTTTTGGTAAATTCCACGATCTTTTGGATTGTCTCCCGGGATAATACAGCACCAGTTGGATTGCCGGGAGTGTTAATGATCATTGCTTTCGTTTTCGGAGTTACCAGATTTTCCAGATAATCGAAATCCGGTTGAAATCCCAGTGACGGATCAAGGTGATACCGAACACCAGTACACCCTATGCAGGCCATTTGCATTATGTAATTAGGCCAGGCGGGATCGGGAATAAGAATCTCATCCCCCGGCTCTGCAACGGCGAGAAGCGAGCTTATAATACTGCATACGGCACCCGGAGAAACCACCACGTTTTTGGCTTCTGTTTTGAAACCGTTCTTTTTGGAAACTTTTTCGGCAATTGCTTCACGAAGCTCGTAAATGCCCGCAGCAGCTGTATAACGGGTAAACCCATCTTTAGCTGCCTGAGATGCTGCTTCCAGGATATTTTCAGGCGTTCTGAAATCAGGTTGCCCGACCTCAAGGTGGATACAGCCTTTAATATTCTGGCTCAACTCGAAAATTTCCTGTATGCCCGATGAGCGCATGGTACTGGTTAATCTGTTGAAATGTTTCATGTTTTTTACCTTCTCCATGAATGAAAAATAAAAAATGAGCAGTGTTTAATGCTCATATTTCGTAGCTTATTATTAAATGGTGGGCGATGCTGGATTCGAACCAGCGACATCCTCCTTGTAAGGGAGGCACTCTATACCAGCTGAGCTAATCGCCCACAATGTACTGTCAGGATGAAATGCTATTTTTTTTCTCAGACGAATCCGGATCACTGTCTTTTTTGTGAACTCCGGTTAAAAGCGCTATCGGCATTACTACAAGATAGCCCAGAACTAAAACTATTGGACCGAGGGTTAACGATGTTACACTATTTGCATCGCTAATAGCAAGGAGGACATAACCGAGTAGAATGACCGCAACTGCGGCATAATACAACTTAAGATTTTTTGTTAAATCGATTTTTGTAGTATTTTTTTTATGCAATTTATTCCCCTAATCCATGTTCTTTTAAAATAGTATTTTGGATATTGACTGTCAAGAATTTTGTAAGTGAAGTTACTTGACATTACTAATATAAAAGATTATTTTTCAAATCTATTATATAAACTATTCGGATAAGATTATTTCAAATTATCTTTGCCTGGTACTCAATTATAAGTTACACCTGGAGTTTCCCTGGATTTTGCATAATATATTATTAATTATATGATTATTTCAGGAGGATAAAAGATGTTTTATAAACCTGAAGGAATAGCACCTGCAATGTTAACCGCTTTTGATGAAGATGGTTCCATCAACGAAGAGGTTATGGGTGATATTGTTGATTTCTGTATAAACAGCGGCTGCAAAATGCTTTTCGCTATTTCGAGCGTGGGGGAATTTGTCCACATGAATCCCGATGAGGCCTGCCACCTCATGTCCGTAGTTAAAAATGCTTCGAAAGGGCGCGTCCCTGTCCTCGCTGGTGTCACCGCCAGCCATATCGAGCAGTCAATTGAATTTGCAAAATATGCCCGTGAAATCGGTTGTGAGGGTATTGTCTGTTCACCGCCATATTATTATACGGTCACGCAGGAAATAATCGAACGTCATTACGAAATGCTTGCCGAGGCGGTTCCCGATATGTCGATAGTTATGTATAATATTCCTTTGTTTTCCACTCCTCTCTCTTATGATCTTGTCAAGCGTGTTTCCATGATACCCAACGTTGTCGGAATGAAAGATTCTTCCGGCAGTGTCGTTGACCTGATTCACTTCATGGATAAAATCCGTCTCGTTGGTTCGGAGGTAAATGTCCTTGCCGGCCGTGAGGAAATTATTTTTCCTGCAACAATGGTCGGCGGCAAGGGAGCCATGGTCGGATCCGCGACGATTTTCCCTGAAATTCTCGTAAAGATTTACAACGCAACTCTCTCAGGAGATTACGATACTGCCAGGAATTTACAGTTCGCAATTTGTCTTACGATCCGCAATATGTTCAGCATTCCATTTCCGCTTGGATTCAAGGCAGCCATGGAAGTTCGCGGGTTCAGGATGGGGCCACCAAAAGCGGCACTTGCCGAAGCTGATAAAATTAAGACTGAAGCGTGCAAAAATCGGCTGCATACGATTCTCTCGGAATTGTGTGAATACGCCGATATTCCGCTTATCAGGGGAAGAGGGTAATAGTAAAATCGCTTATCTGGTTATCTCGGCCGTAAAAGGAAAAATAAGCAGTTAATAAAATTGGTAGTGTGATTTAAATTTTGAGGCTAAAACTACCAAAGTTGCTGACGGTATGCATTTTATGTTAGTAGCCGTTGGGCCTTTCTAAGTAATTTCGCCACAGGAATACCATAAGGACAGGCTTTCTCATATGACTCAAGATTTTTCACTGCATTCATTCGAGCTGATTTTGGAAGAGCGGCATAAAGTGATCTTGCCAAGGCAGGCTGTCCGTGTCCGATGAAGTATCCTGAGAAACGCAGAATATCGGAAACTGCAACACCGCCAGGGTTTGCTCTTTCACAGGCTCCGCACATACGGCAGACATAACCACCGATTGCCGTACTGAATCTTTTTAGCCCCTCATCTTCCAGTTCTGTTAATTTCCCGCCAATCGCTTCTAAGTTTTCCTGAAGCTCCTCGAATGAATAAAGCATGCTACCATAAGCGACCACGCCGGGGATATTTAGTGCCCAGTGAATGAGAGCAGTGGCAATGCTCTTGTTATCGGGCAGATAATCTTTTACCCGTTCTTCGAGATCGGGAATTTCATCCCAGTATTTCTGACCGTATAAAAATACTTTCATGGCTGTTATAGCTATACCTTTGTCCGCCGCTTTTTTTATAATAGCCAAATACTCATCCTGGTCAGCTTTCTGTAGAAATACTTCCTTGGTGAAATAGTCCCTGGGAACAGTGGGATTGACCGGTATCTGGATGACATCGAATATTTCACTCTCAACCGCCGCTTCAAAAACTTCCGAAATGTTGATATGTTGGGACATCATAAGAAACCGGGTTTTGCCCTGCTTTTTAAGATGTTCGAATGCCTGAATTGCCCCCGTTTTTGTTTTGATATCTTCAGCATTTCTGTATTGAGAATGGATCTTAAATCCGTCAATACATTCGAGACCAGTCTGTTTCAGACAGCGCTCGAAAATTTCAATGGCATTTTCCTTATCAAGACTTCCTACTGTGGTGTCACAATAAAATGAATCACGGTCGAGCTTACGGAAAAGATCATACGGTGCGGGATCTACCCAATGACCAATTTTGTGCCAGTAGTTGACTCCTGAAGCTATTGCTATTTCATACATTTTTCTATCGGACATTCGATCGCCCAAAAACTGGGAGACCTTAATCCCTGTCCGTCCGAGTGTAACATATTTCATTTTGTCCCTGTAGCCTGCGCAATTAATCTCTGCGATCCCTATTGCTCCGGCAGCAGCGGTGGCAGAGACTTCTTTTATAAAGTTCCTCCGAGAAATAACATGTGTTTGGTTTTTATCTTTTTCTGATATATCGTTCATATTTTTATACTCCTCTAAAAAAATATATTTTACCCAATATTTCCCATATCAAATTTATTTAGGCTAAAAATCGAGTTCTATCACGCGAACATCATGAAATAATAAGAAACATTATTTGAATGAATATATTATAAAAATGCTTGATACTATAATAAATATCAACTTATTTAATTCTTTGCACAATATAAAATCTTAAATTCGAGTCCTCTCCGATGCCAAATTGTTCAACGTCAATGTACCCCGTCAGAACAATGTGGCCCACTTTACCCCCTGACTTAAGAGATGGTTTAGTGCTGGATGTGGGTGCCTGATTACCGTAGTAAATGATTTATCTTCTATGGTCAAGAAAAGAATGGCAGAAAAGGCTTCGGTTGTTACCAATCGTGAAACAGAATACGACTTCCCTCCCTATTGGGCCAAAAAACAGAAAACCGAATATGATGAACATGTGTTTCTTCTGTAGCATCTAAACCGAATTGCGGGAATAATTGTCATTAGTAAAGGGATTGCTCATTGGAAATACAGCTGGAAACAAAATGGTCTTGGGGAGCGTATGGATAGTCTTCCCACAAGATTTGTTAATTTTATATCGGTTAACAAAAAATATCGACGCAAGGGTTTTGCACGTTTATTATTCCATGAAGGATCCCGTTATTTGGGAATCCAAATACAGGATTTTGGGGTATATACACCTTTAACTGAAGCAGGTGAAGCCATGGCAAGAAAAATCTATCCCGATTGGTTTTGTGTAAAGTGATAAACTTCATAAAAATGCGAATCTTTAGAACGATTGTCTTAACTTAACAACTCACTTCTCATTCTATATCCTTAAATCTTAGCCGATAGGTGACATAATCCCCGGATTGAAGATAGACTATTACGATATCCGATAAGTAATCTTCAGATGCGGTGTTTCAACACGGCGTCCTTTTTCAACATTGCGTCCATTCTGATAAGAAGAATCAAATAATGCAGCCAGAGCTCCCGTAGTTAGCAGGGTTCGCTCCACCGGATTAGGTGGTAAGTTATGCAATATCATCTGCTCGATAAAGTAGACCTGGGCACTGAAGTGATTGTACGGATAACGGCTTCTTAGTTGCTCAGGAACCGCAATAGGTGATGTAACACCTTCAGGATTCGGTTCAAAGACTGGGTCGCTTTTCCCTCGTACGTAGGCAGCGAATGATCTTGAACTCTTAAGTCTATTCATACGATACACAGCAGCCTGGAATCCATCACGATACTCAAGTATAAAAAGAATTGGATCCGTGACAATATCATGTAATGAACCCGACGTGCTCTTCGGACTATTTACAACTGCATTAAGCAATCGTCCCGCCCACGGGTTTGCGTCCGTCCATGCCCATACAGGATTTCCTTCAAAACATTGAACAGCTGCAATTCCAGTCTCGCCACCCTTGCGGCGCTCTACTATACTCTGCAACCTTTCCAGTGCATGAAAACCATAACTGTCTTTAGCGCCTTTTTGAGTACCCTGCCATGTAACGACAGCTTTTTCTATCGGTGTTTCTTTTTCAAATTCCTGTTCGGGGGCGCGGGTCAACGGTAGTGATGATCCGGCCATCAATAGAAATCCCATTTTCCGGGACTGATCGTACATCCATTTCGCCTTATCCCAATCATACGAAAAGTGCTTATCAGTGAAAACCGGAGCAGACTTTCCTGTTTCGCGGAATACATCAACAACTTGCTGAAAGAACTCATAGCGAGGATATAGGTGCTGACCTTTTTCATTCCAGGGGTAATTGCCGTGCTCTCCGACGATCACTACACCTTCTACTGCGAGATCTTTGCCTCCCATTGTGAGCGCTTCTGCAATCGTTTTGTAGATAGGAACATTGTGTTTGGCTGCTTGTTCTCGACTCATGTCATTATCGGGAACTTGGTCAGTGTACATGGAGACAACCTTAAAGCGGGGATTAAACTGCTTGCCTTTGTAATAGTAACCATTGAGCATTCGCCCTACAATCACATCCGCATGGGATTTAGGCCGGTATTCGGTGATAATGGTGGCAACCTTTTTCCGTTCCTCTGCTATTACATCTTTACTCATTCCAGCCAATGCAAAAGTTAAAGGTATCCCTAAAAGTTCACGACGTGTGATTGGCATGTCTTTGTCCTTTCCTTGCTTTCTCATTTTGTTAGTCGTTGATTATAAGATAATAATTTATCTAACCGTTAGATATTGTCAAGAGATTAGTTGTAAATATTTTTCTGGAGAATTTCGAAACGCGAAAAACGAGTTCTTATAGAGTGAATAATTATACATAAAACTGCACAAATCACCTTCGAGATTTTTTTATTTTTTCTACACAGAATCCAGCAGATTCCTTCTGGCAGTCAGGTGGTCACTATTTAAACGATATCTCCCGGCTGGATATTGTCGTACCAGACCGGGAGAGGGTAAAAGTGTTCTTTTATTCTATAAATTTTAAGTAATCCGTGGCTGTTTTTACCCTAAACATCATAAAAGGTGACCATCGGTGGCTTTCTCTCCGATGATTCACGTCACTCCACACGCTCGGACTCGGGAATGTGAACCATGAATATCGACGGCCGTCTGTACCCGTAATTCAATTCCTTTGTCGTGAATCTCCCGCTCATGTAGAAGCACAGTGACTCGCCTTTTTCATCGAGTTCAACCCCGTAGGTCTGGTCGAGTTTATAACCGTATTTGTCGAGATAAAAATCCCCGAGGAACGCGATGATTTTCTTGCGGTTCGTTTGGGTATCGTATTGGACAACCGGTGCACCGTATTTCTTCGTGCTGCCATCCGCACCGGGGAGATAGTAAATATAACGTTTTCTTGGGCTGAAACACATGTTTGCTGTATAAGCGCCCTTCTCTCCCCAGTTGATGCCGATAGATTCCGTACGGTCTTCGGCGGGATAAAAGGTGAAAATGGCGCCAGTGACATCGAAACACCAGTACGCACCGTTATTGTCCTTTACTTTCGTGTGTGCACGCATCGCTGTGATGGTTCCAGTCACGGGATTTGGCGGTGGAGCTGCGTTCATCCTGGTGAAGATGTTGTTCCGGCGCTCGTATTTTACATAGCGCTGGTCACCGCGGTACCTGTCGAAAAGACCTTTCCCTGGATACATCTTCGAGTCGGTGGAGTAAATGATGCCGGTATCGCGGTCGACGAGCACCCCGCGCTCGTACCAGGAGATGCTATCGGGAGGAGTGCCGCCGTAGAGCATCCGACGTTCCCTCGTGTCATAGACGATCACATGGTTTTTAACCGAACCGATGCCGAACAGGAGGCCGCGTTCCCAGTCATAACCGTGGTAGGACCAGCTTTCCCCTTCGAGAGGAATGCCTAGGCACTCGGTCTCGCCGCTGAAAATATTGTGCCGTATGAGCCAGCTTCCACGGTACACAGTGTCGAGCTCCTCCTTCGTCGGCATTGGGCCAAAATAGGAGAGCAGCCACATATCACCACCGGGTCCGACATCGGGATCGCCGTGGATTTTACCATCCCCGTAATCCTTGTCGGAGTAACCGACGGTCTTTTTGAGGTCGACAACGATGCTCTGGGACTTTGTAGCGGGATTATATTTGACGATGTAGGCATTACCACCATAAGACATGTGGTTACCGATAGAGAAATAAAAACAGCCGTCCGGCCCCTTTGTCACATCCCCCCAGCCGCTGTAACTCGCACCCGGTAGCAAGGGCAGGTACCAGGGATCAAAGCCCTGAATTATACCGAAATCGATGACCGGAGGCGTCTGGGCCACATCGAAGTCGGCATCGTCCGGGCAATCCTGTGGAATAGTGATGAACTGTCCGTTGGTATCAGTCAGCA
>JBHPFF010000076.1:0-13376 GCA_042572165.1 Candidatus Latescibacterota bacterium | reverse complement strand
TGAAGAATATGCACTTAAAACACTGAAAGCGGCTGAGAACGGCGGCGCGGAAATAATTGTTCTCTGTGACACGAATGGCGGAATGATTCCAGATGATATAGCAAAAGCATGTGACCGTGTGAGGAAAGAGATGACCATTCCTTTCGGTATACACTGTCACAACGA
The DNA here is from genome assembly GCA_042572165.1 of Candidatus Latescibacterota bacterium. Lineage (GTDB taxonomy): Bacteria > Latescibacterota > Latescibacteria > Latescibacterales > Latescibacteraceae > JBHPFF01. The sequence continues at coordinate 13,211 of JBHPFF010000076.1, read as the reverse complement.
TGCCGGACTGAGTTCAGCCAATACGCTTGTAGGTGTGATACATGGCGCGGTTCAGGTGCAGGGAACGATAAACGGTATCGGCGAGCGGTGCGGGAATGACAACCTCTGTACCTCGATTCCCAATGTTGTGATAAAACTTGGCAAAGAATCTCTTTGTGAGGATAGTCTCAGGGCGCTTATGGAGTTGTCGAGGTTCGTCTCCGAGGTTGCCAATGAATTCCATAATCACCGCCAGCCATATGTTGGGGAGAGCGCCTTTGCCCATAAGGGTGGAGCGCATATTGACGGTGTGCTGAAAAACCCGCGGACATTTGAGCATATTGAGCCCGGTCTTGTCGGAAATCAGCGCCGGCTCCTTCTTTCCGAGCAGGCGGGCGGTGCCACTGTCATTGCGAAACTTCAAAGAATTTATCCCAATCTTGACAAGAGAGGTCCGCAGGTAAAAGCTGTTCTTAACGAGTTGAAAAGAAAGGAACATGAGGGATACCAGTACGAGGCTGCCCAGGGATCGTTCGAATTGCTTGCGGCAAAGATCATCGGCGGTTATAAGTTTCCGTTTGAATTTTGCGGTTTCCGGGTGATTACCGACCGAAGGAAAGAGGAGTACATGATAAGCGAGGCCACCATCAAACTCATTGTCGACGAGACTGAAGAGCATACGGCTTCCGAGGGAGATGGACCGGTTGATGCTTTAAACGGCGCTCTTCGCAAAGCCCTGAACAGGTTCTATCCATCTCTGGCGTCGGTACATCTTGAGGATTATAAGGTTCGTGTACTGGATACAACCAAAGGAACCGAGGCGAAGGTGCGTGTTCTTATTGAGTCCTCAAACGGCACGGAAACATGGGGAACGGTCGGTGTATCGGAAAACGTCATCGAGGCATCGTACATAGCCCTTGTTGACAGCCTGTTGTATCAGTTGATCCTTGACGAAAGGAAAAAAGTAAAATAAATGGTTTGGGAACATAAAAAAACTGCAAGACTGGAGAAACTGCCGCCATACCTTTTCGGTAGACTCAACGATCTCAAGCTCCGGATGCGCAGAGATGGTATAGATATAATAGATTTTGGAATGGGTAATCCCAATATTCCCACTTCGGGATATATTGTCGACAAACTCAAAGATGTGTTGGATGATCCAAAAACGCACCGTTACTCGGCATCACGCGGGATTCCGAACCTGCGCAAAGCTATTTGCAGGCACTATAAAAATCTGTACGATGTCGACCTTGACTGGGAGCGTGAATCGATTGCTCTTTTGGGTTCAAAAGAGGGGCTTTCTCATTTAATGCTTGCTATACTCGATCCCGGTGATTCGGTGCTTGTGACAAATCCGACTTTCCCGGTGCACATTTATAGTGCCGTTATTGCGGGTGGAAATGTCGTTGCCTTGCCGTTAACAGAAAAAACAGGCTTTATCCCTGCAATGGAAGATATCGTTCGCGAGATATGGCCGAAACCGAAAGCCATACTACTGTCGTTTCCCCATAATCCCACAACAGCCTGTGTGGACCTTGATTTCTGGGGTGAGGTGGTTGAGTTCGGAAAACGGTCGAATATTATCCTTGTCCATGATTTTGCTTATGCGCAAATGGGTTTTGACGGTTACAAACCACCGAGCGTCCTTGAGATCCCAGGAGCCAAAGACGTAGCAGTCGAGTTCACCACAATGTCCAAGGCCTACAGCATGGCTGGATGGCGTGTCGGTTTCTGTGTTGGTAAACCGGAAGTGATCGAGGATCTTTACAGTATTAAGGGCTATTTCGATTATGGTATTTTCACCCCTGTGCAGGTTGCTGCCATAACCGCCCTTAACGGACCACAAGAATATGTAAATGAAACAGTTGAAATTTACAGGAAACGGAGAGACGCTTTTGTTGACGGTCTGGCAAAGATAGGCTGGAATGTTCCCTGTCCGAAAGCAACCATGTATCTATGGTGTGCCATACCGGAGAAGTACAAACCGATGGGTTCGATTGAGTTCGCCATGAAGCTACTTCGTGAAAGCGAGGTGGTCGTTTCACCGGGAGCCGCTTTCGGTGATCTTGGTGAGGGCTATATACGAATCTCGCTTGTTGAGAATGAACAGCGAATCAATCAGGCGATCAGAAATATTAAAAAATGCCTGTTTTAACGGAGAGTGTGGGTGAAAGATATTGATGGTGGGATTACGGCGCCTGCGGGTTTCAGGGCTGGAACGGCTGAATGCGGGATAAAAGTCAAGGGAAGACCTGACCTGGCTGTTATAGTTTCCGATGTTACGGCTTCCTGTGCCGGCATGTTCACAACCAACCGTATCAAGGGAGCACCCGTTCTGGTCAGCCGTGAAAATGTCAGGAAGGGAACAGCCCGGGCAATTATCGCCAACAGCGGTAATGCGAATGTCTGCAACGGCGAGGACGGGCTGGCTGCCGCTCTTTCCATGACCGGAGAGACCGCACGTTTGCTTGGGTGCAGCGCATCGGGTGTTCTTGTGGCTTCTACCGGCGTTATCGGCAGAAAGTTCCCTGTTGATAAAGTACTGAACGGTATTCCGGTTGTTATAAAAAATCTTTCGGCAGATGGAAATTCCGGTGTAGCCCGGGCTATCATGACTACCGATACAGTACCGAAGGAGACGGCAATTGAGATAGAGATCGGAGATATCCCAGTGAAAATCGGTGCCGTAGCAAAAGGTGCCGGTATGATATGCCCTGACATGGCGACCATGTTTTGCTTCATAACCACTGATGCCAATATTGATCCTCCGGCTTTGAGGAAGGCTCTCCGTGAGGCTGTGGATGGGAGTTTCAATTGCATTACGGTTGACGGCGATATGTCGACAAGCGATACCATATTTACCCTCGCCAACGGGATAGCAGGAAATCCGTTAATTCGAAGCCGTTCAAGAGCTTTTGATATTTTTTCAGATGGTTTGAATGAGGTATGCCTTCGTATGGCAAAAGCCCTTGTGAGGGATGGTGAGGGAACAACACGTTTTATTACTATCAGGGTGACTGGAGCAGCGGGAAAAGAGGAAGCAAGGCAGGTAGGACTGTCAGTTGCAAATTCACCTCTTGTTAAAACTGCGTTTTTCGGAAGCGATCCCAACTGGGGACGTATTATATGCGCAGCCGGTTATTCCGGGATTAATGTCAATGAGTCGAATATTACCATAGCCATCAACGGAACGAGACTTTTTGAAATTGGGAAAGTACTAACTTTCGATGAACAGGATATGAGAAAAAAACTTGGATCACTGGATATAACTGTTGATATAGACCTTGGAATGGGGCAGGCTGAATCAACGATTTTTACAACTGATCTGTCTTATGAGTATATTAAAATTAACGCCGAGTATACAACATGAAAAAGAGGAGTTCACACTAAAATGGTTCTTTCGCCTGATGTAGCCCGTGTCAAACCATCAATAACCCTGGCTGTCACTGCCAGAGCCAAAGCTATGAAAGCCGAAGGTATTGATGTAATATCGTTGAGTGCCGGTGAACCTGATTTCGATACACCCAAACACATCTGTGATGCGGCAGTTGCAGCTATCATGGAGGGTTTCACTCGTTATACACCCGCCTCGGGAATAATTGAACTGAAAGAAGCCGTATGTGAGAAACTTGAAAACGATAACGGTCTCTCCTATACGCCTTCCCACGTGATAATAAACTGCGGGGCGAAACACAGCGTATTCCTTGGAGTGTTTGCATTAATCTCACCGGGAGATGAGGTTATAATACCTTCTCCCTACTGGGTATCGTATCCGGAAATGGTGAGGCTTGCCGGCGGCACACCGGTTATTATTGAAGGGAAGCCGGAAAACGATATTAAAATCACTGCAGAGCAGCTTAAAGAGTCGATCACACCGAAAACGAAACTGCTTATCCTCAATTCTCCCTCGAATCCGAGCGGAATGGTATATACGGAAGAAGAACTGAAATCACTTGAGAAGGTTATTGTTGAGTCGGGAATATTTGTCCTTTCCGACGAGATTTATGAAAAGCTGATATATGACGGTGTCAAACATATTTCGATGGCTTCATTATCAGGAGATATTTTCAGTAAAACTATAACGGTTAACGGTGTTTCAAAGTCGTACTGCATGACCGGATGGCGCATAGGATATGCTGCGGGACCGGAGGAAGTAATCAGGGGAATGGCAACCGTACAGAGTCAGGAAACATCCAATCCCTGTTCAATCTCTCAGAAAGCTGCCCTGGAAGCATTAACAGGACCCCAGGATTTTCTTGATCCGATGATTCGGGAGATGGACAGACGGAGACGCTATATGAACGACCGGCTTAACAGTATGGATGGCGTAAGCTGTATTCAGCCTGGGGGAGCTTTTTATATGTTTCCCGATGTTTCCGGTGTTTACGGGAAAAGCTTTAAAGGAACTGTGATCGACGGGTCCGTCGCATTATGCGAGTATATGTTGAATGAACAGCATATTGCCATCGTTCCCGGAGCCGGTTTCGGGGCAGAAAAACATGTCAGGATATCGTATGCAAACTCAATGGAAAATCTCGAAAAAGCCCTCGACAGATTTGATAATGGTCTGAAAGAGCTGGAATAGAAAGGGAGTTTTTACCACCATGAATAAACTTAAGCTCGGACTTCCCAAGGGAAGTCTTCAGGAACCTACATTTAATCTATTAAAAAAAGCCGGCTACCGCATCCGCCTGGGTGAACGCGCATATATACCTATGATAGACGATGCTGAGATCGAATGCCTTCTCATCCGGGCACAGGAAATGGGTCATTACGTGGAGGACGGCGTGCTTGACGCTGGTATTACCGGTCGTGACTGGATTAAGGAATACGATTCTGATGTGATTGAGATAGCTGAATTGCTGTATGCCAGAGGAGGATTTATCTCTGTACGCTGGGTGGTTGCTGTTCCCGAGGATTCGGATATTACCGATATCAAACAGCTCAAGGACAAACGTATCGCAACCGAACTCGTTAATTATTCCAAACGATATTTCGAAGAGCGCGGAATCAGCGCAAAATTCGAGTTCAGCTGGGGTGCAACCGAGGTCAAGCCGCCGGAACTTGCAGATGCCATCGTTGAGGCGACGGTAACCGGCTCGTCGCTCAGGGCAAATAATCTCAGAATTATTGAAACTATACTTGAATCCAAAACGATTCTCGCCATGAACAGGAAGGCTTACGAGGATTCCTGGAAACGTGAGAAGGTTGAAAATATAGGGCTGCTCCTCGAGGGAGCGCTTAATGCCGAATTCAAGGTTGGGCTCAAAATGAATCTGCCGGAATCAAAACTCGAGGAGATTACAGCAATGCTTCCCAGCCTTCATAATCCGACTGTCTCTCATTTAAAAGATGAAGGCTGGATCGCTATTGAGGTTGTTATCGACGAGCCGAAAGTGCGTGAACTGATACCTGTGTTGAAAAATGCCGGGGCTGAGGGTATAATCGAATATCCGCTGAATAAGGTTATATATTAAACAATAATTTTATAAGTACAAAAACATTGGATGAAATGTGATACAGATTGTTGAATACAGGGATATTGAAAAGGATCCGCGTTTAAAGATCATCCTGTCACGGGAATTGACCTTTGATACTGAAATCGAAAAGACAGTGAAGGAAATCATAGAAAATGTCCGTTCCCGTGGTGACAGTGCTGTGCTGGAATATACAAATCGCTTCGACGGTATAGACCTCGATTCTTTAAAGCAAGTTCCCGGGGATGTGCTTCGCGAACTTCATGCCCGTGTGAATGGCGGTTTTCTTGATGCTTTACGTGAGGCGATAGAAAATATCCGCGACTTCCACAGCTTACAGGCGTGTGATCTTATTGAGAAGGAGAAAAATGACGGGGTGAAACTGAGCCTCAGGTATACACCGATCGAAAAGGTCGGACTTTATGTCCCAGGCGGAGCTGCAGCGTATCCCTCGTCGATTGTCATGAATGCTGTTCCTGCTCAAATAGCCGGTGTGGAACGAATTGTTGTTGCAACCCCACCGGGGCGTTTCAGGGAGAATCCTCATGTGGCGGCAGCGCTGGTGGAACTGGGACTGACTGAAGTTTATACCGTTGGCGGGGCACAGGCTGTTGCAGCACTCGCTTATGGAACCGAAAGCATTCCGCGGGTTGACAAGATTGTCGGGCCCGGAAACATGTTTGTTGCGGTTGCAAAGAAGCAGGTTTATGGTCAGGTGGATATTGATATGATCGCCGGGCCTTCCGAGATCGTTGTTGTAGCGGATGAAAACGCCGATCCGGCTTTTGTTGCAGCAGACCTTCTCAGCCAGGCGGAGCATGGCAGCGGTAAGGAGATGGTAGTTCTTCTGACGCCGTCCCGTGACATCGCTCAAAAGGTTCAACAGGAGTTATACAGTCAGGTCGAAGAACTTCCCAACTATGAAAATGTCAAAAAAGTCCTGGAAGCAAATGCGCTTGTGATCGTGAGGGATCTCGACGAGGCAGCCGAGGTTGTCAACCGTATCGCGCCCGAGCATCTTGAACTCATGGTGAAGGAACCACGGGCACTTCTTGGTAAGATAAAACATGCAGGCGCAATTTTCCTTGGCGCCTATTCACCTGAACCCATATCGGATTATTATGCCGGGCCAAACCATGTGCTGCCTACCTCCGGGACGGCTCGTTACGCTTCGCCGCTGGGTGTGTATGATTTTCAGAAATGCTCCAGCGTGGTTGATTACACCAGAGAGGCTCTCGTAAAATGTGCAAAACAGGTAGATATCCTTGCACGGTCGGAGGGTTTTGTGGCACATGCCCGTGCGGTTAACATCAGATGTAAGGACGAATTATAAACTTTCACAGAACAACTTTTTCGTTCGGATAATAGAAAGTCGGAAACTGTCGGCTGAATGCCGGAAAACTGGAAATATGATGAAAAAAGACAGTATAGTATCAAAAGTAAAACCGAATATACGCGATCTCACTGCTTATAAAGTCAAAGAATTAGACTACGATGTTATACGTGTGGATAAAAATGAGAACCCTTATGATCTTCCTGGTGAGTTAAAGAGGGAAATTCTCGAGGTTGCTATGGAAAGAAGCTGGTCGCGGTATCCGCCGATTGTTGCGTACGATCTTTATAAGGATATTGCCGGGTACGCCGGCTGGACGCCAGATGGTATTGTTGCCGGAAATGGTTCTGACGAGATTATCCTGACAATTTTATTCTCTTTTCTTGAACCCGGAATGAAACTTGTTATTCCGACACCGTCTTTTTTGATGTTCAATTATGTTGCTTCGCTCATAAATGCAGATGTGGTTTCGGTTCCACTGAATTCAGACTACTCGTATGATTGTGATGCGCTGGAGGACAAATTTCTTGAATGTGGCGATATGCTCGTTATCTGTTCTCCTAATAATCCGACAGGCACTTTGTTCCCACGGGACAGACTTGAAAGAATTCTTGAGAAAACAGATTCCCCGGTCATTGTGGATGAAGCATATTATGAATTTTCAAGGATAACATCGCTTGACCTGGTAAAATCACACGATAATCTTATAATATTCAGGACGTTCTCGAAAGGATTTTCACTTGCGGGATTGAGAGTTGGATATGCTCTTATGGCTCCGGAACTTGCCAGTGAAATAGGCAAGGTAAAACTCCCTTTCAACCTCGACTTCTTTTCAATTGCTGCCGCGACCAGGCTCTTGAAGAAACGCAGTATAATTGAGGGTGCAATAAACGAAATTATTAAAGAGAGAGACGCTCTTTTCAAGGCTATGAATTCGATAAAAGGAGTTACTGTTTTTCCGAGCCACGCAAACTTCATTCTGTTTAAGACACCGTACGATTCAAAACGTGTTTTTGAAAAAATACTTGAGGATGGAGTTCTGATTCGGGATTTATCTTCTAATAAGCTGCTTGCAAATACCCTGAGGGTCACAGTTTCGGAGCCTTCGGACAATGAGCGTTTCATCCGGTCTCTCGAACGTGTCATGACAGAAATTGCAAAGGAAGGGTAATACTATGGCGAGAAAGGCTGCCTGGAAACGGCAAACCAGGGAAACCGATGTAGCGATTACGCTGAACATCGATGGAACGGGTGAATCTACAATTGATACCGGCATAGGTTTTTTTGACCACATGCTTACTCTGTTTGCGCGTCACGGTTTTTTTAATCTGACAGTTACATGTAAAGGGGATACGCACGTTGATTTTCATCACTCTGTTGAGGATGTGGGGATCGGGTTGGGACATTCGTTTCAGGAAGCCCTTGGAGACAAGGCAGGTATAGCGCGCTACGGTTTCTCGTACGTGCCTATGGAGTTTGCCCTGGCACGGGCTGTTGTGGACATCTCCGGCAGGAGTGCCTTTGTATACGATGTGCAGTCAAGGGTTGAAAAAGTCGGGGAATTCGACAGTGAACTCGTGCCTGAATTTTTCAAATCTTTTTCCGACAATGCCCGCATTAATCTTCAAATCGATCTATTAAAATCCTCAAACGGCCACCATGATATCGAGGCGGTTTTCAAGGCTGTTGCCCGGGCTCTTGCGGATGCCTGCCGTTTTGATGAACGTGTTAAGGGCCAGCACAGTACAAAAGGTGTCTTGTAAGGCTGAAAAAGAGGATTCAAAAAGAAGACTAAGAAACTGCTGAGGTTGTTTAACGGGAACTGATGTTCAATCACAGGAGAGGGCTAAGCAGTTTTGCAATGTTCTGAAACACCTTCTCTGCCGCCGGCCTCTTCTTCCATTCTTCACCTGTTAATCGGATGGATTTCTCTCTGTATTTATTTTGCTCCGCCCGCAACTCACAGGTAACGTCCGAGCCGTATAAAGCCAGATTGATCTCGAAATTCAGTGAGAATGAACGGATATCAAAATTGCTCGTTCCGATAAAAGATATAGCATTGTCAATGCTCATGGTCTTGGCATGCACAAGCCCATCGGTGTAAAGGTAAAGTTTAACCCCGGCGTCAAGAAGATCATCGTAATAGGATCGTGAAGCTGCACCGACCAATATCTGGTCATACCTGTTCGGCACAATCACCTCGATTTCAACTCCGCGCAGTGCGGCAATCTGAATTGCCTGCATGAACGCCTCGTCCGGTACAAAGTACGGTGTTGTAATAATTACATTCTTTCTGGCAGAATGCAGTGCATCGACAACTATTCGCTGATAATTTTCTATGGGATAGTTCGGTCCGCTCGGCAGCGCCTGTAACGGTATTTTACCGGTAACCGGTGGTTCGGGAAATACAGTCGTACTGTCGAATATTTCACCTGTTTCGTGATACCAGTCCACAAGAAATACCGCTTGCAGTTCCAGAACGATGGGGCCGGTCATGCGTACCATCAAGTCGTGCCATGCAAGATCCTTATGCCCATAATCTGGATTGACAATGTTCTGGGAACCGGTATATGCAGTATATCCGTCGATGACAGCCAACTTGCGATGGTTGCGGAGATCGATCCGCGCCATGTAAAACCGTAATATATTGACCGGCAGCGTCGCGTGAATCTCAATACCCTGCTCGATCATACGTGCTCCCAGAGTTTTAATCATGGATCGGGATCCAACAGCATCGACCAGCACACGGCATGTTACACCCCGCTTGACCGCACGGTACAGTGCGGCCGCAACACACCCTCCGGTTTCGTCGTCGGCAAAGATGTAAAACAGCAGATGAACATGATGTTCAGCCGCATCAATGTCGGCTATGAGACGGTCAATGACATCTTCAGTACCGGATATTAATTCCAGATCATTCCCGCCTAAAATGGGCATAAAGCCCAGATGCTGGGCAAGTGTGACAGCCGACATCTGTTCCGGTGCCAGTTGAGGATGAACGATATGAGGATGGTTTTCGAACCGGCGGCCGAGAGCCTGAAATTCAGCAAGCAGACGGGAATGACGTTCGACACGACGGTGGGGCAGACGGTTTCTCCCGATCAGCAAATATAAGCCAAGTCCCACCCAGGGCTGAAAGAAAATCACCAGCAGCCACGCCATGGCTGAGTTAGGACGCCGACGGCGGGTCACCACTACCAGCATTACCAGCCTTATCACCCATTCGCTGATTATGTATGCCAGAGACCATGAAAACATCATTCTTCGATAATCCCGCAGAGGTTGTCATGACAAATATAATATTATGTTACATTAATAATTCTGTATAAGCAATGTTTTTTATGGGTACAATTATTTTGGAGATGCGTACCTTGAGCAACGGTTTGCAGAAATGACCGAATCCTCCCCGAAACACAGGAACTCATCCTCTGACACATTCTCTTAAAAAGAAAAGTAGAATTGTAGAGAGTGAACGTCCCCCTCCCTATTCAAGAAAGGGGATGATCACCCTGCCAGTTCCCCCTCTATTGCAGGACAAGAGAGGGATTAGGGGGTGAGTTTGGGGAGGTGTTGATGGGATAGATAAAAAAAAGTAAAAACCAAAAATTGCCAAAGTTTTAATAAAAATTAAAATTCGGGCTAAATAAAACTACCCACGTATGCTATCATTTCCTTTGCAGCGCCGACGAATTCGGCTTCGTTTTCGAGTAAAGTTGGAATCTCGTTGAATTCCTCCACATCAAAACCATTTTCATTGTAACCGCGTCTGAAATATTCAACCTGGTTCAGTTTCTCGATCATTTCCTCCGATACTTTCCTGTCCCAGGCGGGAACGATCTCGCGGTCTTTGTAATACACCATCACATACCCGAAAACATCGGGAGGGATGGTATACACGAGAGGGCCGCCCGCGAACATTTCAATATGCGGATAGAACCATTTGCCGTTCTGGCTTCGATGGAGTCGGGAAGAGCATTGAAGCATCTTGATGGGAAGGTTGCGTTCCCTGATAAGCTCGGCGCACTTCTTTATCACAGCTTCAGAAGCATATCGCAGTTCAAAAGTATTTATATTAAGATTGTGCTTGTTGATAACACCACGGAATGCGCATGAATCCTCAAATCTGCCTGACATGTGGGTACATACCGCACGCCATCCGAACCGCGGGGTTTTCGATTCCTTCAGATGAATAGCACGTCCCTCAGCAACCATCTTCGCAACAGTCATGATCTGGGAAACTGTAAAAATCGCGGTTCCGTTTGTCGCGATTCCTTTTGAGGCGAGATGCTTGAATATCGGCATGCCCTGGGTTGATCCGGGAACCTTGATCATTACATTTGGTGCAAGGTCTGCAATCTGCTCGCCCATTTCTTTCATTGCCGGCTCATGACGCATGAGCTGAGGGTCTATCTGACCAGATATATGTCCGAGTTTCCCCCCCGATTCCTCAAACAGCGGAAGGAATTTTTCTGCGCCACGCCTGATTACCTCGAAATAGACCGCAAGGAAAAGCCCGTACTTGGATTTCCCTTTGTAGGTTTTGCGCTTTTCAATGATTATTTTATTCCATTCTTCTTTACGTGTTTTCAGGACAGCCCACGATAGTGGGGGATTGGTGGTACAGCCGCTAAAGATCCAATTCCCGGGTGGATTCCCAAGAAACATACTTTCCAGTTCGTTTTTTAACCATGCACTGTCCGTTTCGGGCAAATCTGAGGACTTCGGGAAATCCTCTACAAAATTTGGCCATACAAGTGGTGAAGAATCCCACCAGATTTCAGTCTCGGGATTCAGTGCCTTTAATCTTTTTACTGCATTATCCATCAGGGTTCCTTTCAGCTAAAAATAGTTTATTATAAAAAATGAATAATATTGCTCGCCATTAAACTGTATATAACATATTATTCAATAAATTACAAGGTATTAGATAAAAATATTGCTCATTTATTGCGAATCTCGCAGTTTAGTTCTGGTGATAACAGTTCAGGAGTTTATTTTTACGCGCTGCATTCACAGGATTACCTTTTAAACATCGACTCGTCGATCCAATCCGGTTGTGCCGGTCTGGCGCGCCAGTCAGGAGGGACAATCCCCACATCTACCGGTGCACCTCCGCGTTCGAGAGCAGAATAGAATCCGGTGAGAAATATCTCCGTTTTCCTGCGGATATTGTCAAAAGGCTCGTAAATCTTACCCTCGAAAGTACGCTGCATGGCAATGAGCAGCGGTATATGGTGGGTTAGAAGATCGTCCTTTCTGTCGAGGATTTGCGAGATACGCGCAGTTTCTATTCCTTCCGTACCTGTTACATAGAATGTATAGAGATCCCCTGAGGTTTTTGTCATTGAACAGAGGAAAGGCTTTTGTCCTTCCCAGCCGTTAAACAGGTAATTTCCAACAAGATAGGAACTTTCGAGTGGATTATCAGTAATAACTGAGACCTGTCTGACATCAAAACCGAATATCTTTAGTATCATGAACTGGGTATGGAAAAGCGCCGGATAATCGACTGTCAGGCAGGTGCCGTGCACGCACTCAATCTCTCCAACGTTTTTAAGATTACTTTTGAGTAACCTGGTCCCATAAATGTGCTCGTACAAGTCAGTTGCCAGGATAGGCGTATTGTGTTTTGCGGCAAGATCGAGTATTTCGTCGATGTCCCTGAGAGAGTAAGCGAACGGACGAGAGAGATATGTGGGAATTCCGGCCTCTATATAGGGCCGCGCAAGCTTGTTCTGCCAGGGTACCTCAAAATACCCTCCGAATGCAACACCGTCAACAAGTCCCACCATATCATCATAGTTTTTCACAGCCTGAGCACCGATCTGGGCGGCAAATTGTTGTGCCGCCTCGTGGTTTACATCCCACACCTGGGTGATTTCCATGTTGAGTATATCTGTTTCCAGGGTGCCCTGATTGAAAGGTGTGCCAAAAGGTGAAAGTATATCGCCCCATGAATACGGATAGAAGGAGTATTCTCCAACTGCAATAGCGCCTATGCGGAGTTTGCGATTTTTTGTCGGGGAGGCTGCATGTACTGAGGATGCTGCTCCGGTTACGATTGAAGCGGCTCCGGCAGCAGCGGAGGCTTTGATGAAATCACGGCGTTTTGCAATTCTACCAGTACTTTTTTCCCCAGACAATTCATTCCTGTCCATGAAAATATCCCTTTCTTTAATATTCAGGTATATTTATTTTTTTCCCGGGCACTTTTATCATAACATTTCTTCTGATAAAAATCTACACCAAAATTTTCATCGGGTTCGGAAATTTTGCAAATAAGAAATCCACTGGCATATAATTTTTTATTTTTAACTAAACTTTGGCAAAAATGAAGATTTGTGATTTATCTTATTTTTCTATAATAGTCATTTAATTAGCTCAGCAAATTGCACAAATATGCTTTTGCAACCCTAATTTTA
>JBHPFF010000075.1:0-13421 GCA_042572165.1 Candidatus Latescibacterota bacterium | reverse complement strand
GTAAAACGCTATACTGGTGAAGAAATTGAGCTGACTTACGATTCCAAGAATAACTGCCACATATTACCTGTGCCTGCAGTTTTTATAATCGGCAAAGATGGAATTATCAAGTTTCAATATGCTAATCCTAATTACAGCGTACGTTTGAATTCTGACGTGCTTTTAGCGGCTGCAAAAGCATATGTAAAAAGAATCAATTCTAAATGTATTCGAGAAAAGAGATAGCTGATATTGAAATACCCGAAACCGATATATGCGGACAGGATTGAGGCGTGTGATTGTGGATTTGCCGATAGCATATTCGGCTTGATTTTGCGCGAGGGGCACAGTAGTTTACGATATTAAGGTGTTCAGTAGCATTATTTGCTGTATAGAGGTTCTTATCATATAAACTGTTTAAATCCTAGTTAAGCATAGTTCATAACAGGGACAAGTAGCAAATGGCATTTTATCGTGTATTCGCCTGCGAAGTCCTGTTTCGTGAAGTTTGTTTTGAAGCATCACAATCTCCACACAGGATTGATCTAAGCTTTAATCGTTTAAGACATGTCAAAACCTAACTGCTTGATAATGTGGCCCTTTTCTTCAGAATTTAGTGGATTCGATTCAAGGACAGAAATTTGATGCGATCATAATGGGATACGGCCTTTGTAATAATGGTCTTGCAGAGCTTAGCGCAAGTGACATTCCTTTGGTAATTCCTAGGGCGCATGACTGTATAACACTTCTATTGGATTCAAAAGAAAGGTATGAATCTGAATTTAGTAAAAAGCCTGGAACTTATTACAAGTCTCCAGGATGGATCGAACACCACCATCCAGAAGAAAAGGGCCACATTATCAAGCAGTTAGGTTTTGACATGTCTTATGAGGAAATGGTTAAAAAATACGGAGAGGATAACGCAAAGTATTTACAGGAGACTATGGGTAACCTGGGAACATACAAGGAAACCTACACTCGTTTGGTTTATATAGATACTGGCCTTGGACCGAAAAAGGAGTTGGTAGCGGAAAGCCGATCAGAAGCTGAGAAAAACGGGTGGCAATTTGAAGTTTTAAAAAGCACTCGATCCCTCATAAGAAAATTGCTTTGGGGAGAATGGGACGAAGCAGGATTCCTGGTGGTTAGACCAGGCCAAGCTGTGAAACCAAGTTATGATAATATGATCATTAGGGTTGAGTGAATTGCCTAACCAGCGGTTCCACCTGACCGCCTCGCTCAGTGTGATTTTATTATAGGTATTAGTGGCAGGTGAACCGCAGGCCGTAAGCCCTACAATTAAAGATAGAGAGAAATTAAATGAATAATTTTAAGGAGATAACCAATGACATGGTTAATTCTTACTAATTTTTTAAAAAGAATTGTACGGATCAAATGTTTTCAATTGAAAATGTGGAGTATCCTATTTTTAATAGGGACACAAAGTTTGACTTTTGCTGACGAAACTACAGTATTGGTATTTATTATTGACGGTCTCCAAAGTAAGGCGGCGAAAGTAGCAGCAACCAATGGTGCGGAAAATTTGAAATTCCTTATGGAAAACGGAGTATGTGTAGAAGAAGCCTATAGTACAAGCCCTGCTCCACGCATGTATTTACCAGATGGCTCCCTACCCTGGGGAACTACTTCCTCACCCAATGTTTCCATTCATACGGGAACACATGTCTTTGAATCCAGGCAGATGGACGATATTTTCCTTTCCGCTAGACAGGCAAATATTAAATCTGTTTTTGCTGGTGGCGCGAGAAACTATAAAGAATTCACTACACCCGATTTTTGCTATTCTGGCCAACTGACTGATTCTGTTGTCGTGCAGTATGGTATTGATCATTTTAAAAATGATGGTGCTCGATTAATTCGACTTCATCTTCAACGAATCAGGGATAGTTGGTCAGGTCCTGCAGATAAAGTAACTCCTAATTCCAAATATCAACAGGATATCCAAAAAGTGGATTTTCTTTTAGGTAAGCTTATTCAGATGTTTAAAAGTGAAGGTGTTTGGGAAAACACTTTCATTATTACAGCTGCAGATCATGGTATGGGCATTTCTGAAAGAAGCAATCACCCTCCATCGGTTTCTTCTTCATGGTCGATATTTATGAATTTTTACGGGCCGGGTATTAAAAAAGATATTAGCATTCCCTATGCCGAAACACCAGACTTGGCAATCATGATTAATTACTTTTTAAACTTAGAACCCTTACAAGGCCATACTGATCCTGCAGTGACGATTGAACCAAAAGGTACAACTGGAACATTTTTAAGCAATATTTTTGAAGGGAATACGACTGAGCTTAAACATCCAAAATTTATTCGCAGATATTTAGAAAGTAAAAAATGGAAACCTTCAGATAATTATGAAGAGTACCGTCTGGCTATGCTAAGTTATATTAAAGAATTAGTTTCAAAAAAATAAATAATATGGCGGTGACCTTTCCCCAATCTTCGGACCATTTTTTGTTAGTCATGGCACCGAGTTTTGTACAACCGTTGCAGAGAGATTTAGCAGTTACTCTCTCAGTCCGCGATGAATGTGTATGTTCTCGACCAGGAAGACGATTCGCCGGGATCGATATCAATTTTCAAATACAGTTCCGGGCACACCACCTGACCGTCAGTCCAAAAATTAAATTTTGATACTGGGTGATCGCCTCGGATGTCAACTCCCGCTCCGGTTTTGGTGTTTCTGATAATCACATGGCAATGTTCGGGTGTTGTATTGAATCCGAGGATGTTGGTGAACAGGGGCTTATCCACCTTGTCCAAAAACCGGATTACATTATCCCTGAGCCTGGCTTTTGGTGATAAATCAGCGGACAGAGTGGCTTTGAAAAACAGGTCGATAGAGTAATCCTGTCCAATGAGAATATTATCGATTGAAAAGAAATTATGGTTGTATTGATCGGTTTCAATTCGGCGGGTGCCCGTGTTTTCGAGGGTATTACTGATAACCAGAACCGGTTCATTTGGCAGAAGTTCCATTCGTTTACGATAAGTGTAGCTGTAGCCATACCGGTCATGCAGCGTATGTATAAATTCGATCCATGTTTCCCCATAGTTCGTGCTCCATGTGCCGGATTCTAACAGACGGTAGTTTCCGTTGAAGCGGTAACGCGAATCGGTTACCTTTTTTTCGAGGAGCCCCACACCGATCTTCATGAACGTTTCCCCCGGTTTGGCTTCGTTGTACCTGAGAACACGAAATTCCTCGGCTGTGCTCATACCATGCTCGTTGTCGAGCGGATTGTGGGGTGTGCAGGTGGTTCGTTCAGCGAAAAAAGTATGACCTTTGTAGGTGAGCTGCCAGATGATGCCCGACCATTCCCATCGTGTGCTGCGATAAAATCCCTGTTCACTGTCAGGCTTGAATACCGAACATGACACTTTACCATTGGTGAGAATGACATAGGGATAACTGCTGGGATTGATATTTTGTGAATTGGATGTTGTGGAGACGAGTATCACTGATGCAATACCGATGAAAAGCGCTATATTTTTCATTTTACATTTTCCTTTAAAACAATAGTTTTTGATGCGTTAATGAGTATGTTTTGGATCTTAAAAGTAAGGTAAATGAAGTAAAACCAAGATTCCTGTATCAAATTAAAAAAGATTTATAATCAGCTTTTCGGAGCAACGTCTTTAAAATAAGGTACTATCAATCTATACGAATAACATGAATAGTCAAGATTAAGTTTGGTGCAAGGTTAAAAAAAATTAGCATTTTGATTGCAAAATGCGGAAAATAGGTGCGTATAGAGTGCAGAATGATACACAAAAACTGCACCCTCGCATTTGTAAGTTGTCGTTATTATTACACCGCATACCACTGAATTAAACTTTTAAGCCGAGGATCGAAGGTTCGAATCCTTCCGGGCTCACCACTTGATAATAACGGGCTTAAGAGTAATTCCTAAGCCCTTTTTATTTGTATTTGATATAATAATCCAATTTCCCCAAGCGAAGATCTACAGAACGGCACGGATCTTTAAAACTCCATGAAATAATATCAAAGCCAATACTTCAAACATATGTTCATGTATAATAGGCTGTTTATATTAAGTATAATTTATTTAATCAGGTGTCACAGTATTCGACCACCACCCGTCTCATTATTAAACCACCCTTTGCAATAAATCTTGCTATTGTATTTATTCTTTAATATTAGGACAGATATTACCTGCTTGTTTTAAAATAATTATCGAAGCATCATAACCTTTTATCTCAAATGCTTTTATTAGAGCTTCTTGTGGAGTACTGGCATGAATAAAGCCCACATGCTCTGCATCTTTTTTTGATATACCACGACTTACGACAATACAACGACCATTTTCAGTTACAATTCGACATACAGCGAGCAGGAAATGAGAAATAATAGGGGAGACAAGTTTTTTAGTATGTAGTTCATTGAGCTTCTTAGAATCTTTGAAACCATATTGTCTTATTTCAGGTATATTATGACAAATCCCTTCTTGACAATCGGCAAACATAATAATAACTCCTCTTTCTTTCATGCAACAGTAAGCTATTTGAAGACTTTTATTTGCTTGCCAGAAGTCAAGATCACTCCCATATGCATCAAAAATAACGATATCGGCTTTTTGAGGTATGTTAACTTTAAATACATGTGATGCTATTTCAGTACCTTTTTGATGAGCAACTATTGGATCACCAGCTACGACATCTAAAATTTCTTTGTCGTTATTAATAATAGTATTAACAATGTAATTTAATCCAGCTTCTCTCGCAATCTCGTCGATGAGTTGCCTAACAATGTTGTTACGAATTCCTAAAATTTCTTCAATCGTGTAATTCAGGCTTAAACTATGCATGGTGCCGATTGCATCTTCTCCTCCGCTTACTCCAGGCATGATTATTGTACTACCACCTGAAAACCCTTTAATCACATGAGGAATAATATTTCCAACACCAATAATGATATCAGCATCTTTCAAACGCCGATTAATAAAAAACTGTACACCATTTATAATCTTTCCAGTAGGAACAAGTTCTGCACTGACATTATGAAGATGCTGCTCGACTGAAAAATTATCAACGGTTGATTTACCTAATTTAGTAATCAATTCATTATTTGTCATTACCCTATGTGTTCCTGAGGCAATAAGGATTTGAATTCTGTTATTATTTAAGCCACTACGGTTTAGTTCATCTATGATGTGTGGCAAAATAATGTTCGCTGGTGTATAACGAGTATGATCGTCACATAGAATAAGCACTCGTTTTTTATTTGCAGCAACTTCTGAAAGCCGTGGAGCCCCAATTGGGTTCTCAAGAGCCTTTTTTATTATATTACCCGGCGATGTGGTAGGCTTTTTTTGACTAGTCTCAAATACTCCAATGATATTTTCATCAGGAATTTTAATGTTCGTAAGGTGATTATAAGGAAGCTGGTATTCCATAAAACTGACTCCTCATATCAAATTCATGTATAGTTTAGATTGTATCTTTTTCAATCAAAAATGGCCTTTCCCTATGAATTGCAACAATCTCTCTGTCCAAATTCGCCGATTAGAGACATGTATCCTTTGATTCATTTCATTTTATTCAGAATAACATCACAATTTTAAAATCCAAAATAACATCGCGGAAAACAATTTCTTGCTTATTGTAACCTCTGCCATTTGAAACTTGATGTATCGACAGTGAAATTCAAGCTTTGTACTACTGTTAAAAACCCCTTTTCATGCTTTCATAGTTTCAATTCCTTCATTTTCCTTTTATTAGCCGGAACCGAACTTGTCGTCAAGTTCCATGTAATGTTCCAGATTAATTACCTCATTATATTCGGAATATGTCATCATCTGATCCAGTATCCCATGGGTGGTTCCCTTGTCCCGCAGTTCATTGAGTGTCTCCTGGATGGCACGCATCGCGCTCAGAAGAGCTGACAGCGCATAGATAGCAAGTGAGAATCCCATCTCTTTCAAATCATCCGCTTTCAGTTGCGTCGTTTCGTTACCCTCAACGATGCTTATCATCCACTGTCCTTCAATTGCCTTGGCAATCGCCTGTGCCTCGGCGATTCGCTTGACCGAATCGATAAAAACAACGTCTACACCGGCTCGTTGGTAAGCTTTGGCACGGCGTATCGCCTCCTCTACCCCCAAAACCGGTAGGGCATTAGTGCGTCCGATGATTACCAAGTCATCATCGCCGCGAACAGCCAGCGCACATTTCAGGCGGCGTACCATCTCATCAGTGGGAATCAGTTTGATGCCCTCCATCTGACCGCATCTCTTGGGTAATGTCTGATCTTCCAAGTGGATTGCGGCAACACCTGTCTGTTGATATTCTCGCACGGTTCTCTCAATATTGGCAGGACCGCCATAGCCGGTGTCGGCATCGGCTACGATCGGTATATTGACCGCACGTACCATGTCTCGCGCGTGTGTTGTCATCTCCGTCTGAGTCAAAATCCCGATATCCGGAGAGCCAATCATGCTAGCTGATGCCCCGAAGCCCGTCATGTAAATCGCCGGGAATCCCACTCGTTCGATGAGACGCGCTGTTAGTATGTCTGCTGCTCCAGGAGCCATAACTAACTCATCACTTACTAATAATTCGCGTAAGTATTTTGCTTGATTCTTTGGATATTTGCCAGACATAGTCACCTCTTCATAAATTTGACAGTGTTTGTACACGATTAATCTATAAAAAAATTCTTCTATGATTTGGATGAGTCAAGAAATTCTCTGATCTTATTCTTCCCTCTTCTTAGTGTACCTTTAATGCAATGGTGTTTAACTTCTTATCACAGTCATTTAATTCACCTTCTTCAATGGGATCATTGTCCAGTTTAGCTTTGAGGATATAGATTTCCTTCCTTATCTTAAATGGTAGAAAACAACTTTTCTCCTCAGATAGTTATCCACTTATCCTGGCTCAATTTTTCACACAATTTTTTAATAAAACATACAACTGCTCTGCGAAAATTCAAGATAATAATCGAAAAAATAAGGAATAGTAGTGATATCAAATATAGGGATAACTTTTGAGAATTTACGAGCGTTCACTTATCATTATAAACTGACATTCCCCATATCAAAATCATGAGGTGTTGAATTTCGATAGAATCTTGATTATGAAGTAATATTACAACTTTCACATTTATTAGCAAGTTCATTTTCAATCAAAAATAGCTTTTCCCCTCTGAAACATCACGATCTTTACAGCTAAAATTTTCAATTAGAGACACCTCTCCATTTATTCAGCTTGAAATATGGTGTAGTTATTGGGATTGATTCAATGGATACGTGTCTCTCAAATGTGATATTACTCTGTTATTCAAGCATATACGTAGTATAATTGAACGATTAGCATGCAGAAAATACTTGCAAAAGAACTTGGAATAGGTAATTTGATTTATTAACTGGATTATAGTGAACTTTGACTATTTATGAATTTGATATGTGGAATATCGGTTTAACATGGTGAATTTCAGATTATAACAATCGCGACACCCAATTATTTAAAATTTTTATTCGATTCACCTCAGATTTGAGCATTTGTTAGCCTATGCATAAACACTCACGTTTAATCCTATGGAGATTCTATGAATAATCGCACGATGTCATATCCTGATATTCCTCCAGAACTAAAAAGATTTACACTTCGCAACCTGTTGAAATATTTTGGTCCGGGCGCAGTCCTTGCAGCATTAACGATCGGGAGTGGGGAAACAATATTTGCATCGCGTGGCGGGGCAGTATTCGGCTACACTATCATGTGGTGTTTTGTATTCGGCGCTCTTCTCAAAGCTGTCCAGACTTACAGCGCCACTCGGTACATGACTTTAACGGGTGAAAATCCAATAATCCGTTGGTCGTACTTACCAGGTCCGCGTCACTGGTTTCCACTTATGATGACCGTTATTGTCGTTTTATGTTTTCCGGGATGGATTGGTGGATTGATTAAGATGCTTGGTATCCTGTGTACCTGGATCACAGGAATCTGGAGTTATCAAATTTGGGGTACGCTTTTTATCATCTTTTTTACGGTGATGCATTTTCGGGGACGCTACAGCATGCTGGAGAACGTACAAAAAACCGTAATATCCATATTACTGATTACCATTTTCGTCGCCACATTAGCGTCCCGACCGGACTGGGCTGCACTTTTGAAAGGAATATTTATTCCTATTATTCCGGACGATTATGCACCCTGGATTCATGTTAAATACCCTGAAGTTGCAAGCAGGACAGTGTGGATAGAGATTGTGACATATTTTGGTGCTATTGGGGGAGGTGCTTATGACTATCTGGGTTATGTTGGCATGCTTGATGAAACTAAATGGGGAGCGCTTGGTTTGCCTAAATTAAAGGAATGGCAGAAAAGCCTTATGTCCATTGGTACTCAAAAAGGAAAAACTCTTCCTTTGCCGACTACTGAGGAAGAAATTACAAAAGGACGTATCTGGCTTCGCGCTCCATTAGCAGACTTATGCATATCGTTTGCAGTTGTAATCATATTCACACTTGGTTTTATGATATGCGGTTCGGCAGTTCTAAATACTAATGAATTAATACCGGATGGCCTAGAAATCGTCCAGCATCAGGTAAAATTTTTCGAAAATATTCATCCCGGTCTTCGCATTGTCTATCAGGCAGGTCTTTTTACTGCATTTTTTGGAACAATTTTTGGCGCATTCGCTGTTTATCCCCGCACGTTCCACGAAGCCACAAAACTTGTACGACCATGGAAGAAGTCACTGGAAGAAATTCGTCCATATGTTGTGTTATATTTCGCATCCGTTGGCTGTATTCTGCTCTGGTCTGTTGATAATCCGATAGCAATCGTAACTCCTGGCGCCATACTCGGCGGTGTATTTGCATGCGGACTGTGGTGTTTTGCCATGCTATGGACTGAAAAGACTTTTTTGCCTAAACCTTATCGAATGGGTATCATGCTGTTCTTAACTCTCTTTATAGCGGGAACTGCCCTGACAATATTTGGTATTATTGGAATAGTTGATTATATACGCATAACAATATTTTAGGTAAAATAATGCTTCTCATTATCAAAATCTGTTGGAAATTAAATAAGCTTTTATCCTTTTTCCATGAGTTTACTCAACCGTTCTACTTCCTTAGGGGCATTATTGAAAATTGTATGTCGTCAAAACATTTTGGACACTTACAGTTAAAAATTATGTTGTAGTTTTCTGTAATTGTAACTGTTTTTTTCAAGCCTCCTTTTCCGAGGTTATAGTATGTACACCTTCAAGGCAATCTGGACATTTTCCCCCCCTCGAGTTAATAGATAGTTTGATTCTGGATGTGAGTGCCTGATTACTGTAGTGGAAGCGGCGGGAATAGAACCCGTGTCCTATATGCCAGCGCAAACACCATTCTGAAGCACGAAATACAGCCACAGAATCCACGATCTCCGTTGCGGGAATACCTATCATGGATAGCTTTGCTAACAGGACAAAACCGTATTCAGCAATCAGAACCTCATATAGCTTAATTATACCCTGTCAATCTCTGGGGATACAGGAATGCTCTTGATGGTGGGGCAGATTTGATGTCAAGTGAGGCGCACAGAGCATTGAAAATTCTTTTTTATTGACTGAGTAAAGGAAAAGCCAGCTAATGTCATAATAGAAGAATCGTTGCGGGTGTGGATTTTGGGGTAGTCAGACACAGCAGATACGTCACATTCCAGATGGCTGAGGTTGTGATAGACAAAAGGCTGTTTGCCGAGATATTGTCTCGGATAGAACGATTGCGTTGCTATTCTGTCTAATACACCGTGGGGATTGATTCAATGGATAAGTATCTCTCAGATGGGATATTTCACTGTTTATCAATCATATACTTAGTAAAATTAAACGATTAGCACGCAGAAAATACTTGCAAAATAATTTTAAGGAGGTAATATAAGGTTAATATTGAGATTATAGAAAACTATAACCTCAGATGAATTTGATATGGGAATATCGGATATACTCTTTATTTTATACACTTAACTACTGAAAGATCTTTCAATTTAAGTCGTGTATATTATTATTTCTGTTTTATTCTATGAATTCTGGTGTTTTGAATTGTTTATATTATTCCAATTTAGAAAAGTCTCTTGAAATATGGCTGAACCTCGCAAAACAAAAAAGAAGAAACATTCTCGAAACCTTCAAAATCCAGCACGAAATGTACCTTTTGCTTTCGGTTACAGTCTCCTGCTGTATCTGCTTTTTACCGTTCTGGTCGTACTTTTCGTCTACCTCTGTATACGAGTTCGTTTTATACAGGATGATACCTACATCACGCTTCGTTATGTAAGGAATTTCGTCGACGGTAAGGGACTAGTCTTCAATCCCGGTGAACGGGTCGAGGGATATACCTGTTTTTTGTGGGTCATGCTGTTGAGCGTCGCTGCTCTCGTACACAACAACATAGAAGCCGCAGCACAATATGGCAGTTTATTTTTTGGAGTTTTGACACTCTTTGCGGTCTATAGCCTATCCCGTATAGTTCTTAAGGGCGAAAAGAGCCCCATATTTGGTGATATAATGGAAACCTGGCTTATCAGATATCTGGCTCTGCTTCCAGTGCTTATGTTGGTTTTGACGAATGCATTTACGTTATGGACGATAAGTGGAATGGAGACAGCGCTCTTCACTTTTTTGGTGGTGAGTGGACAATATTGGTATATGAAGAGTCGCCGACATAAACGAACCTGTTACCTTGCCGTGCTTTTGCTACTTTTGGGATCGTTGACACGGCCGGAAGGATTAATGGTCTTTGCGCTCGTAATGATTCACAGGCTCTACTTCGCTTATAATGTCGGTTCGTCACAGCGGCATCTCGCATTTAGGAACATTGTGACCCGAGAAATAGCCACCGAGTTGGCGTTCTTCATTATCCCATATGCTGTTTACGTGGGTTTCAGACTGTATTACTACGGATATCCGCTTCCGAATACCTTTTATGCTAAAACCGGTTTTTCCATAGTTTATTTAAAAATGGGCATCGAATATTTCCTGTCCTTCTCCAGAGCCTATCTCCTTTACGGTGTTATAGCCGCAGCTCCGCTGTCACTGTTGTTAATGCAAAAAAGTAACCGATATCGAATCAGTCTTTTGGTTCTTATTACCGGAATGTATGTGCTGTATGTTATTGTCATTGGTGGAGATGTTCTGTTAATGCATCGTTTTTTTCTGCCTGTGCTGCCACTTATCTATATACTGTGGGTAGCTTTTCTTAAACAGATCCTTACTGTGACGACGAGATTGGTTAAGGGAACTGTTTGTGTACTTTCCCTTGTCGGTATTGTGGTAGGTGGCCTTGCCGTACCCTTTATCAACTATACAATGAATATTGCCCAAACGGAGTTTGTCAGGAGCCAAGAATATTCCCTTGTGGCCAGAATGAAAGATCAGGCCTTCTGGCTAAAAAAGCAGGAGGAGAAGAGAAACGAGAATCTATCAGTAGCCTGCACAACAATCGGCTCACTTGCGTATTTTTCCGGTGTGCCCGTGATCGACATGCTCGGCCTAACCGACGCCTATATCTCACACCACCCTAAAGAAATCACGGAGATATCCGATGATGTATCGGTTTCCTGGAAGGAGCGGAACTACAATGCGGACTATATCCTTGAACGGAAACCCGATTATATTATTTTCTCGACAAATATAAAACCGAGTGCATTTGCGGAGCGGGCGCTCTTTTCAAAACGGGCGTTTTTCAAAAATTATTATGTGCAGCTTGTGTCGAGCGAATTGTTCTCCGTAAGTCATATTATATATACGAAGAAAACTCCGGAGCAACTAGCAAGTACAAAAACATACGAACCCAATCCGTCCTATGATATTAGCTTTGTCGGTAACTATGTACGGGCGCTATCTCTGCTGCCCCCTATAGGAAAAACAATTGATTCCGGGAAAGCAGATCAGATTCAGGATCTCTGTGAAACTATCATAAAAACCTGTCCGCCGGAATTTAGCGATGCATATAGAATTCTCGGGGAAATCTTTTTTAGTAAAAAAAAGAACAAGGAAGCTGTTAAATGCTTGCTCAAGGCGGTGGAAATCGATGAATTCAATTGTTTAGTTAATTTCTATCTCTATGATTTATACACTGTTATCGGTGAAAAAGAGCCAGCTGAGTACTATGCTAAAAAGTTAAGAAAGTATGCTCCCGATTTGAAAATAAAAAGTCTTTAGGAAGAGTTCTTGCTTTTGTAATACAGTGCAATTCATATTTATTAATTTCTGATAGCTGATAGTATACATTGTACAATTTTTCTTAACTCGGTGAACTACATTTCGGACATGGATTGAAATCCGGAACGTATGACTTCACAATTATAAAAATAACGAAATACAGCCCCAGAATCCACGATCTAAGGGGCGGGAATACCCATCGGTAAACAGGACAAAACAACGCAGTATTCTGCAATCCGATCTTCATAGAGCTCTATTATCCCCTTAGCACATAACGCCATTACTCCTAAGCATCAAACTACCCCTGTTAACCTCTTGGGACGCCGGAATGCTTATGTATGGTGGGGTGGATTTGAAATCAAGTGAGGCGCACAGAGCATTGAAAATTCTTTTTTATTGACTGAGTTAAATGAAAAGCCAGCTTATGTCACAATAGATGAATCGTTGCGAGCGTGGATTTTGTGGTAGTCAGACACAGCAGATTAGTCACGTTTCAGATGACTGAGGTGGCGATAGACGAAATGTTGTTTATCGAGATATTATCTCGGATAAAACGATTGTGTTGCTATTCTGTTTAACTATACCGTGATTGGGATTGATTCAATGGAGAAGTGTCTCTCAAATCTGATATTTCACTGTTTATCAAGCATGTACGTATCAAAATTTATCGATCAGTATGCAGAAAATACTTGCTAAAGGACTTGGAAGAGTTAATATTCGTTTATCAACAAGATTATGGGGAATGTCGGTTAATAGTATTCATGCAATCTATAGAAAAATTGTAATTTCATAAACAAATCAAATGAAAGAGAAAAACTACATGATAACACCTTACTATAAGCGTGAATCATTAATGACGCTCTGTCTGTGCTTAATCGTCAGCTGTGCATTTGCACAAGTAGAATCATCGAAAGAACAATTTACTCCTCAATCCGGCCAGGAAGGTAAAGATGTTGTGTGGGTGCCCACGCCACAAGAACTGATGGAAAAAATGCTTGATTTAGCCGAAGTCACACCGGACGATTACGTGATTGACCTCGGTTCGGGTGACGGGCGTACCGTTATCGCTGCGGCGAAACGCGGCGCTCAAGCCCTCGGCATAGAATATAATCCTAAAATGGTAGAATTATCGAAGCAGAATGCCGAAGCTGAAGGAGTCAGCGAAAGAGCCAATTTCATTGAAGCAGACCTATTCGAGACTGACTTCTCAGAGGCTACTGTGATTACCATGTTTCTG
>JBHPFF010000074.1:0-13432 GCA_042572165.1 Candidatus Latescibacterota bacterium | reverse complement strand
CTGCGTACCCGGTTCGTGGCGCTTGTGATTACCTGGGCCTGACCCGCTACCTCCATTACAAGTGGTGTCGCCCATGTAGTACCCTCATCCCGGTTCTTTTTCCAGATTTCCTCGCCGGTGGCTGAATCGAGAGCCACGATAAAGGATTGCCCCTCATGGTCCCAGTTGACGATTAGTCGGTCCTTGTACAGCGCGGGAGAACTGCCCTCACCGAACTCCATCCTAATACGCATGTCACCAAAGTCTTTCTCCCATAGCAGGTCACCTTCGGTAGTGAAGCAATAAAGGCCGCGTGATCCGAAAAAGGCATAAACTCGTTCTCCGTCCGTACATGGAGAGTTTGCAGCCCATGAGCCTGTCGGGTGCCTGCCCTCATGCGGTATTTCCTCCCGGATCAAACGCTCCCACTTGATTTTACCGCTGACACGATCGATCGCCACCACCATGAACTTGACGGGTTTTGTGAATTTGACACTCATGCCTGATGATGCCGTGACCTCTGTCGTTATGGCCGCGGTGAGGTAAATGTCATTACCCCAGACCGCCGGTGTTGAAAATCCTGGTCCCGGAAGGGCTGTTTTCCAGCGGATGTTTTGCTGTTCACTCCACTCGACGGGTGGGTTTCCTTTCGGAGCAGCCCCTGTCCCCAACGGGCCCCGCCATTGTGGCCAGTAGGACAACGCGTCCGCGTCTGGCTCTGCCGACCAGAGTGGTGAAGGCGTTATATATAATGTTATCAGCAGGATCATTACACGATACATAGAGATTCCTTTCTTTTTTAACGTGGTTTGAGTCCGCACAGCAATCACATCCCAAATGTGTCCAAGAGGATTGCTACCGGACGATGATTGTCTGTCCGCCGGATGCGCCCCGGCTTCGCTTTGGGATTATGACCTTATTCGGGGGCGATGCAATACAGGTACTTATGGCCGCGCAGGTACAGTTCTTGCCCAACGATGGCAGGGGATGCGTCGAAGCGGTCATTTAGCACATTCTGTGCCAGCACTTCGAATCGCGGACCGTGCTTGATAACCAAGATGACACCGTTCCGTCCAGCCAGGTACACACGCCCCTGCGCTGCCACCGGTGAGGCATAGACGCCCGAGATCCCGTCGAGACGTTGCCGGGTGTAATACGGTTCACCTGTCCGGGCATTGAAACACGACAGAATGTTACGGTTACTCTTCAGGAAGTACAGGATGCCGTTGTACAACAGGGGCGAAGGAACGTAGGGTGTGTCCTGATAATGGTCCCATACGATTGCGTTCGAAGCGGCGGCATCACCTCGCGCCTTAGCCAGCGAAATCGCCTGAAGGACGCTTTCCCGATATCCACCCATGACATAGACAACACCATCCGCGGAAACTGGCGAGGGGATGGGATTGGCCGTCATGCCCCGCGTTTCCCACAGCACGGCTCCGGATTCGAGGTCGTAACTGCGCACGCGCCGTATTGCGCTGGCGACCACCTGCTTTTTTCCGTTGTGTTTAATGACGACTGGCGTAGCCCAAGATGTGCCATCGTTTCGGTTTGCGCGCCAGATCTCATGTCCCGTACTCTTGTTCAGTACTACAATAAAAGACTTGCCTACGTGGTCCCAGGTGACTATCAGTCGGTCTCCATCCAGGGCAGGAGAGCTGCCTTCCCCCCAGCTGTACCGAATACGCATGTCGCCGAAATCCTTCTCCCACTGAAGGATCCCTTTCATGTCATAGCAGTAAAATCCGCGGGATCCGAAGGAGGCGATCACATGTTCTCCATCGGTTACAGGGGAGCAGGAGGCCCAACTACCGTCTTCATGGCGGCCCTCATGAGGAGATTCCACCCGGGCGGTCCGGCGCCAGAGTAGATTGCCATCCGTCCGGTTGAACGCCAGGATCTCGTACCGGAACATGTTCTTCATGCTCAAAGACCCGAGAACGCGTCCGATCAGGTCCTGCCGATTTAACTCGGACCCATCCGCTGAAACAGCCGTCAAAACGAAGATACGGTCTCCCCATATGACAGGGGTAGCATGACCCAAACCGGGCAGGGGAATCCTCCAGCGGATATTGGTTTTTTCATCCCAAGTAACCGGCGGATCACCGTGAGGCGCTACACCCGTTGCCAGGGGACCCCGCCACTGCGGCCAGTATTGCTCAGACTCGGATAACGGCTCCGATGCCTGTGCGGCTGCACACATAAGACCGACGAGAACCAACCATCTCTTGCTGCAAAACATTCACCCTGCACCTTTCATTCGGTATGTATTGTACATTGCGGTTATTTGTCATTTATTGTTTTCTATTCTCACATTATTGCCGTTTTTATTGTAAATTTTTCCAAATAACTAACGAACGGCTTTATTATTTATAATACTAATCAGTCTAAGAGAAGCAAGTCTTCTTTCAACTGTTCCTGAAGTATGTTTATCGTTTTTAATTGTTTTTCAAGTTATTTAACATACTATAACATTAAACTATCTATACTGACTTTACTTTTTCGTTATTCATTTCGTAGTGCCAGTACCAGATCTTTTTTTGTTACCAGAAATGCAGCAAAATATGTCCAAAATCCTCCGTTTATCACGACTATTAATAATAATAAAATTATAGTCAAATAAGGTATATTCGATCCAGGTTGCATCAGAGTTGGAAGAGTAGCCAACAAGGCAGACACAATTCCTATGAATATACCGGCAAATAATAAAACTGAATGTTCAGATAAGATTAATGTTTGAATCGCTTTTCTATTGAAACCAATTGAATGGAGTAGAGCTAATTCGCCTTGACGTTCTGAGATATTCCTCCCGATAATTATACTAATTCCAATACTACCGAGGATCAAACCAAAAGTCCCCAAAATTAAAAATATGGATAAATAAGTATTTTCAACCTGAGAAAATTGTGCAAGTCTATCATAAGTTGGAGTTACATCAACTCCTTGATCCTGTAAAGCCCAGGTAATTTTTTGCGTGATGTCTTCTATTTCCGGAAATGGAGCATCAACAAGAAAGAGTCTTGAGCCACTTATTGAAGGATATTTTTTTATGAATGCTTTTTCAGAGATAATAATATTTCCCTGAAATATTGAATTAGCAAGTCCTCCAATCAATTTGATTTTAAATGTTTTACCACTTTCATCCACATAAATAAGTGTATCGCCAACCGATTTTCCCAGTCCCCAAACTATGACTGTTTGATCCGCAATTCCCGGAATGACCTCTTCAGAAAGATCTTGATCGAGAGCTTCCCAGGGACTTTCCGGATTTACTTCTTCTGTTGTTTTTACAAAAGAGAATGATTCTCTTTTTGATAGTTCATTCGGATTGACACCAATCAGTTGAGGTGTTGAAACCCGGTTGAGATTCAGACAACTGGCATCGTCACCTTCCTTTACACGAAATGATACAAATTTCACATCTGCCGGATGTATTTCTTTGAGAGAGTAAAAACTGCGTCCCTTTTCACTATTCAAATCATACAAAATTGGAAAAACACTTTCGCCAAAAAGGGCAAAACCACCTGTTCCGGATTCTCTTTTTTCAGCATCTTTTAATACGCTTTGTCGATTCGCTCCCACAGTAAAAACAATAAATAAACCACATGCAAGTAATCCGACAATTGCCAGGCTGCGAAACCGTTTTCGCACGTTATTTCGTATGCCGATGTTCATGAGGTTTAACTTTTCAGTTTTAACTTTATCCACTTTTCTTACAATTAAAAGATTAGCAAATGCAACACCACCAATTAAAAGCAAAGAACCCGCAGAAAAGAATGGGATAAACAATTCTCGCTCTCTGCCGGTATTTGAAAAAACCAGGATGAAAAAAACTCCTGTTAAACATAAAACGCTAACAACCAGACTCAGCTTTGGTTTCTTTGCTTGTATAGCCTCCAGTTTTGTGATTCCTTTTTGAAGATCAACAATAGATTGTTTGAGTTGATTTCTTGCAACCAGCAAGATTGTAAGGAGATTAATAGTGATTCCAATCAATGTCCCCAATATAATGGTTGAAGACTTAATATGAATTTGAATGGACGATGTACCGACAATCCCCCGCCAGACACTTTTTAGTGCCAGCAATACAATCTGATTATATAGTACTCCACTGACCGCTCCGAATATACTGCCAACAATGACAAGAATTATTCCTTCTAAAAAAATAAGGTGTTTGATCGATTTTTTTGTAAATCCCAGTGCTAAAAACAATCCTATTTCTTCTGATCTTTGTTCAACAGTGAAAACATAGAGTAAACCGGTCAATAACAGAGCAGCAATTATAATAAAGAAACTCAGTCCCAGAAATAATTGAGCAAAATCTAATGATTGTGTGCTTGCCAGAAGACCTTCGTTTTTAACATCACGAAAGTAGAATCCCAGACTCACCGGATCAATTGCACTTGTTAAATTCTCCTCAATTCTTTCTATCTCTTCATCTGGGAAACGTATCGCAGTCAAATTGCCAAATCTATTTTGCCACATTTTTTGAGCGGCGCTTAATGATAGAAATACTTTTGGTGTTCCCCGATAATTTTCCCAATACTCTTCATCCTTATCGCGGATTTTATCCAAATCGATTGGAATACCCGGATCCCAATCACGGCAGTTTTCTGCATTTGCAAAACCCGGAAAGTCGGGCATTAACTTTCTATCAGCGTAGACACCCTGTATTGGAACTATAGACTTAATTTGGAAATCAGAAGTTGTTTCAATGAGAGAACGTGATGGTCCGAGGATATAATAGGTGAGTGTTATCTGATCGCCTATTTTTGCATCAAGATCGTTTGCAAGCCACTCGTTTATAAAAACCTCATTTTCTTTTAGGCTCAAATCACTTAAAGCTGAAACAAATGAATAGGGTGCAGCTCTTTCTTTCAAACGAATTTCATTAACGAAATAGGAAAAAATCTGCTGAGAATTATCATACATCGTAACAGCTTTTTTCACGACAGGAGGATCTAAAAAAATACGTTCTGATCTCATTTCGATTTGAGTATTTTCTACTAACTGAATCAATTCAAATCCTGCATCAGATAATGACCAAACTTCTTTAAATGCTTCGTTCACTTTGTTAATGGAAAACGGATTATCCTGATTTCCTGCAACAAGCAAAACATTGGATCTGTTTTCTAATCCCATTTCCTGTCCTAATAAATCCAAAGATACAAAAGCCGTATTGGGAGTAATCTGATCTTTTTTGAGATTAAAGCTGCCGAATTCCTTCTTTGATACAACTGATTTTACTGTAAACCTTTTTTCATAACTCGTTTCTGAGTCCAAAGCCAAAGGTATATCTTTAGATATGAAATCCAGGTTTTCTAACCTTAATAAAAACTCATCTCCTTTTTTTAATTGAAGGCGAAATGCTAATTGAAAGTTGATAATTGCTTCATCAGAGGAGATATTTGCATAAAATCCTGAGACATCACCAATTTTTCCAAAGCGGCTATCAACGCCAATTACTTGAACATTGTTTACTCTCTGTTTTCCACCACCAACAATTGCGATCCCTTTTGTGTGTAACAGAGGGGCAACAGGAGTTCGAAGTTTTTCGGATAGTTTATCAGCAATATGTGTACTGAAAAACCGGTCTCCCGACGAGAGCGCAAATTCTGTTTTCCCGAGTCTGTCAAATACGATTTGCCGTAGGCTGAATCGTATAGAATCACCAATAATAAGAGCACCGACTAAAATTGCGGTGCTCACCATTGTCCCAAGGACTACCCATAAATGGAGTCGCCGATAAAACACGAGGCTTCGGAAAGCTAATTTCACGATATTCATAAGATTAAATTATTTTTGAACAGATTTAATTTCCCTATTGTTCCCACTCGAGAGGGGATTCTGGGAGTAGATTACTTGCTTTTAAACTTTTTTCAAATAAACTTCCAATCTTCCATTATAAAGATTGTACACTGTATCCATTCTTTCAGCTAAATCATGTGAATGTGTCACAACAATTAATGTCACATTTTCTGCTTTATTTAAATCAATTAAAATTTGACCCATATTATTCGCCGAAGTTTGATCGAGTGATCCTGTAGGTTCATCCGCTAATATCATTTTGGGTTCATTGATAAGAGCTCTAACTACTGCAACGCGCTGCTGTTCACCACCGGATAACTGGGCAGGGAAGTAATCAAAATGATTTTCAAGCCCAACTTCTCCTAATAGTTTTTCCGCTCGGTTTCTCAATTCTTCATAATTTTTTTTCATTTTCTGAGGTATCGCTGGAATTAATACATTCTCAAGCACCGTGCACTGCGGCAGTAAATGATGAAGTTGAAAGATAAATCCAATTTCCATATTCCGGATATGTGCCAATTCATTTTCACTCATTTCAGCCAGATTATTTCCATCAAAATTTACAGATCCCGAAGTTGCTTTGTCAAGCGTACCTATAATATTCAATAAAGTACTTTTCCCGGAACCGGAAGGTCCAACCACGGCAATTGCCTCTCCTTGCTCTACTTGAAGAGAGATATTATTTAGGACGGTTACAGGTTCTTTTCCAGAAGGAACATCATATTTTTTTTCGATATTTTTTAGGTCGAGTAACATTTTTTAGATCTCATTTTATAGATACATAGTTCTCATATACAATGATTTGTATAAGCCGTTCAATGCAGCTTGGCAAATCTGCTTAGCTGTTTGTTATGCTCTCGTACACGACAACCATGTTTTTTGCCATATCGCTCATTGAATATTTTTCCAGAACAACTTTTCTGCCCTGCGCTCCCAATTTGCGAACTTGATCCGGTTCGGTTAATAGCGAGGCTATCGCTTTTGCAAGGTTTTCGCCATCATTGGGTTTATAAATGATGCCTCCACCGGTCGCTTCGATAAATTCGGGGTAACCGCCAACATTCGGCTGAACAATCGGGACACCAGCCGCCAATGCTTCTACCTGATATGCTCCAAATGCTTCGCCAGTTGGTACCGGAACTGAAAGTAACGTGAGAGATTTTAAAAATTTTATTCGATTCTCTTTGTTAAATTCTTCAAATATCTGAACATCCTTTTCAAAACCATACATAGAAATTTTCTCTACCATTTCGTTGATAAAAATTTTATCGTCACCTGTATATCCGCCTGTTAAGTAGAGTTTCAAATCTCTAAATCGTTCGTCTTGTTTCAGACAAATAAAAGCATCGACAATAATCCCCAAGCCAAAATATTCTGACATTCGACATAGATACCCAATCACGGGTGGATCGAACGGAAGAGAAGATAGTTCGTAACCATCAAGATCGATTCCGCCATAAACTACTCTTATCTTTTGAGTTGGTATTTTAAGTTGATCTCGCGACTTTTCAGAATAATAATTGCTGGCAGCGACGAACATGTCCACATCAACTGCTCTTTCTGCCATCAAATCCCAAACCTTCTTTTGATATTCGTCACGCATCAGGTCAATCCATTCATTCTCATCCTGTAAGGAACAAATAATTTTAGCGCCTATATTATTTTTTAACCGACGGGCGAGTCCGAGTAAAAGCGCATTGGAAAGATGAACCACATCTGGTTCAATCTCTCTTTCCAGGAATTTTACCAGATGATCCAATTCTGATGCTTGCCGACCCTCCTCACCCATTAACATCGAAATTGTCATCTCTTCCAAACCCGATGCACGTGTCGATCCGGATTTTTTTGCCGCAAACCGTAATAGTGCTTGAGAATCAAAAAGTTTTTCCAGCCACATGGGTGAATGGCGATAAAATGGTAATTTCTCTTTGAGATAAATATTGATCGCACCATAGAAAATAGGTGTTTCATCTGCTTTCTCGTGATCATCGAAATTTACTGGTAAATACATGGGAATAATGTGAATTTCATGACCAAGTGATTTGAGTGATTTAATCAGTTCATTGTCTCTCATGCAATTTTGACAATAGAAGGTTCCACCGGAACCAGGGATTATGTGAACAATTTTCATTTACTTTCTCCAAAGGCATATACACTACCATCTTTAGATCCAATGATAATCATTCCTTCCAGTATCGCAGGACTTCCCAGGATCGGGGCTCCGATTTCATAAGACCAAACTTCTCTTCCATCCTCTAAATTGAGCATATATATTCTTCCGTCTGTCGATCCAAAAACAACTTTATCGTTGACTATTACAGGCGAACTATCCACTTCTTCGCGAGTTTGGAATTTCCAGATATTTTGTCCTGTTTCTCGATCAACGCAGTGTAGGAAATAATCGCGCGAACCAATTAAAATTCGATCTTTTCCGACGGCTGGGGAAGAAAAAAACTCACTTCTGCTTTCTTTATCCTCATATTCCCATACAATTTTCTGTTCAGCTAAATCAATACATACTAACTTACTATCATAATGACCGACATAAGCGCGATTATCAACTAACGCAGCGGAACCGGCAATGTACGAACCTGCCCACACTTCTCCTTTTTTTGTTCCATCGATAACTGACACTATATGAAGCATTTCATCACAGCCTCCAAATACAACATGTTGACCATCTGTAGCAGGCGCACCGTTGATGTAATAATCCGTTTCGTATGTCCATTCCAAATCGCCTGTTTCAGCATTAAAACAATACATTTTTGTATCATAACTGCCGACTAAAATCAGTTTTTTCGAGCTATTTGGAACAGCTACCCAATTTGCCGAACCCATTATTTCACCGTTGATTTCATATTCCCATTTGATCCGGCCGGAGAGAGCATCGAGCGCAAAAAAGTTACCGCTTAAATTACCTATAAAAAGAGTTTGACCAAGTAGAAGCGGAGAAGCCTCAACATCATCTTCCGTATCAAATTCCCATACTTTTTTGCCATTGAGCAAACCGATTGAATATACTTTCCCATCTGTTGATCCGATATACACATTTCCCAGACCGACTACCGGCGATGAGATAATATCATCTTCCGCTTCAAAGGACCAGAGTAATTCCGGGTTATCAGGAAGCAGTACACCAGCGACTCCGGATAGATTCTGGTCACCCCGAAAAATAGGCCAGTATGCTACATCAATATTATAAGCTGCGTTTTCAGATTTCTTTTTTTCAGAACATCCCAGAAGGAGACAGAAAAAAATGACCATGAAGAATATTGGTTTATTTTTTATCAAGATCCTATCCATCTTCACCTTTTCGCCAGGCTAAGGCCGCAGTCGGACAGGCCTCAACACATTCCTTCGCCACTTTTTGAAGTCCATTGTTCAGAGATTCATTGAAGGGAACAGCAAGTTGAACATCAAATCCGCGGTTGATAAATGTGAAACCGAATTTTTCTCCTGCCTTTTTCGTAATTTCAATGCATAAGTTACATTTAATACATTTACTCGGCTCAAAATTGATTAAATCATGCTGTACAATTTTTTGAAAGCGTTTTCTTTGATCGAACTTAAACCGTTTTTGATTTGCCCCATACTCCTTGGAATATTGTCTTAATTTACAGGATTCAGGTTTTCGGCAATCGCAACGAAAACATCGTTTTGATTCCTTTATCGCTTCTTTAACAGAATAACCTGTCTCAGGACTTTCTGCGAGTACTATTCGGTTGAACGCTTCAGCTTCTTTAATGTATTCTTCCGTTTCACCATTTTGTAATTTTCCTAAAATTGAATTAAATCTTTGAGGATACCCTGTTACAGTCCAACCATTAACAAACTGGTTTACAGAATAAGCGATACATTTCCCATGCGCAACTGAACGAATAGCCATTTTCCCTTCTGAAATCGTATTGCCGCCGGCAAAAATTCCGGGGATGGTGGTTTCATATGTTTTCCTGTTTACAACGATTCCGCGTGGAGAAAGTTCAATTTTAGAATTTTTTAATACATTTAAGTCTGTTTTCCCCATAGCAAAAACAACTGCATTGTAGTCATCTTTTAATTTATTTACATTTAAATCTTTCCCCAGCGTTTGTTCCAACCTGAGTTCAACGCCCAATGCAAGTATCTGTTCAATTTCCACATCTATAACAGATTTTGGCAACAGTTTATCGGGGACGCCATATTGAAGCAATCCACCCGGTTTTTTATTCCGGTCATAAATACAGCACTCATGTCCAGACTTAGCAATGTAATAAGCTGCGGAAAGTCCTGTAGGTCCAGCGCCGATAATGGCCACTTTTTTCCCTGATTTTGGTCTTATGTCAGGCCGGCATGGCGATTCCTTCGCCAGGTCAACATCGGCGACAAATCTTTTTAAAGAGCATATTGAAACGGGATTATCATAATTTTTCCGATGACATGCGCTTTCACAGGGAGCGGGACAGATACGGCCTAAAACCGCCGGTAACGCAATATCTTTCTTCACGGTAATTATCGCTTCTTTAAAATTTTTCTTTTTTATCTGCCTGATCATTAACGGAATATTCATATTGGCTGGACAAGCCCTCTGACACGGCGCTTCACAATCTCCGACATGCTCGCTTAATAAAAGGTCAAGCGTATCTCTCCGTGCTTCCCGCACTCTTTCATTATCCGTCTTAATGTGCATTCCTTCTTCTGCAGGCATGGAACATGCGAGAATCAACGAATCTGTTTTCAGTTCATGAACGACACAGATCATACAGGAGGTATTGGGTTTGTATCCATTAACATGGCACAGTGTTGGAATAGCGATCCCCAACGTTTCAGCAGCAGCTAAAACTGTGCTGCCAGCCATGACCGAAACTCGCTGATTATTTATAATTAAATTTATCATCTTATACAATTTCAACAGATTCTGTCGGACAAACCTGTTTACACGTCCCGCATTTTATACATAAATCCTGATTAATTGAATGCTTTTGATATGGTGTAATCGAAATTGCCTTCACCGGGCACTTTTGCGCACAAATCGTGCAGCCGATACAACTGTCATCTATAGAGTACGATATAAGTTCCTGACACCTTTTTGCCGGACAAATCCCGTTCAAATGTGCTTCGTACTCTCCTCGAAAATATGTCAACGTGGTCAATACAGGATTGGGAGCGGTTTTCCCTAATCCGCATAAACTTCCCTGCTTGGTTTTATGTGCAATTTCTTCAAGTTTTTGTATATCAGACTGCGTACCCTCGCCAGCGCAAATTTTTTCTAAAATTGTGAGCATATGGCGGGTACCAATACGGCAATAGGTGCATTTACCACAAGATTGATCGCAGGTAAAAGTAAGAAAATAACGGGCAATGTCAACCATACAGTCATTTTCATCCATCACTAATAAACCTCCCGATCCCATCATTGCTCCGGCTTTCGTCAAATCTTCATAATCAACTCTTGTATCGGCTAATTCAGCCGGGATACACCCGCCTGAGGGACCGCCGACTTGAACCGCTTTAAATTGTCTGCCGTTTTCTATTCCACCGCCGATTTCCTCGACAATTTCCCGAATGGTTATGCCCATCGGAACTTCAATCAATCCGCCACGGGCAATTTTCCCGGCTAACGAAAATACTTT
Organism: Candidatus Latescibacterota bacterium; assembly: GCA_042572165.1. Taxonomy (GTDB): domain Bacteria; phylum Latescibacterota; class Latescibacteria; order Latescibacterales; family Latescibacteraceae; genus JBHPFF01. Next base: position 2,036 of record JBHPFF010000074.1, on the reverse strand, counting down.
TGTCCCTTTGCTCTTATCTGTACCCGATTTTGAAAATGCCCGGGCTCCATTTCTCATTATCCAGGGTACCGTTGCATAGGTTTCGCAGTTACTCACTAACGTTGGATATCCCCACATACCTTTTTGTGTCGGATAGGGTGGCCGGAAGCTTGGCATTCCCCGGCGCCCTTCAATGGAGGCGATAAGGGCGGTTTCCTCCCCACAAACAAAAGCGCCTGCACCTTCCATAACCTTTAAATTGAGAGAAAATCCGCTGTCCAGAATATTTTCTCCGAGCAATCCGGTTTTTTCACATTGGTAAATGGCATTATTAACACGTTCAACAGCAAGCGGATACTCAGCACGAATATAAAAGATTCCTTCATGGGCGCCCACAGTGAAAGCAGCGATGATCATTCCTTCGATAACTCGAAATGGAAATGATTCCAGAATCATTCGATCCATAAAAGCTCCGGGATCACCTTCGTCACCATTGCAAATGATATACTTTTTCTTATCTTTGACTTGATGAGCAATTCCCCATTTTTCTCCGGTTGGGAATCCGGCCCCTCCTCTCCCTCGCAATCCACTTGACTTAATGGTTTCAATTATTTCTTCCGGAGTATTCTCTATTAAACACCTTTTAAGCGCCTCAAAGCCATTTTTCAAGCGATATTCCTGAAGATCCAACGGATCAATTTGGCCGGAATATTCCGTGGCAATATGAATTTGTCTTCCTAAAAATGATTCAATTTGAGGATCCCGGGTGTTGATTGAATGATGGATAAAACCATTTGAATAATTATCATTCAGAATATTTTCCAGAAAACCGGTTGCTGTATTTGTAAGTCGTTTTTTAATTGATTTAGGTTTATAATGTTTTAGAAGTATCCGTTTTACATCTTCCGGTTGAACTTTATAGTAAAGAACCGGTTCTTGATTTGGAGGGATCACTTCCAAAAGAGGGGTACGATGACACATTCCCACACATCCGACTCTTTTCACCTGCGTTTGTATTCCGGTTTCGACAAGACTCGTTTCCAACTCCTGTTTCACTTTACTGCTTCCGCTGGCAATACAGCATGAACCCAGTCCTATTCTGATTTCACCGCCATCTTCCGAATAGTGTTTTCCTGATGTTCTTTGTTCAGCTTTTTTACTTTGATATGATAGAAAATCCTGCAGAATCTTTGCAACACTATTGGTTTGTACATGCCCATAGGTAACATCATCGATTTGCACAACAGGCGCTAGCGTGCAGCAACCCAAGCAAGACACCCTTTGCAATGTAAATAATCCTTCCGGGTCTGTATCCTGGTTTTCCTTTATACTCAACTCTCGAAAAAATGCGTCATAGACTAGTTCAGAACCTTTAACATGACAGGCGGTACCATTGCAAATGTGAATTATATGATTGCCAACAGGGGCGTGGCGAAATTGAGTATAAAATGTTGAAACACCCGTAATGGATGCAGGAGTTATATCTGTGGTATTACAAACTCTCCTGAGTGCAGTTTCTGGAAGGTAATTGTATTTCTTCTGAATAGCGTGTAAAATTGGAATAACATCACTTTCAGCTGTGCCAGTCTCATTTACAATCAGGTCTATGTCAGAGTAAATTTTATCTTTTTCTATAGTCACAGTTTGCTTCTATTCACCAATACAATAGAGATTCTCAAGTCCGCGAATATAAATTCGATCATGCATGAAAGCCGGAATTGTCACAGATCTTTCACCCAGTTCACATTTGTTAACGAGGTTAAATTCCTTATCAGCTTTAAAAATATACATCGCTCCGGTCATATCCATCAAATACACATCATCCCCGACTAAAATAGGTGAAGAGTAAAACCCTTCGGTAAAATCCTGAAACCAATAACGCTCTCCCGTTTTACTATCAAAACAGGAAACTGTTCCATAGCTCGCAGCGACAAAAACGAATTCTTCCGTAGCCAAGGGGCTTGAAACTTCAGAAAGATCATCTTTGGTTTCCCACAATATCTCTGGGATTCCTTCCAATTTGATGGATATGACCGGAGCGATGTATATTTTTAAAG
>JBHPFF010000073.1:0-13799 GCA_042572165.1 Candidatus Latescibacterota bacterium | reverse complement strand
CATTTTCTGGCTACATTACTGGTGAAATTGGGAGAATAATATGGAGCATTTCAACGTTGATGTGACTGTAGAAAACCGGCCGGATGAGGTGGGGATTGTCATTGACATCTCCTGAGAGATTGTTACGATAGTTTGGTGATTCCATAACTTTCCGTGTTATAGCGTTGCCCGGATAGAGCCGAAAGGTACTGTTAATCCCCACAGTGTCAGGACGGATTTCTCGAAAACGGTCTATGGTTCTTTTCACCGAATCCAGTTTTTCCCCGGGAAAACCGCACAGGAAATCCACAGCAATGCGCATCTCATATTTCTTTACCATACCTATGATGTTTTCTGCATTCTCCATGGACATGTTACCGGTAGGTATTGAAAGTGTAATGAGGTTTGCACCGCTTTTTCTGAGGAGCCGGAAGATATCATCATCATAAGGGAAACTCTTCATGTAGAGAGTCCAGCTGATTTCAGTTCCTTTCGCTATAAGCGTTTTGAGGAATGTATGGCAGAAATCAATATCCTGGTTGAATTCGGTGTCACAAAGGTGAAAATCAGTGAATCCGCGGGAGACTAAAGAATTCAGTTCCTCTATGATCCGGTCCGGATTGCGGAATCTTACTTTCTCTGTACCCTCACTGCAATAGGTACACCTCTCCATACAGCCTGTCTGGGTCTGAAATCCGGCAAGAGCGCCATCAGCAAAGTATCTGCCATAATCTATAGAATCACCCCTGAGGACACGCATATCCGGATCAAACTCCATTTCCCAGCCATCGAGAACCGTGCCCAGAGGAAATTCATTATTGATCTCAAGGTTATCGAGGATATACCTCAATCCCCGCTCGCCCGGACCTTTGACACCCCAATCCGCGCCGATATATAGAAGAATGCCCTCGGGAATAAATGAAAATCCGACTCCGCCAAGGATAACGGGAACACCTTTTTTCTTCACATGATCCACCAGAAGTTTTATTTCATCCAGGAAAAAAAGATTGTTGTGGCATATAACCGTATCAATATTTCGTATCGACATACCGGCTATATCAGGGGTGAATCCGTTTATTGCATCATCAAGTGCGGCTGAGGGATTATCCTCAAAACAAAGGTCGAGTATACGGCATTCGTGCGGAGAATCCCGCAAAGCGTTTTCCAGATATTCGAGACCAAGGGGCGGTGCAGGCGGTGTTCGGTACCTGTTAGGATTTATAAGTAGTAGTTTCATGTGTAATGATATTGACTGAAAAGCCTAATTGCTTTTCGATTCCTTTGCACTTTCCTTTGGGGAATGTTCAGTGTTCTGAGTAGTACGTTTTTTTATACTCTCCTGGCGCTTTATAATCTCTTTTTCAATCCCGGCAATTTCCTGCTCGATTTCTCCGAGAACACCGCAGATCTTACGGATATGGTCTTCACCGAGGGGTTCGATATCATTGATATACAAATGGTATACGGTTTTTCCGAGAAGCCGGAGGTGGGTCGCATACTTATGTTTAAGGAGCATACGCTTTGCCTTGAGGTCGGTGAGTTTCATCTCCGAAAGAACATATCCCGCCGCTGCGGTTACCGCCCGGTCAAAAGCGTGCGACCTGATTGCACGTCCAGCAAAACGTCCCATTAATCTGAAAAAATGCGCCATATTATTCTCCCAATTTCACCAGTAATGTAGCCAGAAAATGAAAAAATTCAAAATAAAATCCTGTTAAAAAAAGAAACGGTGGGTCGAAAGGCTCCCCGCTTTCTAAAAAATCAATTTATTACTAAACTTTGGCAGAAATGAAGATTTGTTATGATTTATCTTATTTTTCAATAACTCACCCCGAAGTCCCCTCTCTAATATTAGAGAGGGGATGACCACCCAGCCAGTTCCCCCTCTATTGCAGGGTAAGACACGGAGCGCAGCGGAGAGCCGCGAATCGCGAGGGGGTAAGGGGGTGAGTTTGGGGAAGGATTGATGGGATATATAAAAAAAGTAAAAATCAAAAAATTGCCAAAGTTTATTTTTAAATTTTATTTGTAAATGAACAGGTTTTGTGTATATATCGTTTAAGGAGATACTTTATTTAATATAAATTAAAGTTTTAATCACACTTGTTCTAACTATTAACACGGAGGTAGTTATGAAAAGACGGGAATTCATTAAAAAAGCAGGTATTGCAACTGCCAGCGCACCATTCTGGATGGGATTTTTGCCCGAGAACCTGTGGGGACAGATTCCTTCAGGAATTAAAATAACCGGCATAAAAACGTTCGTAGTAGGCCAGAAAGTTTATGTAAAGATTCTTACGAACAAGGGTGTAACAGGACTGGGCGAGTGCTGGACACAGAGTTTTGCACAAACAGTCGACAGCGCAATCAAGGACCTCAGCCGGATAATCATCGGTAGAGATCCAACGAACATTGAATTTATCTGGCAGGCATTATTCCGCTGGCCGCGTCAGCGCGGAGGAAACATACTTAACGGAGCCATCAGTGCCATCGAGATTGCTCTGTGGGATATCCTTGGCAAGGTACTGGAAGTTCCCATTTACAAATGTCTTGGCGGAGCGGCGCGCGACAGGATCCGTCTGTACTGCCACGTGGGCGGGAGAACTCCGGAAGCCATGGCGGAGTCGGTAAGAACAAGTGTGGAGGATGAGGGTTTCACCATAGTCAGAACCGGTATTGCCTGGTCTACCCCTGTAATCAAACGCCCGTGGAATTTGAAACTGGCTGTCTCGCTTATCGAAGCAATGCGTGAAGCTGCCGGCGATGATGTCGATATTATCGACGATGCCCACGGGTTGATGACTCCGGTTATGGTTCTGGAATATCTCAATGCAATCGAGCCTTACCGCATGATGTACATTGAGGATCCTGTCCAGCCGGAAAATATGGCCGGATTGAAATGGATACAGGATCACACGAATGTTCCTCTGGGAATCGGAGAAAGCAACTATACCAAGTTCGGTTTCAGGGAAATCATATTCAACCATCTTGCCAATTATGTCCGCCCGGATGTCTACTGGGCTGGCGGCATTGCAGAATGTAAAAAAATCGGTGCTATGGCTGAAGCGAATTTTATCGATGTTACGCTTCATGGTGGTTTCAGCCCTGTGCAATCTCTGGCATCCATGCATGTCGCTGCGTCTACACCTAACTGTGTTGCTGCTGAAACCCATAAGCTCCCGCGAAGGCCAGAGTGGGTGCAGGACCTGTTTTACGGCGATGATATTATTTACATGGATGGCTATGCGCAGCTGCCCGATAAACCCGGTCTCGGATGCGACCTTGATGAAAGCGTGGCAGCGAAACATCCCTATGCCGAAGGTGAGATGCCGCATTACACCTATGAAGATGGTTCGGTAAGCGACTGGTAATATGTTTAATAGCCTATCAAGTTTAAAACAGCAAAGAAGAATTTTTATTAAATACAGCCAACCACACCCCCTGCAGGGGGGCTGAAATACTTGAAAGCTGCAAGAATAAATCCCTTCTGGGGATTTGGGACTTTGCTGAGCTAACTTTATTAGCATATATGTTTTTATAATTATTTTTATGGAGGTAGTCATGAAAAGGCGGGAATTTATTAAAAAAGCAGGTATTGCAACTGCCGGCGCACCATTCTGGATGGGATTTTTACCCGAGAACCTGTGGGGGCAGATTCCTTCAGGAATTAAAATAACCGGCACAAAAACGTTCGTAGTAGGCGAAAGGGTATATGTAAAGATTCTAACGAACAAGGGTGTAACAGGACTGGGCGAGTGCTGGACACCTGGTTTAGGCCTCACAATCGACAGCGCAATCAAGGACCTCAGCCGGATAATTATCGGGAGAGATCCAACGAACATTGAATTTATCTGGCAGGCATTATTCCGCTGGCCGCGTCAGCGCGGAGGAATGGTACTGAACGGAGCCATCAGCGCCCTCGAGATTGCCCTGTGGGATATCCTTGGCAAGGTGCTGGAAGTTCCCATTTACAAGTGTCTGGGGGGAGCGGCGCGCGACAGGATCCGTCTGTACTGCCACGTGGGCGGGAGAACTCCTGAAGCCGTGGCAGAGTCGGTAAGAAAAAGTGTTGAGGATGATGGTTTCACCATAGTCAGAACCGGTATTGCCTGGTCTACTAATCCTATCATACGCCCGTGGAATTTGAAACTGGCTGTCTCGCTTATCGAAGCAATGCGTGAGGCTGCAGGCGATGATGTCGATATTATCGACGATGCCCACGGGTTGATGACCCCGGTCATGGTTCTGGAATATCTTAATGCCATCGAACAATACCGTATGATGTACGTCGAGGATCCAGTCAAGGAAGAAAACATGGCCGGATTGAAATGGGTACAGGACCATACGAATGTTCCTCTGGGAATCGGAGAAAGCAACTATACAAAGTTCGGATTCAGGGAAATCATATTCAACCATCTTGCCAATTATGTCCGCCCGGATGTCTATTTTGCTGGCGGCATTGCAGAATGCAAAAAAATCGGTGCTATGGCCGAAGCTAACTTTATGGATGTTACGCTTCACGGCGGTTTCAGTCCGGTGCATTCTCTGGCATCCATGCATGTCGCAGCGTCCACACCTAACTGTGTTGCTGCAGAAACCCATAAACTCCCGAGAGGCTATCCGGGTATGCAGGAAATGTTTTACGGTGATGATATTATCTATAAGGACGGCTATGCGCAGCTGCCCGAGAAACCCGGTCTCGGATGCGACCTTGATGAAAGTGTGGCGGCGAAATATCCCTATGCCGAAGGTGGGATGCCGCATTACACCTATGAGGATGGTTCGGTAAGCGACTGGTAATATGTTTAAAATTAATTTTTATGGAGAATATCATGAAAAGGCGGGAATTCATTAAAAAAGCAGGTATTGCAACTGCCGGCGCACCATTCTGGATGGGATTTTTACCGGAAAATCTGTGGGGACAGATTCCTTCCGGTATTAAAATTACGGAAGTAAAAACGATTCAAGTAAGAAGTGATATCTATGTTAAACTATACACCAACAAGGGTGTAACCGGTTTAGGGATGAGTTCTGTTCCGAGCATGGAACTTGCTCTCGATGGTGCTATCAGGGACATCGGGCGGATTATCATAGACAGGGATCCCACAAACATTGAATTTCTCTGGCAGGCTATATTCCGCTGGCCACGTCAACGTGGCGGAATTATATCAAATGCCGCCATAAGCGCCATTGAAATTGCCCTGTGGGATATTATGGGAAAACTCATGGATGCTCCGATCTATAAGTTACTTGGAGGTGCAGCACGTGATCGTATCCGTTTATATGTCCACATTTATGACAAAACCACGGAAAGTGTAGCCGAAAGAGTTGAAGAACGGGTAAAAGAGGGATTCACAGTGGTGAGAACCGGTATTAACTGGTCAGATTTCAAGGTGATGAAACGGCCGTGGAATTTGAAACTGGGGGTATCCCTTATTAAAGCTATGCGGGAGGCTGCCGGAGACAACGTTGATATTATCGATGATGCCCACGGATTAATGACACCGACAATGGTAGTCGAATATTGTAATGCTATTGAATCCTACCGCCTCCTTTTCATTGAAGATCCTGTGAAGGAAGAAAACATGGCTGGATTGGAGTGGATCCAAAACCATATTAATGTCCCCATCGGGATAGGAGAAAGTAATTATACTAAATTTGGACACTTCCGGGAGATTATATTCAAACACCTGGCGAATTATGTCAGACCCGATGTCATTTGGTCGGGTGGTATTTCGGAATGCAGGAAGATCGCCGCGATGGCTGAGGCTAACTTTATCGATGTATCGCTTCATGGCGGATTTACTCCCGTGCACGCTCTCGCAATGACACATATCTCAGCATGCACTCCCAACTGTGTCGTTCAGGAATGTGGAAGATATCCGCGCTCACAACAGACTGTTGATATGTTTTACGGCGATGACATCAAGATCATTGACGGCTATGCCCAGCTGCCGGAAAAACCCGGTCTCGGTTGCGACCTGGATGAAAAAATTGCAGTGAAATACCCCTATCGCCCGGGGACCCGGCCGCAAATGACCACAGAGGATGGTGCAGTGATGGACTGGTAATATGTTTAATAGCCTATCAAGTTTTAAAACAGCAAAGAAGAATTTTTATTAAATACAGCTCCCCACAACCCCGCAAAGGATAACTTTTCATCCCCGTTTACAAAACGGGATATTCAAGTTATAATTTTGCATAAAAAAGGAAGATTTTAACATGGCAAACCCGTCAAAACAAAAAAAAACCGAACGTCAGGTACGAATTGAGATCGAAGATAAAATCGCTGATGGAACATATGCCAACCTAGCTTTCATCGCCACCAACAATTCTGAATTCATTTTCGACTTTGCCCGGTTTCTTCCCGGAAACTCCCGTGGCAAGGTGGTTGCGCGTGTTATTCTCGGGCCTATACAGGCAAAGGCTTTTTTAAAATCGCTTACTGAGGCTGTTGAGCGTCATGAGCAGAAGTTTGGGATCATTACTTCGGAAACAGGTTCCAAAGATATCGGTTTTCAGATCGACCCGGACCAGATGCCTCAAGCCTGAAAACTACACCTATCTATCAGTTTCAGATATCAGAGGCAAACAAAACCACTGTTATCGTATTTACTTTAATATTTTTGTAGAGAATGTAACTTTCCCGAAATCCTGCGGTTGGTGAAAGTTAGGCCCGTCTGTTTGAGATGGTGCCCACTGGCTGTACTGAGGGTTTGTTTTACCGCCGCAGCGGTGGAGACCGATATAGATCACCTGTCCATCTCCGGGCGGGAATTCAGCATCGAACTCCTCAAAATGTTTGAAAGGTACTGAAAACTCCAGAATCCACCCTTCATCGGTATCTTCATCATTATTACATGTCCCGTTTATGATCCTGCCTATTTCAAGCCCTTTACAATCATACCACCTGCCCAGATTTTTATCGCGTGACTTTGCATGGTATCCAACCAGCCATGTTCCGATGCAATTAACTTCATAATTTATATAGTCCAGACGTTCCTTTCCCTCCGGAACAGGGCAGATAAACGCCTCGCAGCAGTCATCACGGGACACCGGGTCGTTGGGACTGAAGTGCTCCGCCCGGATATGTTTGTCATCACAGGAAAATGCAAAATATATTCGATTGTCATCCCACACAATCTTCGCCTCGGTCTGCTCTTTTTCTCCCGACTCGTACCACTGAAACGTGTACTGGCCAACAGACTCAGCCTTACGCCATGCCGGCTCATCGAGGATACCGTCCATGACCATGGCACATCCCGCCTTGTAAGCGGTGTAGGATGGCGGTTCAGCGAAAGAAATCGAAACAAGTGCTACACAGAGCAGGACTGTTACCGGCATAAATACTGTTAATCTCATATGATTTCCCCTTTCAGTGGAGTTTAACATCAGTGTAATCATCCATCCCTACTGCATCCCGACCGACCTGTCCTTGTCAGACATCCATAATTCCACTATATCGATATTTTTTGCTTTGAGAATCATCTCTACTGCCTCGCGGACTGCGCCTTTTCCCCCTTCTCTGACTGTCACAAAATCAGCTCGTTTCCTGACCTCCTCACTTGCATTTGCCACTGCGACTGAAACACCCGCCAGAGCGAAAGCCGGGAGATCGTTGAGGTCATCCCCGATATAAAGGCTTTCGGACGGATCGATGCTGAACTCATCAAACAATTTTCTCATGGAAACAGACTTATCCCCAACTCCCGAAATATGAAAGTCAACGCCAAGATAGGCGGCGCGGGCTTTCGTTGCATTGTCATTACGGCCGGTGATGAAACCGTGCTTGATATCAGCTCTTTTCAGAAGCTCAAGTCCCAAACCGTCATGCGCAAAAAAACCCTTTATCACATTCCCGTCATTGTCGTAAAAAAGCGTTCCGTCCGTAAATGTTCCGTCAACATCAATAGCAACAAGTTTAATACGTGCTAACTTTTCAATCACTTTCATCTCCGCGTTTGATATCGGCTCCCAGTGAAGCCAGTTTAATTTCAAGTTTTTCGTATCCCCGGTCGATATGATATACTCTGTCCACAATGGTGGTACCCCTGGCAGAAAGTCCTGCTGTTACCAGGGCGGCTCCCGCCCGAATGTCTGATGCCATAACCGGAGCACCAACAATGGTTGACTGCCCTTCTATAACCGCTTTGTCACCGGTCACTCGGATTCGTGCTCCCATGCGATTCAATTCGGCGGCATGGATAAAACGGTTTTCAAATATCGTCTCCCTGATGAGCGAAACACCATCGGCGACAGAAAGACACGCCATAAAAATGGGCTGAAGATCCGTGGGAAAACCTGGATGAGGCATTGTGATTATATCTACCGCATTCAGCCGTCTCGGTCCTTTTACTATTATATTATTTTCAGGTTTAATGTCAAATTTTACTCCCATATCAGTTAGTTTATCCATAACTATCCTTAGGTCATCCGCCTGAACACCCTCAAGTTCAATCTCACCAGATGTCACAGCCGCTGCACACATATAGGTTCCGATAACGATGCGGTCAGATATAGGGGTGTATGTGACTGCGCGAAGTTTTTTTACACCTTTAATAACGATCGTCGGGGTACCGTGGCCTGTAATTTCAGCGCCCATGGCATTGAGGAAATTGCCGAAATCACGTACTTCAGGTTCACAGGCTGCGTTTTCAATTACCGTCAGTCCCTCTGCCATCGCTCCCGCCATCATGAGGTTTTCGGTGCAGGTATGTGAAGGGTAATCGAAGCATATAGTTGCCCCGGTGAGTCTCCTGGCTTTCGCGCTCAAAAGCCCCTCTTTTTCCTCAACCCTTGCATTAAACTTTCTGAATCCATCGAGATGGAAATTAACCGGCCTCGCCCCGATTGCACAACCTCCCGGCAGTGAAATATGGAATTCCCCGAAACGTCCCAAAAGCGCTCCAGAAAGTAGAAAAGAAGCTCGCATCTGTTTGACAAGTTCATATGGCGCCACGGTTTTATCGACTTTCGTAGCATCAATCGACAGTTCACGTGTGTTGGGATCATATTTCGATTCGGCTCCGAGTTCTTCAATAAGTTCTTGAAGAATCCTGATATCCTGAAGTAAGGGAACATTCTTGATGATCGTAACATCCTCATCCGCCATGAGCGCCGCGCACATCATCGGCAGTATGGCATTTTTCACCCCGTCCACGGCGATCTTTCCCTTAAGCGGTCTGCCGCCCTCAATGATGAATTTATCCATTAACAATCCTTTTAGCCCGAATAATTAATATAAACATGAAATTGCAGTTTGGTCATCCCCCTCTTTTTTCAAGAGAGGTGGAAGCAAGGGGTGAGTTTTTTTATAAGGTTTCATCTTGTATTATTTAATAACAATTTTTTTAACCGGACAGTTATGGTCTCCAGACGTTATCGATTCATACATGAATCAATTTCTATCAACTGTTTGAGGAGATTCTCGAGCCTGTCAAGCGGCAGCATGGTTGCTTTATCGCAGAGAGCGTTGGGGCAGTCCGGGTGAGTCTCGATAAAGACGCCGTCAATGCCGACTGCAACGGCAGCCCGTGCCAGTGGTTCTATGAAATCACTATTTCCACTACTGGTTTCACTACTAGTGGTAAGTTGTTGAATTGAATGTGTGCAATCATATACTACAGGACAACCTGTTTTTTTCATTATTACTAATGATCTCATATCCACAATATTATCGCCATATCCAAAAGCTGTTCCTCGCTCGGTAAGTATAATGCGGTCTGAGCCACCTTTTTCAACCTTTTGAGCGGAAGAAATCATACGCCATGGAGGCATAAATTGCCCCTTTTTTATTAAAACCGGTTTCCCGGTCTTTCCGCAGGCGAGCGCAAGGTCGGTCTGGCGACAGAGAAACGCAGGTATCTGAAGAACATCGACATGTTCACCCGCTTTCAATGCCTCTTCCGGCGAATGGACATCTGTAAGGACAGGCACATTGTAGCGTTCACGCAGACGGGAAAGTATCTCAAGACCTCTGTCTATGCCCGGACCACGGAACGAATCAATGCTCTGACGATTCGCTTTATCGTACGATGACTTGAAAATATACCCGATGCCAAGGTGCCTGGTTATATCCTTTACCGTCCTGCACACGGTGTCGGCAAGCTCTTCGGATTCCAGAACGCAGGGCCCGGCGATCAGAACCAGAGGAGCCCCTCCACCGATTTTGATCCCCTCAATGTCAAAAGATGAGTTCATTTACCGGTTTTAGCCTTTCTTTAATTCGTTAAGCAACTATTTTTGGCAACCAGATTTTAAAGGATTTTATAATAATTTACAGTTAAAATCCAAAGTAAATATAAATTCACGATTCACAAAACACACTTATATTCGAATATTTTCTTACTAACCTTTTCCGCCATCTCCTGTCATGGCACGAACGAACCCGAGAAACATCGGATTGGGGTGCCCGAGACGCGAGGTAAATTCCGGGTGTGCCTGTGTGGCAATGAAACAGGGATGACCGGGCAATTCCAGGAATTCCATGAGCTGTGTACCATCCAGACGGATATGATAGCCGCTGAATACAAGCCCATTTTTTTTCAGGGGTTTTATGTATTCCGGATTGACCTCGTAGCGGTGGCGGTGACGTTCTACAACGACAATATCAGAATCATTGCGTATGCCCACCCTGAATTGTTGATCTTCAGAGGATTTGAACCTGTTGATTTTCTCACTATCTGCTTTGATGCGGCCCGTTTCTTTATAGAGATTGTAGATAAACGTATCCGGTTTGATAATAGCGGCATAGGCACCGAGCCTCATGGTTCCTCCATACCCTAATTTTTCGAGAGTATCCTTCTGGGATTCGATGATGGTAATCACTGGATGCGGTGAATCAGGTTCTATCTCCGTAGTACAGGCACCAGAAAGGCCGCACACATTACGGGCGAACTCACATACTGCCAGTTGCATACCGTAACACAAACCGAGATAGGGGATTTTGTTTTCACGGGCGTAGCGGATGGTTTTTATCATTCCATCATAACCCTGTTCCCCGAAACCTCCCGGAATGAGTATACCGTCAAATCCTCTGAGAATCTCTCCGGGATCATCGACAGCCTCAACCTGCTTTGCATCCACCCAGTGTATATTTACTCCCGCATCCAGTTCGGCGCCGGCATGAATCAGTGACTGGCTTACGCTGATAAAACAATCGGCAAGCTTGAACGAACCGGTAACCACATACTTGTTCACAATGGCAACGTTAACTTTTTTCTTCGGATGATCAATACGTTTCACATAGTTTTTCCATTCTCTCCAATCGGCTTTTTTTCTTGCCTGTATTTGCAGCTTTTCCATGATTTTTTGGCCAATATGTTCCTTTTCAAAATTCAAGGGAATGGTATACAGGTTATTAGTATCAGGAGCACTTATCACATAATCGGCAGATATATTTGCATAGGTCTGGATTTTCTTTTTACGGATCATATCCAGAGGTGTCCTTGCGCGGCACAGGATAATATCGGGAAAGATCGCATTTTCACTCAAGAGTTTAATAGCCTGCTGGGTCGGTTTGGTTTTCATTTCCTCTATGTGCGAGGGTACGGGGAGATAAGTAATAAGAATATATATCATGTTCTCCATGCCGGTCTCTATCTGAAGGCTCTTCATGGCAAAAAGGTACGGGATATTCTGGTATTCTCCCATCGTGCCGCCGATTTCAACCATGCAGATATCATGGTTCCCGGCTGCCTCCACCACGCGGTTCTTGATTTCATCGGTGATATGAGGTATCAGTTCGACCGTGGCGCCAAGATACTCACCCTGCCGTTCCCTGTCAATCACAGCCTTGTAAATCTGCCCCGTTGTGAGATTATGCGTCCGTGAAATATCAACATCAAGGAAGCGTTCATAGTTTCCCAGGTCCTGGTCTATCTCACCGCCATCATCGGTGACCCAGACCTCTCCATGTTCGGTCGGACGAAAAAGGCCCGCATCGAACGATATATACGGATCGATCTTGACAGCAGTCACAGAAAAATTGTATTCCTTGAGTATCTTGGCAATACCAGCCGTTGCAAGGCCCTTTCCAACCCCGCTCATAACACCGCCGACAACAACGATATACTTGGGCCCCTTGTATTTTTTCACAATCCTACTCCGAGCAATTCAATGAGATTTCAGATTTTTTTAACTCATCTATTCTTCGAAAAAATTATTATCAGCTTCAACTGCCGCCTTTCATTATCCGTTTAACAGTCTCAAGGTCTTCTTTGGTATCCACCCCGATAGATACATATTCAGTTATAACCACACCAATTTTATACCCGTGTTCGAGAATTCTCAACTGTTCCAGTTTCTCAACCTTCTCAAGCCTGGTCTGTTCCAGAGAAGCGTACCGCTCAAGAAAATCCCGCCTGAAACAATAGATGCCCGCATGCAAAAAGGCTCCACCGAATGTTTCATCACGGTAAAACGGGAGCGGTGACCGCGAAAAATACAGCGCTCTTCCCTGAAGATCGACAACAACCTTTACCGCACCCGGATCATCGTAAACAGCTTTGTCGGTAATCGGTGACGCTACTGTAGAGCACACAATCACTTCATCTTCCTGTAGTTTTTTGCAGGCTGCATCGATTACTCCGGGATCAATGAGAGGCTCGTCACCCTGGACGTTTACTATTATATCACCGCCTGTCTTCAAAACAGCCTCCGCCACCCGATCCGTTCCGCTCTTATGATGCGGTGAGGTCATGATGACATTACCGCCGAAACCGCTGACCACCCGAGCTATTCTCTCATCATCAGTAGCTACAGTAACGCTCGATACCACATTCGATTGACTGACACGCTCATACACATGACGAATGAGCGCTTTCCCGTGAATATCAGCAATAACCTTGCCCGGGAACCTTGTAGATCCATATCGTGCGGGAATTATTGCGACGACGTCTAACATGAAAACAAAGCTTCTGATTCAGTGTTTACGAAGTAAGTTCCGGGCAAAAGATACCGTTTTTCCGGTCTTTTTGCACTATCTATCTTATAATACTTTCTTAATATTTAAACAATACAGGCAAATCCATCCTTGGCGAAATGCATGCAACCATATCATTTTCCCGCGGTTCAGGAAAGTTTGGCAAGTACATAGGGACCTTCCGGTATCACCGCAATACGGGCATTTTCACCGAACCTCTCGAGTACCCGATCAAGTCCCTGTTCTACACTTTCGAGCGGAGTCACGAACAATTTTTCCTGCGTTATATGGTCGATACCGTCCGAATACATCCAGACTTCATGTTTCTCAAGAACGATACAGAATTTCTGGAACTGCCACTGGTCAACAATATGATACCCGGGCTTTCGGATATCGGTAAGGAACGCATCGACCGATTCCGTTTCGAGCATGAGTCTGGTAAATTCAGGACTGCCGATGCCCTCGGCGCATTTCGCTGCGATGATTATCACGCCGCCTTCCCTGACAATTCCCTGTGCCGCTGTCATACCCTTTATCGCCTGGTAAAAAGTCAGGTCGAGTGGAAACCCTGCCGATGTTGTAATTACTACATCAACAGGCTCATCCACCGTGCTCACACACTGGGTTTCCATGAAACGTACACCCTCCATATGGGCTTTTTCAAGCTCGCCGGTAAAAATACCTGTAATTTCACGGCGTTCATTCAGGGTTACATTCAGGATAAAATCCACACGCACGGTTTTTGCAACATGTAAGATATCCTCATGAAAATGATTGCCTTCTATAATTCCTTCCACGGCTTTTTCATGAGCCATAGCATCGGCACCGTGGAGCACCTTGAGGGTTTCGAATCCGCATATCCCGGGCATGATAGCCTTCCGTCCGCCGGAAAAACCTG
>JBHPFF010000072.1:0-13844 GCA_042572165.1 Candidatus Latescibacterota bacterium | reverse complement strand
GAATGTATATCGACTGTGTCGGGCTGTTTGGTACAAAAAACATGTTCGGTTTCGAAAATAAGGACTGGAAAACATGGACAATGTTCGATGGTACCGAGGTTCTTGTTCCTGAACTCTTCAACATCGAGCCTGATAAAAACGGCAACGTTCCCATGTATGCGGAGGGTGACCGTTCATTTCCGCCGGCGGCAGTTATGCCGGAGGGTGGATTTTATTTTGATTCGACAGAACGTCAGAAACCAATAGATGATGATAAGCTTAATGTCGAGGATAATCTTGAGGAATTCGGGCCGTTCTCGGAGAAAGAGCTGACTCACCTTGAAAAACAGTCAGGATGGCTGTATAATAACACCGATTATGCCATAGTATACAGTATGGGCGGTACATCTTTTGGCGATATAGCCTTTGTGCCTGGACCCGGCCTCAAAGATCCGAAAGGCATCCGCGGCGTTGAGGAATGGTATGTTTCCACAATTTTACGGCGTGAGTATATTCGTGAGGTTTTTGACCGTGAGTGCGAGATCGCACTGAAAAATCTCGCTCGTGTCAAAGAGGCGGTGGGCGACAGGATCGAAGTAATCTTTATTTCCGGCACCGATTTCGGCACCCAGCGCGGACCGTTTATCTCACCCGATGCCTACCATGACCTGTATAAACCGTTCCATAAAAAAATATGTGACTGGATTCACAACAACACACAGTGGAAAGTGTTTATCCATTCCTGCGGCGGTATCCGCCCTCTTATAGAAGACATTATTGAAGCCGGATTCGATATACTTAATCCCGTACAGTGCTCTGCGGAGGGAATGGATGCTTGTGATTTGAAAAGAGATTTCGGCGACAGGGTCACCTTCTGGGGTGGCGGAATAGATACCCAGAAAACACTTCCTTTCGGCACGCCGGAGGATGCCTATGATGAGGTCAGGGAGCGCATCGGCATTTTCAATAAGAACGGTGGGTTTGTATTCGACGCTATTCATAACATTCAGGCGGGCTCCCCCGTTGAAAATGTCCTGGCTATGCTGGATGCAATCAAAGATTCGTTTTGATAAATCATAATATCAGTTTGGGTTTAAATTTCACGGATTAATTATTCACAATCGACAATTCATATCTCGAAATTCATAACCTTTAATTCCTCTGATGCCTTACGATAACCGGGACGTTTAATAGTATGGATTGTAATTGTCAAAAAGACTCTTAAGAGGAGACACTGTTTTATGAGATGGTATACAGCTTTGCTGAGTGTCCTGTTAGTCATTTCGGTTTCTGCAGTTGCACAAAAAACATCCCTTTTCGGGGTAGAACCATCCCGGAGTGTTCTTGGAGCGCCTGTATATCCGGATGCATATTTCATAAGAACCATTTCATCTCTGGACCCGTACTATGAAAGTGTTTTTTATATCTCTTCCGAACCCATCGGAGATGTAAAAAATTTCTTCATGGAAAAACTACCCGGGACACGGGTTGTTCAATACAAGGAAGAAAATGCCTGGGTATGGACTTTCATTTTGGATAAACAAGCAGTGCTTCCCGACAACCCATCCAGAGATCACCTGATAATTCTTGAAAGATCGCATAATATACATATCAAAAGATTTCAACGAGATCTTTATGCCCCGCTTTTTGAGTATTTAGAAATGAGACCTGATACACAAAAGCAATTACAGAAACTCGAAAACGGGCGTACTGTTATACGTTATACCTACCAAAAACTGCCTACAAATACTGAATTTATAAAACTTATCGGCACATGGAAGCAGGTAGACCGTGATTTAGATGAGTTTTACGGGAGTATCTTCGAGTTTCAATCCGACAGCACCTATACCCTCACGCTGACTCCAGCAAATATAGAAGCACTTATGGAATCACCATCAGCGGCACAATTATTTAAAAACATGAGCAGGGAGGAAATAAAAAAACATTGTACGGACTGTAACCCCGAAAAGGGCAGGTTTTTAATCGAGCGTAATAAAATCGAACTCCAATCTGATCGACCGGTCTTAGGAGACCCAGGAAAAGGCGGTATTGTTAATGTGAGTTCAACCAGCCTTTCCCTGCAGTTAATTAACTTTCCCCGTTTGATATACATTCGCATATCATCTGAATAAGTATAATAAAAGAGCACACCCGGTTGTGATTTGGTAAATTAGTGATAAAAGAAGTAACAAATAAGCCACGAAGCAAACGATAAATAATCACAGAAAAATAAATATCTTTTTGGTCATATTAATGGATAAGTTAATCATTACAGTCAAGGAGATAAAAGGCAACTGCCCGGTCTATCGGATTGGGGATTGCATTGTATTGGATGAGGGTTATCGAATGAATCTGAAGGAAACCCGGAATGTATGCATGCACTCCCTGTCTTCCATCATGCCCTATTATATTGCTATCTTCAGGGGAGTAGACCCGATAAAGCTGGGATTGTCCCGGGATGGGGAAAATGCTTACATCCAGTGCCCTGACCCGTGTGAGTATACAGGCGGCGGCACGGTGATTTTTGAAATGAAAAAAATCTGAAATGATGGATGTCAGTGAAACACTGATATTCAGAAAGATTCCTTTGCTGTTGAAAGAATGTATGGTTGTAATGGCATGAGATATGATAATAAAAGACCCGGGTTTAGATGTTTGAACGGATAAAGAGGGAAATCCTGTGAAAGCAATGGTATTGAATGAGCTTTGCAGTCTCCACGAAAACAGGACTCCACTCAAGCTGACAAATCTGCCGGATCCTGTTCCGGGAGATAAAGAGATCTTAATAAAAGTGTCAGCCTGCGGGGTTTGCCATACAGAATTGGATGAAATTGAGGGGAGAACTTCTCCGCCACATCTCCCCATTGTACCGGGTCATCAGGTGGTCGGAAGAGTAAAAGAAACCGGCCGCAAAACAGGTGCTTTTGAGATTGGAGACAGAGTGGGGGTTGGCTGGATTTATTCGTCCTGTGGCAAATGCAGGTTTTGCCGTGAGGGCAACGAAAACCTGTGTCATGATTTCAGGGCAACGGGCAGGGATGCAAATGGCGGATATGCACAATACATGAAAGTTTCGGAAGACTTTGCATATCTTATCCCCGGTACATTTTCGGATTTGGAAACCGCACCGCTTTTATGTGCCGGTGCTATCGGCTACCGATCCCTCAGGTTAACAGGACTCAAAAACGGTTGGAATCTGGGACTTACCGGATTTGGAGCGTCAGCTCATCTTGTGCTGAAAATGGTGAAACACCAATATCCTGATACCAGAATTTTCGTATTTGCCAGAAATGAAGAGGAAAGAACTTTTGCGAGGGAGCTTGGAGCTGTCTGGGCAGGTGACACTGAGGATGAATCCCCGGAAAAACTGCATTGTATCATTGACACCACGCCGGTATGGAAACCGGTAGTTGAGGCTTTGCGGAATTTGACTCCGGGGGGAAGATTGGTGATCAATGCTATTCGGAAAGAAGATGTGGACAGGAAATATCTCACGCATTTGGATTACTCCACACATTTGTGGCTGGAAAAGGAGATCAAGAGTGTAGCAAATGTAAGCAGAGGTGATGTCAGCGAATTCTTGAAATTAGCAGCCGAAATTCCCATTAAACCTGAAGTTCAGGAATTTACACTTGAAGAGGCAAACAGGGCACTGGTCGAGCTCAAGACAAGAAAAATTCGAGGAGCAAAGGTTCTGCGAATTGACTGAAAATGATGAAAATGACCAGTGGCAGGCAAAGACAGCCTCATTTAAACATCGATACTGCTGACACTGTAAACAGCATCGCTTAACTTCAATGTAAAAAACTTTAATAAACTCTAATTTAAAACTGAATTGTGTCAACGTAGATTAATTTGTGTAATATTATCTCAGATTTTATTATTGTTTATGATAATTTTAATCCCTATCATTTTATTCTGTTTCAACTGACACCCTTTTTCTTCCAGCCGTTTCCTTTGCTCCTGCGGTATCTCTAAATGGAATAAGGCAGTAGTTTGAAATTTGTATAAAAGTTTTTTAATTGAGGGGAGACAATATACTATGGAAAGAACAGATAATTGCAAAGCAAAACTTGAAAGAATGAATAAGACACTGCGTCATGAAGAACCCGACCGTGTTCCGGTTAGTGATTTTTTCTGGGGCAGTTTTCTTGAGAGATGGAAAAATGAACTCAATCTTCCTGATGATACTGATATTTATACGTATTATGATCTCGATTGGATAGTAACAATTCCCAATATGGACCCACATGTCAAAAGCTTCGAAATTCTTGAACAAGATAACGAACAGGTAATTGTGAAAACAGGATTTGAAGCTACTATCCGAAAGAAATTCAATGATCCCATGCCGGCCTACCTCAGTTTTGATACCGATACCATAGAAAAAATGGATGCATTTGAGTTTGATGATCCCTGGAACGATCGGAGATACTTCAAAAGCGGCGATAACCAGATAGCCGGAGTTGGTGACGGTTTCGTTCGGAATAGCGGTGCCTGGATTGACGGAGTAAAAGCACTCTATCCGGATTTCCCTGTTTATGGCAGTGTCTGTGAAGGACATGAGGAACTCTGGCGAATCATCGGTTTAAACAATGTTTTGCTATGGATCGGTTTATATCCTGATGAGCTTGCGCGATTTATTTACCGTGTAAATGAATTCAATCTTGAAATTACTAAAGCACAAATTAAGGCAGCCGATGGTTTGCTTGATGGTATGGTGATCTGGGGTGATGTTGCGTATAGAAAAGATATGCTGTTTTCTCCTGATTTCTGGCGGAAACATTTCAAACCCGGTTTGAAAGCAATGATTGATGTGTGCCATGAAAACGGTTTGCCGGTTATTTATCACGGTTGTGGCAATGTCAACAAGATATTTGAGGATTATATTGAGATTGGTGTCGATACCTACAATCCTCTTGAGGCAAAAGCAGGGCTTGATGTGGTTGATTTACGTCGCAGATACGGTCACCGGATTGGTTTTTGCGGGAATATGGATGTACTGGAATGGGCACATGCCCCATTTGAAGACCTTAAAAAGACTGTGTTCAGAAAACTCAATGCAGCAAAAGGCGGAGGATATATTTTTCAGTCGGATCATTCGATTCCGAGCAATATTTCCAGTGAACGGTATGAGTATGTTGTTAAACTTGTTCGTGAATACGGAACATATCCGCTTGATCTTGGCGAATTCGATATTCCTGATTTAAGCTAAGTGCACAATCTCATAAATAATGTAACATAACTACTCTATGTTATTGTTAGCGAACAAAGTAAGCGTAACAATCTCATAAAGTGAATTTTTCGATTATGCCTCACTATGACAATTCGCGCTTTTGGCCGATAAACACGTAACATTATTTATGAAACGAACCACTAAGATAAAAAATACGAGGAGATACCATGGGAGTCTTATTTGGTTTATTGTTCATTCTTATTGCCAGCGTTTTGCAGGGTACATTTTACCTTCCCATGACCTATACAAGAAAATGGGAATGGGAACATACCTGGTCAATTTTTGCTGGAACCGGTATGATTATTTTTAGCTGGATATTTATTCTGCTTACAGTACCTAATATATTTGCCGTTTATAGCCAGGCTTCTTCTAAAAATATTTTCATTCTTATTATTTTCGGCTGTTTATGGGGGATTGGGGGTGTCTTAAACGGACTTGCAATGGCGAAACTCGGAATGGCTCTGGCATATCCTATAGTCATTGGAACCGTTGCAAGTCTTGGAGCATTAATTCCACTTATAGTTTTTTTCCCGGCGACTTTACTGACAGTAAAAGGTATAGTACTGATTGCCGGAACGATAGTAACAATTTTAGGTATTATTGTGTGCTCAAAGGCGCTTGTTCTTAAACAGCCGGCAGATGACTCATCGACACAGACAGATATAAGTTCTATGACAGGAAAGCTGATGATAGCAATAATGGCAGGAGTTATGTCCTCGTTTTTGAATATTGGTTTTGCCTATAGTGCGGGGATCGTTGATATCGCAAAGGGATTAGGTGCTTCTGACACTTTTGCAATTAACGCAGCCTGGGCTATTATTTTAACGAGCGGCGGTATTGTCAATGTGCTGTACTGTTTATATTTAATGATAACCCATAAAAATATGAAACAGTTCTTTGGCCATGAAACTTTACGAAATCTGGGACTTGGTGCACTCATGGGTTTAATGTGGTGTGGAGGTATGTATCTATATGGCTCTGGTGCAGCAAGTATGGGTAGTCTTGGTGTAGTTGTCGGTTGGGTTGTATTCATGTCGCTTGTTATTATTGTCGGTAATCTTGCAGGACTATGGAGAGGAGAATGGAAAGGTGCTCCTTCACAAGCCAGGTTGCGGTTGATACAAGGATTAATTATTCTGATTATTGCTATTATTATTGTAGCGGTGAGTAACTCTCTCTAAGGTATAATAAACATATTATAATATAAAAAAGAATGGAATGTGAAATACGATGTAGTATTTTTATGGATTGCGGTTCCACAAAAATAACAATCAACGCAGTCGATATTGACCATTTCCCTGCAATTCAGGCAATAATTCAGAATAATCATGAGAGGGCTTTTGCACAAACTCACCATGTACGCTTTTTTAGCAATTCCTGGATTTGTTCCTTTGGAACCGGTAGTTCATCAATATGGTCTTTTAACCACTGGGAGAAATCCTTTTCCATGTCTTCGGTCCACCGCTGGTCAATCTGTCCCGGTGTGTACACTCCTTCTTTGATACGCTGAAATCCGAAACTGTCCCGGAGATTGACAAGTTCAGCAGTTTTAACAACACTTTCGGCAAGGTGAGGAGGGATGACAACTACACCTTCACGTTTTCCCAGAATAATATCACCGGGGAAGACAGTAACCTGTCCGATACGAACCGGAACATTGATTCCCAAAAGCATATAATTATAGGACCATGATGGATTCCATCCCCGGACAAAAGAGTTAAAGCCTTCCATAGTTTCTGCCTGACCAAGATCACGTATTTCACCATCGAACAGCACCCCATTTCCGGAATTCTTCATAATTGCCGTCGCGAGGTTGCCGCCAATGATCGGTCCGCCTTCAGGATCGCCGTGAACATCTGCAACATACACATCGCCGGGTACCAACATATCGATTGTCCATGAATTATAATGGCCGATACGCCCATCTTTTTTCCCCTGTTCCAGCATGACTTTTTCGGCTACCGGACGTAATGGGACGTATACAACAGTAACCGCTCTCCCTACCAGTGTCTCACCCGGGTGAACGTGCTTCCAGTTACCTTCAAACTGATGAATGTATCCCTCGCCGCGTAGAACTCCCCATGCTTCTTCAAGCTTAACATTTTTCATCCGTTCAATAATATCATCCGGAACTTTTGGGCGACCGTCGGGGAAACGCTCGCCTTTCCATTCCGGCGTATATTTAATTAGGTCTTCTTTTTGGGATTTTATTATCTGTGCATTGATAACCGGAGATAAAAAAGATACGGTGAAAAAAATACCGGCAAAAAGAATTGTTTTAATGATGCTGAGTTTCATTTTCCCCATCCTTCTTTTATTAATATGTTTTAACAGTACTATCCGGTTAATTTGTTTCAGCATAATGCTCCTTTCTCATTAATAATATGGCCGGAGGCGAAGTTCAATGTTGATTACCCTCCTTTAATTCCACCTTAATAAGGGGGGACTTGAGGGAGGATTATAAAGGCATCACCGGTTGCTGGAGCGAACGCTGATAAAGAAATCATTATGAAATTTAACTCTTTTTACTGGATAGTTCTATATTTGGGTTTAAATTGAACTTTTTTTGTATTTACATTAAAGAAGAATAACCTTTACCTTGATTTCAAACAAGTGCTTTTTCAATAAAAAAGTAGCCTTTCCATTCTGGAACATCACGATCTTTTCGTCGATATTCGCCAATTAGAGACACGTATCCTTCGATTCTTATCGAAAAAGCGTTTTATACAGAATAACATCCTATAAACACTGGGCGCCCCTCCTCTTTTTAAAAACAAGTGTTACGGTTTTATATATGTGTTATCTGTAATGGTTCATAAATTACCAATAAACATGTCAAAAGGTATGATAATAAACGGATTGGATGAAATAGCAATATTTATCACAATAATTTAAACTTCCCGATTATTCTTATTAATCATATTTAAAACAAAGAATTTATTCTGATAAATGTTTTTTTGAAATGGTTATCTTAAATAAGGCATCATAATAAGGACTTTATCAATCTCAACCCTGTCATTTAAATATATTTGAGGGAAAGGAAGAGTGCGGAAATTTTACTTGACGGTATATTAATGTTTAAGTATATTTATACTCTATTTATTTTGAATCAGGGAATTTGAAGGAGTCTATCGGGATGAAAACATATGTTACGAAACCGGCTGAAGTTGAACGAAAATGGTATGTAGTTGATGCTGCGGATAAGATATTGGGAAGGCTTGCGGTTGAGGTTGCAGAGTTACTCCGCGGAAAGAAAAAACCCATATTCCAGCCTAATGTCGATACCGGCGATTATGTAGTCGTTATCAACGCGGAAAAAGTCAGGCTTACCGGATTTAAGGAAGAGTACAAGACTTATTTTGTTGCGAGTAAGTATATCGGTCATTCAAAAGAAGTGTCTTACAAGCATGAAAAAGAAAAACACCCGGAACGGATCGTTGAACGTGCTGTTCGGGGGATGCTCCCAAAGAATTCGCTGGGACGAAGTATATATCGTAAACTGCACGTGTATAAGGGGCCAGACCATAAGCATCACGCCCAAAAGCCGGAAATATATGAAATCAAAAACTCATAAAATAGACTACACTGCAGAATTTTTGTTTAAAGGAGGGAAAATATAGTGGTTGAAGCTGGGGAAATCTATACTGCTACCGGAAAAAGAAAAAATGCTATAGCTCGTGTTCGCATTACATCAGGAACAGGTAAAATTATTGTGAACAAAAAGGGAGCCCCTGAATACTTTCAGCGCCCCACTTCCATTCTTCTGATTGAACAACCTCTCGAACTCACCGAGATGAATGGAAAGCTGGATATTACTGCAAATATCAGTGGTGGTGGGCTTTCGGGTCAGGCTGGAGCCCTCAGGCATGGTATCACCAGGGCACTTCTGACCATGAACCCGGATTTAAGACCTGTTCTTAAACGTGCCGGACTGATTACTCGCGATTCCAGGATTAAGGAACGCAAAAAGTACGGTTTGGCCGGCGCTCGAAGAGCATATCAGTTCTCAAAACGTTAATTGAGTTTTCTTGTTAATTCTTAATCACGCACGTCCCGTTACGTTACAGACATGGTGCCCGTATCGAGGGTTTGTCTGACGGTTGACCGGGGCGGAGGATCAAACCTATTAAACTGAGGTAGTTATTGTGGCAGAAATATCCATTCAGGATCTTCTTGAATCCGGCGTTCATTTCGGACACCAGGCCAGACGCTGGAATCCCAAGATGAAAAAGTTCATTTTTACTGAACGCAACGGCATTTACATTATTGACCTCCAAAAAACACTTTCTCTAATCCAAAATGCTTGCACTGTAATCCGTAATATTGCAGCCAGGGGGGTGCCGATACTTTTCGTTGGTACAAAGTCCCAGGCATCGTCCATTATCAAGGAAGAAGCTGATCGGTGCAATCAATTTTATGTAATTAACCGCTGGCCGGGTGGTATGCTTACAAATTACCGGACAATCAGACAAAGTATTAAGCGCCTCGATCACCTTGAAAAGATGTCCACAGACGGTACCTACGAACATCTGACCAAAAAGGAAGTGCTCTCACTCGAAAAACAACATGACCGGTTATCTTATGTTCTTGAAGGTATCCGGAATATGAACAGGCTGCCCGGTCTATTAATCGTGGTAGATACCAAGAAGGAAAAAATTGCTGTCAATGAAGCAAAGCGCCTCAGGATACCAATATGCGCTATTATTGATACTAACTGTGACCCTGATCCCATAACTCTTCCCATACCGGGGAATGATGATGCCATTCGTTCGATAAAGGTCTTGCTTTCATGCATTACGGATGCTGTAATCGAGGGCATGCAGATTCATACCGATGAGGTTGGTCTTGCTGAAAAAGAAGAGACTGTCGAGGAAGCTGAAAAACAGGAAGAGAAACCGAAGAAAGACAGGCACCGGATTCGGCATGCCAGGGTGACCAAGGAAACAACTTCCGAAAAAGAAACTGTAAAACAAAAATCAGATGAGAAAGAAAAAGTTTCCGAAGAGAAACCTCCTGTTAAGGAAGCTGTTGACAAGGTAAAAGTTTCCGAAGAGAAACCTCCTGTTAAGGAAGCTGTTGACAAGGTAAAAGTTTCCGAAGAGAAACCTCCTGTTAAGGAAGCTGTTGACAAGGTAAAAGATTCAGAAAAAACCGTGGAAAAGAAACCCGAAAAGATCGCCGGTAAAACCGCCAAAGTAAAAACCAAAAACCCCCCAAAAGAACCGGTGAAAAAGGAAGCCTTGACTGGTAAGGCCACAATAAAGTCTGGCACTAAAAACGATATAAAAAAAGAAACTGAAGATAAACAGGATAAATTGAAGAAAAAAGTCAAATAATTACGAACTTTATATGAAAGGAACTATCCCAATGGAGATTTCTGCAAATGATGTCATGGCCCTGAGAAAAAAAACGGGCGTTGGCATGATGGATTGCAAGAAAGCGCTCAATGAAGCCAATGGTGATATAGAAAAGGCCTCTGAACTTCTCCGTAAAAAGGGCATAGCATCAGCCGAGAAACGGTCGGGTCGCGATACAAAGAGCGGTTATATTGCGGCATACGTTCACCCAGGTTCGCTCCTTGCCTCTATGGTCGAGGTGGACTGTGAAACCGATTTTGTGGCGCGTAACGAGGAATTTCAGGAATTTGCTAAAAATATTGCTATGCAAATTGTTGCAACAGAACCGCTTGCGATTTCCGAAAATAATATCAATCCTGCAATTGTAGAAAAAGAGCGTGAGATTTATAGAGAACAGGCTCTAAATGAGGGTAAGAAGCCTGAATTTGTAGATAAAATCGTTGAAGGGCGCTTGAAAAAATTCTTTGCGGAAAACTGCCTTTTGAGCCAGATTTATGTAAGGGATGAATCACATAAGACTACTGTCCAGGATCTTTTGACTGCTCTTATTACCAAGATTGGCGAAAACATTGTGATACGCAGATTCGTCCGCTACCAGGTTGGCGAATAGTTTGCTGCCGGGATCGTTTGATGGCTATTTATAAAAGAATTCTTTTAAAACTTTCCGGAGAGGCCCTGTCAGGCGAACAGAGATATGGTTTTGATAAGCAGGTGATTGCATCGTTCTGCCGCCAGATTAAAGAAATTCATGAAAAGGGTGTGCAAATTGCACTCGTTGTCGGCGGTGGCAATATCTTTCGCGGAATGACAGCATCCGGCGGCGGCATGAAGCGAGTTACTGCCGATCACATGGGAATGCTTGCAACTGTCATCAACGGTCTGGCGCTACAGGATGAACTTGAAAAATCAGGTATGACTGCGCGGGTGCTTTCGGCGTTTGCAATTGAGGGGATTGTGGAGCCGTTCAACACAACAAACGCTGTCAGCTATCTTGAAACAGGACAAATCGTCATTTTCGTTGGCGGGACGGGAAATCCCTACTTTTCAACCGATACCGCAGCCTCGCTGAGGGCAGCCCAGATCAACGCCGATAGTATTCTCAAGGGGACCAAGGTTGATGGTGTGTTCGATGCTGATCCGGTTAAGGTTGGGACGGCAAAAAAGTTCGATACAATCACATTTAATGAGATGCTTTCACACAGTCTGAAAGTTATGGATTCCACTGCAATCGCCATGTGCAGAGAAAACAACATACCAATCATAGTATTTAACCTTACAAGAGAAGGGACACTTCTCAGGGTAATAAACGGCGAACCGGTCGGAACGATTGTAAAGGAGGAAGCTAATGGATAAGGAAATACGCAAAGAAGCGATTGACCACATGCACAAGGCGGTCGAACACCTTAATCATGAACTTGCCAGAATTCGCACTGGAAGAGCCTCAACAGCGCTCCTCGACACGGTAAAGGTAGATTATTACGGTACACCAACCCCTATAAAGCATGTAGCAAATGTTTCCGTTCCAGACGCAAAAACGATTATGATTCAACCGTTCCAGCCGGATATGCTCGGACCAGTGGAAAAAGCGATCCAGGCAAGTGATCTCGGGCTCACTTCCAATAGTGACGGTCATGTCATCCGCCTGCCCATTCCTCAGTTAACCGAGGAGCGCCGCAAGGATATTCTGAAACTTGTCAAGAAGCTTGGCGAGGAGGCAAAGATCGCCATTCGCAATATTCGACGCGATGCCATCGAAAAGCTACGCTCCGCCGAGAAATCCCACGATATCTCCGAAGATGACCTTCACAGGGGCGAAAAGGAAGCCCAGGAGCTTACTGACAAGTATGTCTCCGAAATTGACGATGTCGTGAAGGCAAAAGAAGAAGAGGTTATGACAGTTTAGTCAAACGCTTAATATTTTTGAATAAAGAGCACTCTTTTTGGGTGCTTTTTTATTATTTCTACATAACCAAAATTCGAGAATATTTTATCAAATATAGTTTTTAAAATCATGTCATTTTAAATATATTATATTTTTGTTAATAAATTACTCACTCTCCTTTTAAAAATGAAGATATCGATGAAAAAAGCTAATAAAGCCTCGTTAATACAGCTTTTAATTCTGATAATTGCTCTGACAGGCATACAGTCAGCTTCCGCCGAATCCACACTCCTCATCAACGAAGTCATGTCGTCCAATGCAACTACCATCCAAGATGAAGACGGCGACTACTCCGACTGGATTGAACTTTATAATTCCGGGGATTCTTCTGTTGATCTGAGCGGTTACGGTTTATCCGATGATCCGGACGATTCGTTCAAGTGGATTTTCCCAAGTTTTACACTTGGTCCCGGTGAGTTCATGCTGGTGTTCGCTTCAGGAAAAGACAGAACGAAAATAATTAACTACTGGGAGACGATTATACGGGAGGGTGATGACTGGCAGTATTTTGTTGGAACCGAGGAACCGCCCTCAAACTGGAAGGAAATCGGTTTCAAGGGCGGTTGGCCGACGGGGCCCAGCGGTTTCGGATACGAAGACGGAGATGACGCCACCATTATTCCCGGTACCGTATCACTGTATATCCGTAAAACTTTCATGGCGGATAATGTCATTGATATTGTTCGGTGTTTTCTCCACATGGATTATGATGATGCCTTTGTTGCTTACATCAACGGGACAGAGGTGGCGCGGTCTAATATAGGCGAAGTGGGCACACTCCCGTCATTTGACCAGTATGCCGACGGAAGCAGGGAAGCGGAAATATACAAAGGCGGATATCCCGAAGAATTCGAGATATCCGATATCCAGTCTCTTCTTATTCAAGGTGATAATGTGCTCGCTGTTCAGGTGCATAATCTTAATAAATACTCATCAGATCTGACTGCAATCCCGTTTTTGACATTCGGAATGACCACTCTACCCTCAAATCCACAAGGGCCAGTTGATTTTATCAATTATTCCAATACTACTTTTCATACAAATTTTAAAATCAGCTTATCCGGCGAAACGATTCTTCTAACAAACAAGGATGAAACCTGCATCGACATACTTGAAACCGGTTACATTCCCGCTGATTATTCCAGAGGTAGGATGCAGGATGGCGGAACTACATGGGTGTTTTTCGATCAACCGACACCCGGAGAAAGCAACTCCACACAAGGATTTGAAACGTTTGCGGACGATGTGTCAATTTCACCTGAAGGCGGATTCTTTAAGGTTCAACAGACAGTAGAACTAACGGCGCAATCAGAAAGCTGTATAATACGTTATA
>JBHPFF010000071.1:0-14079 GCA_042572165.1 Candidatus Latescibacterota bacterium | reverse complement strand
CCTCATTTTCTGAGCATCCTCATCTGCGATTTCAATTTCAAACTCTTCCTCAAATGCCATTACTATCTCTACGGTATCCAGCGAGTCAGCCCCGAGATCATCAACAAATGAAGAATCATTGGTAACTTTGCCCGCATCAACTCCGAGATGGGTAATAACAAGATCCTTGACTCTTTCTTCCAGGTTCATGATAAATCCCCCAATAGTGAAATTAAATGTTGTGTTTAAGTTTTCGATTTTATCTTCTTTATTAATATACTTAACTTCTGTATCAATTCAGGTTACATTACCATTCCGCCATCCACATTGATTACCTGTCCCGTAATATAGGATGCATCATCTGAGGCCAGAAAAAGCGCTGTATGTGCCACATCTTCAGGTGTCCCGGGTCTTTTGAGAGGAATGGCGGTTAAAAATGCCTTTTTCGCCTCTTCAGGAAGTTGTTCTGTCATCTCGGTCCGGATAAATCCGGGCGCAATAGCATTAACTGTAATACCCCGAGAAGAGAATTCCTTTGCCATGGTTTTGGTAAATCCGATTAATCCCGCCTTTGAAGCGGAGTAATTTGCCTGACCGATATTTCCCATAACTCCAACAACAGATGCCATGTTGATGATCCTTCCGTACCGGGCTTTCATCATTACCCTGATAACCGCTTTAGTCACGATGAATGTTCCGGTGAGATTGACTGTAATCACAGCATCCCAGTCTTCCTTTTTCATCCTGAGCATCAGGTTGTCACGGGTTATACCGGCATTATTTATCAGGATATCGATGCGTTCAAAATCTTTAGTTATGGCTGCAACTGTTTCATTGACACTTGCCTCGTCAGTCACATTCATGTAATATCCCCTGACAATACTCCCTCTTCCGGACAATTCCGCTACTGAAGCCTGCACACCATCAAGGTTAATATCGCATAATGCTACAGAAGCCCCTTCCGTGAGGAAATGCTCCGCTATTGACTTTCCAATCCCCCTTGCGCCTCCGGTAATGAGTACAACTTTACCATCAATTTTTCCCAAGTAATACCTCCATAATATCGGAAGAATCAGACATAGAACTCACATCAAGCGAACCGTTAATTCTTTTTACAAGACCAGCCAACACAGAGCCGGGGCCGACCTCAAAAGCATCGCTCACACCGTCATTCACCATAGTTTTAATAATATCGATCCACCTCACAGGCAATGTCAATTGCTGTACCATAACTTCCCTGATTTCATCTGCATCGGTTACGGGAGCTGCGGTAACATTCGCATACACAGGGATTCTTGCATCGGAAACTGTAATATTTTCAACTACTCCTTCGAATTCTTCACGAGCATTTTCCATAAGAGGAGAATGGAAGGCACCGCTCACTTTGAGAGGAATAATGCGCTTTGCACCTTTTTCCTTAAGTATGTTACCAGCAGTTTCAACCGCTTCCCTTTCGCCGGAAATCACCATCTGAACCGGTGAATTAATATTCGCAACAACAACCGTACCATCAACGGATTGACAGGTTTGTTCGACAACATCTCCGGAAAGACCTATAACAGCGCACATGGTTCCCATGCCCCCGGGATCAACACTGTCCATAATGCGTCCGCGTTCGGAAACCAGCCGGAAACCATCCTCAAAGCTGTAAACCCCTGCAGTGTACCATGCTCCGAATTCGCCGAGACTGTGACCGGCAGCACATTCCGGATGAACATCCCTGGCTTTCAGCACATCAGTGATAGCCGCTTCCACGGTAAATAGGGAAGGCTGCGTATAGCGCGTTTGGGAAAGCTTTTCCATCGGCCCCTCGGAACATAAGGAACGCACATCATAACCCGCCAGTTCCGAAGCTCTCTCGAAAACAGAAACAGCCTCGGGATAGCGCTCTGCCACCGAAATTCCCATGCCTGCCACCTGCGAACCCTGTCCGGGATATAAAAATGCTGTTTTCACCATTAAAACCTCAAAAGACTTGCGCCCCAGGTCATACCGCTGCCGAAACCCACAAGCACAACAATATCACCCTTATTTATTCTCCCTTCGTCACGTGCCTCGGTGAGAGCAATAGGAATTGTGGCGGCGGATGTATTACCATATTTCTGTATGTTAACGTAAGCTTTTTCAGGAGATATTTCAAGTTTTTTTGCAGTACTGAGGATAATTCTTAAATTTGCCTGATGAGGAATAAGTAAATCCATATCGTTGACATCAAGTCCGTTCTTTTCCAGTACCCTGATAGTGCAGTTCGCCATAGAGGTCGTCGCTTCCTTGTAAAGGCCCTTTCCTGTCATTTTCAGGAAATGCATCCGTTTACGCACAGTGGTTTCACTCGCAGGATGCCGTGATCCGCCGCCAGGCATGTATAGCAGGTTGGTGTTCGAACCATCCGAGCCTAAAATTGTATCGATGACCTGAGCGCCTTCCCCGTTTAGGGAAACAACAGCAGCTCCGGCACCGTCGCCAAAAAGCACGCATGTATTCCTGTCAGTCCAATCGACTATCCGCGAAAGTGTTTCAGCGCCAATTACGATAACATTCTCCGCAGAGCCTGATGATATCATTGATGAGGCCAGAGATAATGAATAAATGAATCCCGTACATGCAGCCGAAATATCAAATGCAGATGCATTTTTCGCGCCTATAAAGTCCTGAACAAAACAGGCTGTGGCCGGAAACAGCATCTCCGGTGTCATGGTAGCTACAATAATGGCATCGACATCCAGCGGATCCAAGCCGGCATCAGCAAGTGCCGCACGTGACGCATCAGATGCAAGTGTCGCTGTAGTATCATTTTTTCCTGCTATATGACGGGTATGGATCCCTGTTCGGGATCGGATCCATTCGTCGGAAGTATCGACAAGCTGTTCAAGCCGCCTGTTGTCCCATATTTCTTCCGGGACATTGAAACCAAGACCTTTAATTACGGGTATATTTTTCATTATCTCTTCTTTGCAAACTCGGATTTTATCTGTTCATTAACTTCTTCCAATACCAGCTGACGTGCTACTCTTACAGCATTCATAATAGCAACAGGAGTCGAATTTCCATGGCAAATGATAGATACACCATCAACTCCCAGAAGCGGAGCACCACCGTAATCTTCCGGACTCATATCCTGCTTTAATTCTTTAAACACGGGCTTCAGGAGCATCGCACCTATTTTTTTAACAACACTCCTGGTAAGTTTTTCTCTCAATTTATATGTAATAAATCCGAAAATACTTTCACCGAATTTTAAAAGCACATTTCCGACAAAACCATCGCACACAACCACATCTGCAGTACCCTTAAAAATATCCCTGCCCTCAATATTGCCAATGAAATTAAGACTTGAGGCTTCCAGGATGCTGTAGGCACTGTTTGTAAGTTCATTTCCCTTTGTCCGCTCCTCGCCAATACTCAGAATACCCACCCTGGGATTCTCATAGCCAAAGACATGGTTCGTAAAAATGGAAGCCATCACAGCGAACTGATAAAGATGCTCAGGCTTACAGTCAGGATTTGCTCCAACATCCAAAACGGCGACAATATTTTTTTCTGATGGAAAAATCGCACAAATTGCAGGCCGTAAAACACCTTTCAGTCTTCCCATATAGAGCAATGAGGATGCCATCGCTGCACCAGTGTTTCCAGCTGAAATAATGGCTTCGGCATCGCCGGAACTGCAGAGTTTGTTGGCTACAACGATCGAAGATTTCTTTTTTGAACGAATCGCATGTACAGGGGATTCATCCATCCCTATTGATTCATCGGCATGTACTATACATATACGGTTCGTTAGGTTGAGGTTCTCCGAACCGACAGATTTTTGATAGGCTTCAGATTTAATAATCCGGTTTAGGGAGTCCCCTGTTATGTTTTCATTCCCTACAAGAGTAATAGCAACATCAGAATACGACTGTAAAGCTCTGAGACTACCCTCTATAGGAACATCGGGAACAGTATCCCCGCCCATCGCATCAACGGCTATGCGTATTATCCGACCTGTCATATCCTTACTTGTTACGCCTCGACCGGCTCGATAACTTGTCTTCCATTATAATATCCGCATCCGGGACAGACTCGATGGGACAAGATAGGTTGACCGCAGTGAGCACACGTTGCCGTTACTGGAATTTCAAGTTTCAAATGGGATCTGCGCATGCCCTTGCGGGATTTGGAGGTTTTTCTCTTCGGTACTGCCACAAAATACTCCTTTCATTATTTTCGAAATCTGAATATTTTTCGTATTAATTTGTATTATTTAATGAAAAAATACCACTAAGTGGTTCATTTCGTAAATTAATGTTACGTATTCAGTTCAAATCAATCACAGTCATTGCAAGACATAGTGTAAGCAACCACCATTGTGAGATTGTTCCGCTCACTATGTTCGCTCACAATGACATGTAATAGTTACGTTACAGTATTACAGTATTATAGTTGCGTTACAGTATTTATGACACTATGCATTAAGTCTCTATCATTTTTCAAATAAGCCGGACAACCCATGCCAGCGCGAATCATGTATTTCGCTCCGGCATCCACAATCACCTTCATTTATATTATAACCGCATACAGGGCATAACCCTTTGCAGTCTTCACTGCAAACCGGTTTAACCGGCAGTGAAAGCATGAGTGCATCACGAACCAGATCGGTAATATCGACTGTACGGGTATCATGCTCTATAATCAATAGATTGTCTTCCGACTCTTCATTGTCTTTATCAGTATATTCGGGCAGTGATACACCTTCACCGAGGCGTTTCGAAACCAATGAGAATTCACCTGTCACTTCCTTATTGAATTTTCCAAGACACCGTGCACACTGCATAATCAAAGGCGCATAAACCTCTCCATCCATCCGGGCAATATCACCGTCCCGGAAAATCCTGCATACAACACGAATGTCACTGCTAAAAGAATAATCTTCGCTTGTTATCCCAATATCCAGGGCACTGCTTTCAAACTCAACATTCTCTGTATGCTCCTGCGCCCCAAAAAAATCAACCTTCATTAATAAATCCTTATACTATAGCATATATTTTATCTTAAGTCAAGTTGTTAATGATCCAAAAGCCTTGCTTTTAATAACCTATTTTTATATTTACTTCTCTATCTATGATGAAAAAAATACGTTACCTTTTTCAGTTCAACCCATCACCGAAAATAAAAGCTATCTCCCTTTTTGCAGTGTCAGCCGAATCGGAAGCATGCACAGCATTTTCAGTTAGGGAACGGGCAAACATACGCCTGATGGTGCCGGGTTCAGCTTTTTCAGGGTCGGTATTTCCGATTACCTGACGTACGTACTCGACACAGTTCTCGTGTTCGAGAATAAGTTCAATTACGGGGCCGGAGGTCATGAATTTTACAAGATTTTCAAAAAAAGGTTTCCCCCGGTGAATCTCATAAAATCCTTCGGCACGCTTCCGGGTAAGCGTTTCAATCCTCATGTTATTAATAACGATGCCTTTTTCTTCCAGTACTGAAATAACAGCACCTATTTTATTATCCTCAATAACATTGGGTTTAATCAAAAGTAACGTTTGTTCCATTAATGACTCCCTGGAATTGATGATTTATTTATTCCACAATAGAATATTCAATTTACTAATAACATTAGTAAAATTTTACAGGTCATAATATTAAATGCTTTTAACAAAAAATAACTAAAATATAAACTTTATTAAAAAAACCTGAGGGGGGCATCCTTTGTACTGTACACCCAGACACCCATACTGGCACGGGGAAACGTCCGAAAATCGTTGATCCTTTTTATCCCCCTGTCTGTAATTTCATAGATGGTAATATCCTCGATGTTATTATTTCCCAGTCCTCGCTCGTTCGCTATTCTCAGGTACGGCAGTTCACGGGGATCATGACCCATAAGCCATGAGGCGACTGAATCACATTCGACCATTGACCGTGAGATGGTGATGAAATTATTCAGGTGAAGCTCATTGGCTCCGTCAATGCCTACTATACCCTCAACCATGTTAACATAGGGTTTTATATTCGATGCAACATCCATCATGCGCTGACCCCACTGTTCACCCCAGAAAACCTTGTAATCGGCATTCATCCTGCCTTTTTTATACTCTTCCCAGCCACCCAGTTTGAAGTATTCTCGTGAATGACCGCCTTCATCCCAGTACTTGTAATTCATTCGGGCATGTTTGATATATAACTGTTCGATCTCTTTACGGTAGTCAGGATTAAAGACATCTTTAACCGTACCCATGTTCAGTTTGGCAGGCCACCCGCCGCAGATATGCATGTATCCCACGGGCATTATACCCTGGAGGTTTTTTATGGTAAGAGTGGTAAAACCGAGCTGGTGGATACGGTCTTTTGCCATATTGATGAAAGTGGTATCCTCTTCACAGGTGAGTTTAAAGAAGGGAATTTTATGCATCACAACGCCATCAGGGTAGTCAACCCAGGTAATCTCGGGTTTGATGTAATCCTTCCATGAAGGGTACTTGCCTTCGGTAAAGCATATCCCGGATTCATGCAGCATTTCACAGATGCCCGACTGCACAAAATTTTCATGCGTTGCAGCACCGTTGGCTCCGACAACAATGTTTGTATTCCCCAGTTCCTTGAGAGCATCACAGAAACCAGCTACAAACGACGGATGTGTGGATACTCCGTTGTTCAGGCTTCGTTCATCGGCATTGAAACCACCGACGAAATTGGGTTTTATACAGGTGGTTCCACCTTTTGATGTGCCTTTAATAAACATCTTGTGAGCGGTCTCATATCCCGCACGCCGGAACTTCTCCTTCTCGGTGGGGAATTTCCCATCGTTATCTTTTGTTGAAGCGATGCCGGTTCGCACTATGAACACCGACCGGGGATTTTCAAGGATTTCCTCGCGCAGGACAGGGGGAATGTTTTTCTTTTTCCCTCTTTGAGCCGCTTTCAGGCCATCACGAACCTTTTTCATTCCCGGATCAAACCGTTCCCGGGCTCTTTCAATATCTCTCTGGCTGGCATAAGTATTGCCGGAAAAAACCGGGAGTGCAGAAAACACGAATGCACCTTTTTTCAAAAAATCGCGCCTGTTTTTCATTTCATTCATTCCGATGAAATATCATTTGTTATCAGGTGTAGTATATTGCCTTATTAATTAATATGTTCGGATTAAAATTTCGTCACAAGGTTTTTTTATCTTCCACCATTTCCAATGCGATACGTGCCGCACGGTCAGATGCGCCGGAAGCACCGAGTTTGGTTTTCACAACATGGAGCGCCTGTACGAACTTTTCACGTATGCTGGTGTTGTTTAAGAAAGTTTCCAGGTGTGAAGCAATATTTTCGCCTGTTACATCAAACTGACAGAGTTCCGTAACAATTCTTGAACCAGCGACAATGTTTATCAGTCCGATATCCGGAATCGTCACCAGATATCTTCCTATAATATATGTCAAAAATGAGGTGCGATATAAGATAACCATAGGGGTGCCGAGGATACCCGATTCAAGGGTTGCGGTACCCGATGTCACTGCCAGTGCATCCGAATGCGCCATAATATCGTAACCCATCCCACGCATAGGAATAATATCAGAATTTTCAAGATACTGCTGATAAATACTGTCTTCAATATCAGGCGCACAGGCGAGTACAGCTGCGACTGAACCAACCTTTTCTTTCAGCATAGTGATGCTGTCCAGCATCACCGGAAGAATACGCTTAATTTCCTGGACTCGTGACCCGGGTAACAAACCGACAAGAGGAATATCCTTTTCCAGTCCGAGAGACCTCCTGAATGATTCAAGATCCTGAGACGGTCTAACTACATCAATCAGTGGATGACCAACAAAATCCACCCTGATGCCGTGTTTTTTGTAAAATCTTTCCTCGAAGTCAAAGAGTACCACCATGCGGTCCACATACTTTTTCACAAGCGAAACCCTGCTCTTGTGCCATGCCCACAGCTGTGGGCTGATATAATACATTACAGGGATTCCCCGCTTTTTTACGAGAGGTGCAAACCTGAGATTGAAACCCGGATAATCTATGAGAATCACAAGATCGGGATGCCACGATTCAATACTTTTTTCGCATTCCTTCATGGTACGGCGAATAAACGGAAGATGACGGATCACCTCAGCAAGCCCCATAAAATTCATCTCATGGACATGCCTTATTGGATCAAGCCCCTCTCTTACCATGAGAGAACCGCCGATTCCCCTGAACTCGATGTCTGGCATGTGGGCTTTCATCCGCCCCATAAGCGCAGACCCGTGAAGATCACCCGAGGATTCCCCTGCAATGAGAAACACACGTTTCATTCAAATCTCCGCATGGAAGACTCGATGCTTTCCATGACCATTGACGCTGTCTCAAGGGCTTTTCTGCCGTCACTCCCGGTCACCTGCGGCTCAGAACCGCTCTCTACCGCATTTATGAAATCGGCAATCTCAAGTTCCAGAGCATTCAAGCCGTCATTCGGGAATTTGGAATAGGATATCCCCTCAATTAACTGGGGAGGCGTTCCCGCGTCGGCAATAGGGTTCTCGTCCGGATTCAGGCTGAACACTTCGCTTTCACCGGCAAGAAAATCCATTGAAATATAGGAATTTTTCTGAAACGTCCTGATCTTCCGCATTTTTTTCTGTGAAATACGACTGGCAGTGAGGTTGGCAACACATCCGCCCTCGAATTCAAGACGTGCATTTGCAATATCAACCTCGTCGGAAACCACTGCAACACCGCTGGCACTAACCGAAACAACCGGACGTTGTACCATATCGAGCACAATATCAATGTCATGTATCATAAGATCTAATACAACTGCCACATCGGTGCCCCGGGGATTGAAAACAGCAAGACGGTGAGACTCAATGAACAGAGGGGATATGTTATTTGCGGCTGCGGAACGGTATGCCGAATTAAACCGCTCGATATGACCGACCGCAAGAATAAAACCCCGTTCCTTCGCTTCGCCTATCATCCTGTCGGCTTCATATACCGTAGTGGCAATCGGTTTTTCGACCAAAACGGATTTTCCCATTGAAAAACATGTCCTGACTACCTTATAGTGTTCAGTAGTCGGTACCGCCACCGTAACACAATCAACCTGTTCAAGAAGTTCTTCAAGAGAGGTATATGCGGTGACTCCATAATCTTCAGCCACACGGTTAGAAATATCGCGGTCTGTATCGTAAATAGCAGTAAATACAGCTGATTCAGAAGATGAAAGCAGCCTCACATGATGAAGGCCGTGAACACCGACGCCGATAACCCCGCACCGAATGGAATGAGAGTGTCCTGCACGAACAGCCATACTAATCACCCGATGTTTAATGATAAACTTTAACGAGATTTCCGGTTCATCCCCGCACTGACACGAAACGGAGCGGAGAGCCATGAAACGAATGAAATGAACGTGCTACAGTATCACGCCACGTTCACTGGACTGGATGAACCGCTTGAGATGTTCCACCTCCGGCCCGAGGTCTCCCAATGAGCCAAGTGATTCAAGCGAGCGTTTCAGGTCTGTTTTTGAACGGAAAAGCAGTTTGTACGCTTTCTTAAGTTGGGAGAGGGTTTCATCAGAAAAATCCCGTCTTTTTAATCCTATTTTATTGATATCTACAGGTCTGAGTGGATTACCCGCTGCGGTTACATATGGCGGAACATCCTTCGAAACGCGCCAGCCGCCGCCGATCATTGCATGACAGCCAATTCTCACAAACTGGTGAATGGGAACCAGTCCACCGATAATTACCCAGTCCTCAAGGGTAACGTGACCGGCAAGTGTGGCACTGTTCGCCAGAATACAGTGATTACCGACAATACAATCGTGGGCAACATGGCTGTACGCCATGAACAGGCAGTCTGAGCCGACAACGGTTTTTCCTGTAGCTTCGGTTCCGCGATTCATGGTGGCAAATTCACGGATAACCGTGCGGCTTCCGACCTCTAAGGCAGTATCCTCACCTCCGAATTTAAGGTCTTGGGGAATGGTACCTACAACAGCATAGGAAAACACCTGAACCTCTTCGCCAAGCCGGCTTCCACAGGCGATGTGAGCCCCCGCCTTTATGACCGAACCGCTGCCTATCACAACATTATCCTCTATGACAGCATAGGGGCCGATAACAACATCAGAACCAATATCAGCCCCGGGATCGACAATGGCTGCAGGATGGATCTGAACACTCATTTTCCATAGTCCTCTTTATTCATAACCACCGCACTGAGTTCAGCCTCGACTACAACATCATCCATGACATATCCTTTCCCAGCCATAATAAAAAGACTGCCGCGGCGTTTGATAATCTCAAGTTCAAACCGTATTTGATCACCCGGTTCGACCGGCTTGCGGAATTTCGCTTTGTTAATTCCTGTAAAAAAGATCAATTTGTTGTCTGTCCTTATTTCAGCATCGAGCATTAGGATACCTCCGACCTGAGCCATGCCCTCGATTAGAAGCACACCCGGCATGACAGGATGTTCGGGGAAATGCCCCTGGAAAAACGGTTCATTCACCGTAACATTTTTGATACCTACTACTTTTTGCCCGGGGATGAGATCGACTATTCGGTCAACAAGCAGGAAGGGATACCGGTGAGGCATGATCTTTTTAATAGCGTTGATATCGAGCAGGTATCCTTCTGTCTTCTTGTCCTGATATTTCATCTTGATACGGTTTTTTTCCCAGTAGGAGCGAATCTTGCGGACGAGTTCTATGTTTGCCTTATGACCCGAACGCGCTGCCATAATGTGACCTTTTATCGGGTGTCCCAGAAGGTACAGGTCACCGATAAGATCAAGCGTCTTATGGCGTACAAACTCATTTGGAAAACGTAACTGAACATCGTTCAAAATGCCACTCTTACCCCTTGAAACTTCCATATCTCTATCGAACAAACTTTTCAGGTATACCACTTCTTTTTCGTTCCATGGTTTATCGATAATAACGAGCGAGTTTTCAGGTGTACCGCCCTTGGCCAAACCCGCTTCCTTCAGCATTTCTACTTCGCTTAAGAAACAGAATGTTCGCGAGGAGGCATATTCCTTCTCAAACTCATCGATGGAGTACATCGCAGTGTACTGAGTGCCGATGGCGGGGTTGTCATACTCAATCATGAATGTGATACGCAGATCATCAGAGGGCAGGGCAACAAGCTCAACACCTTCTCCCTTAACAGCATCGTAAAGGATAGTTTCTTCTATGTTAATATAGTCGCGCGGGGAATCCTGTTCCTCTATTCCCGCACTTTTTATTGCCTTAACAAACTCCTCTGCGGAACCATCACAAACGGGTGGTTCGATACCATGAATATCAACGTAAACATTGTCAATCCGGAGACCCGCAAGGGCTGAAAGTACATGCTCCACTGTATGAATCTTTACGTCACCAATACCAATAGTTGTACCGCGGCTAAGATCCTGAACATTTTCGATAAGAGCCGGTATTTCAGGAACACTGTCAATATCTATCCTTCTGAAAATAACACCGGTGTTTATCGGAGCAGGTCTGAAAATGATCTCACTTGATGTTCCTGTATGTAAACCGATCCCCTTGACATGAGACTCACCGGCTACTGTACATTGTTTTTCAAACATACATTTAACTCCGCTTTTTAAATATTCGTTCCAGTTCAGTGATTCGTTTTTCCTGAGCCCGGACTTTCTTGATCAGATCAGGTACATTTCTTAAAGCACCCTCTAATCTGAGTGCCAGAGTATGCTTTTTTGCGGGATATCCGGATACCATCTCACCGGCAGGAACATCCTTTGTAACCCCTGCCTGAGCCCCGATAGATGCTCCATCGCCAACACTGAGATGACCGGCAAATCCTGCCTGTCCACCTATTTTCACTCCGCTCTCTATTGAGGTTGAACCTGAGATTCCTACCTGTGACGCTATAACTGTGTTTGAACCTATACGCACATTATGAGCAACCTGAACGAGGTTGTCTATCTTTGTTCCGTCTTCAATTACCGTAACGCCGAAAGCAGCACGGTCGACACATGAACAAGCTCCAATTTCAACATCGCTGCCGATCCGCACCTTACCAATTTGAGAGATTTTACGAAAACGCCCCTCATGCGGTGCAAATCCAAAACCATCGGAACCAATAACAGTACCTGCATGAAGGATCACCCTATCACCAATCTCACAGCCGTCCATGATGGTCACATTAGGGTAGATGATACAGTTTTTCCCGATAGTGGTGTTCTTGAGAATAACAGTACAGGGACCAACAACGGTTTCATCGCCTATGATTACCCCCGGACCGATGACAGCACCTACGCCTACGGAGACATTTTTGCCCAATTGAGCATCAGGATGTATGATTGCCCTGGAATCAATTCCCGATGCTATATCGGCTGAAGTTCTGTCATTGAAAAGCTCAATAATCTGCAAAAAAGCAAAATAGGGATCCTCAACTACAAGGGGAATTACTGCCGGGGGTACGACTATATCACGTGAAACAATCACCGCTGCGGCATGTGTCGTTTCAAGATACTTGGCATACTTTGGATTAGAAATAAAACTTATATCATCTGGCCCGGCATCTTCGATAGAGGCGACACCATGTATTTCAATTTCTTTTTCACTTTCGGGAATTTCAGCCCCGATAAGACGGCTTATTTGTGCAAGTCCTGCACTCATTGACTTGAAATATCCTTATTAAGCTCTTCAAGTATCTGTTCGGAAATATCAAATTTAAGGTTGGCAAAAAGAAGAGTTCCGCCAATTGAGGCATCGAATATATAATCGTAACTTTCGTTTTCGGCTATTTTCATGAGGACCTCATTGATTTTATCAATAATCGGCTGAATAAGTTCTTTCTGCTTTTGCGCCATGGGACCGTCGTCAGCATAAAGATTCTGATGGTATTGATTAAGCTCTTCTTCCCTTTTTTGCAATTCTTCAATTTTATCTCGTTTCATTTCATCGGTCATGAGAAGAGCTTTAGAATCGGCATCCTGTGCTTCCTTTTGAAGTTCCGCATATCTGGTGTCAAGCTCACCCATTTTTTCCTTATGAAATACTTCCAGTTTTTTCTGGGCCTCTTCATAAGGTTCATATTTGCTGAAAATATAGTCAGAACGAATATAGCCGATTTTCAACTCAGCTGCAGCAGTAACGGCAAAAGCCAGGAGAATAACAAACACTGCTAAAAAGCATACTGTTGTTCTTGCCATACGATACATTAAAATGCTCCTTTTAAAGTTATGTTAATAATTTAGATTATCAAAATTACCAAACTGGAAATGGGTACGCCAGCCGCTGGGTTTGTCAGCACCATCAAGTTTGTCGAAGCCATACCCGAAATCGAAGCCGATCGGACCGATTGAAGGAATAAACATACGAACGCCAACACCTACAGAACGTTTCACATCAAATGGATTGGTTTCCGAAAGACGTGGCCAGGCATTTCCAAAATCATAAAAACAAATTCCATACACTGTCTGGGCAACTATGGGCAATTGAATTTCCAAATTATTAATAAACATCGTCTCACCGCCAACCTCCTCACCTCTGTGCCTCGGCCCGACCTGACGGTTTGGATAACCGCGCACCATACCATCCCAACTGATACCACCGGGCATAAAGCGCTCGGAATATGGTACAAATGTATTCTGTTTATATCCTTTCAAATAACCGAGTCGCGATTTTGATGTAAGTGAAAGAGTCCAAAAAAGTGGAATGCTAACTTCATGATTCAACAGGTATTTATAATACGAAAGTTCGCCTCCCAGGGGCCCACCGGCTATCTCTACCGTAGCCTGAGTCCGTGATCCGTCAGTCGCAAACTGAGGCAGATCTCGTGAATCGCGAGCAAAACTGAAACTCAATGATGATGTCTTCCCGGTTGTCAGATAATACTGGTAATATAAAGACGGATCGGAGTAATCGACATCTTCAAGACGATAGGTAATAAATGCCCGGGAGTAATCATCCGGCCAATTCAGTTTACGACCGAGGCGAAGGTAGCCGCCACGGCGCTTTTCACTATCGAAAGCCGTAGTATAATCACTGCGGGTAATATTATACGCATTGAACGAAAAAATGGTGGGTGTATCGAAAAGCCATGGTTCTGTGAAGCCAATTTGAAAAGCCTTGCGTCTCGTCCCCATATCCCAGTT
>JBHPFF010000070.1:0-14151 GCA_042572165.1 Candidatus Latescibacterota bacterium | reverse complement strand
TTTTAACACATATTACTCCATTATCACC
Source organism: Candidatus Latescibacterota bacterium (assembly GCA_042572165.1). Taxonomy (GTDB): domain Bacteria; phylum Latescibacterota; class Latescibacteria; order Latescibacterales; family Latescibacteraceae; genus JBHPFF01. The sequence goes on along the minus strand of JBHPFF010000070.1, from coordinate 14,123 downwards.
CTCGATAGACTCATGAGCATTCATGAGCATATTTACCATTACTTGCTCAAACTTTTGTATGTTCCCCTTCATTAGGGGGACATTTTTGTCGAGGTCTATATGAATTGTGGCATTGCGTCTTATTTGAGTTCCTACAAGTCTCAATGTGGTTTCAATGATGTAATTTATATCAACATCATCTGTGAGCATTCCTTTATCTTTTCTCGCAAATTCCCGCAATCCATCCACTATTTTTTTTATTCTATTTGCCCCGCTAAACATATCAGTAAGAAGAACGGATATATTATTTTTGAAAATTTCATACGGCAATCGCGCTATTTTTAAATCACAATTTTCATTATAGTGACTATCCAGTATGGGAAGAATATCTTGAATAGCTTCTTGCACTATTTTAATGTTTCCCCTTATAAATGTGTTTGGATTATTTATCTCATGGGCAATTCCGGCTACGAGTTTTCCCAAAGAAGCTAATTTGTATGATTCATGCAACTGAATCTCAATCTGCTTTTCTTGTGTAATATTGCTGCATTTCTCAATAACTTTATCCACGTTTCCTTTGTTATTGAGTATTGGGAAAGACTGAAGACGAAAATATTGATTTGAGATATTCTTCACAATTGAAATGGGTTTCCCCTCTTTAAAACTTCTTGGGGCAGCACAATCCTGACACACAGTATTAGATTTAAAGAGTTTTTTATAACATTTTCCTCTATCCCCGATATCTTTTTTATTTGACATTGTAATATTAAAATCCGAATCAATAACAACAATCGTATCTGTTATAGAGTCGAAGAGGATTTGCAGCTTTTTTCTGTTCTTATCAAGTTCTTCGGTTTGTTCAACAAGGGAAATATTTCTTTTATCGGCCTTTTTTATCTCAGTTGTTTTTTCTCTGAGCATGTCTTCAATTTTTTTTACATAATTTTCCGATTTTGTGATAAGATCTTGTTTTTCTACTGCTTTTGAAATCATCAGAGAGATTTCTTTCAACATCTTATTTTCTTCAACAAGGAAAACTGCATCGTCAGTATAACATACTTGAATGTAACCTATCTTCACACCATCTATAGTGATATTTTGTTTCAACATCTGTTTCAATTTTTTATCACCACATTTTTTATCCCCATAGACAGTTGAATTTATCTTTAATTTTGCAGTTGTAATTTCTGGGAATTGAAACCCCTGTATAAGATGCAGAATAACTTTTTCAAATGCGTAACATGGTTTCTTGGCTGATTCTAACTCAAAACTGATATTATAGAGACATTCTAACTCTTTTATTCTCTCTCTTAGAGCGGTTTTAATTTTAATGTCGTTTTTATTGTTGTATTTTATCATTTTGTATCTTTTTTCCCAATCCAACAGATGGAGGTAGCGTCTCAATAGTGGGTGGAAATTGATTTAGCAAAATAACTTCTTTCTCTGAAAAAAGTCAATAAAATTATATGAAAAGCCGGTTGAAAAGTGAAATCGTCAGCGAGGAGAAAAACGCGAATTTTAACCACCGCAAATCAATATAAAATAAATAATATGATATTGCATATATAACAATACAATGTTATGCCGGTAGTTTTGGAAGAGGCTCACAATATATTAACAAAAAAATTTTAACTTACCAGATGCAGTATGCAAACAGTCCATGTTAATTAATAAACAACAACCTCTTTTTGTTTTTTTCCATAAACTGGTACTCGCTCTATCATGCTCCTGACTTTTGTTTCAAAGAACTGTTCTGAATAAAGAAGAGATTTTTGGGATTGATGAAAGGTTCGTAAATCGATATCGTAAAAAGAAAGGCAAGCTTCTATATCGAGATTCTTCACCCATGATTCTCCAATATGGCAGTCTTTATAGAACGGGATTACCTGCTGTATTTCTTTGAATACCTGCTCTTGTGTTTCATAGCATAAACTATCATCGAAAATACGAGCTATCCTTTCAATTATCTTGTAATTTTCAAGGCCATTTTTCGGATTCATAATTTTATTAACTTTCTGAATCCTGAGGTCAGAGCTGGTGAACGTACCTTCTTGTTCAATATAGGCCGAGGCAGGTAGCACAATATCTGCTTCTTTTGCGGTAGTTGTGGGAAACATGTCACACACTAGTGAGAATTCAACTCCATCGAAGTATTTCCTGTTTTCATTGTAAACAAGAGGGTCCTCTCCAAATATGAGTACAGCCTTAATTTCATTTCGAAGCATTTTTTGCAGAATATCAACGGGTTTAAATATTTTTTTCAGATCAATCCCCCAGATTTGGCTCATTCTCTCAATCTTCTCATCTTCGTGATACTTCACATAACCGGGTAAATACTTAGGTGTGATACCCATATCCATGAGGCCATTGGAATTAGAGGAATTCCGTAATAAGATAAGGCCATTTCCTTTTCTCTTTATTCGATCGGTTAAAAGCAAATAGTTGCCAATAGCTTTCAAATCGTTTTTTGACTTCTCTATTAGCGAATCGATGTTATAAATAAAAATTTGTTTTTTGTCAGGATTTCCCAACAAATTTATAAGTTCCGAATATTTTTGATGCTCCACTCCTGTCAGGCTTTCTACTTTGAGTGGAGTGTAAACATCAACCATTTTTTGTAGAGCGAGATAGTCGTTTTTATTTCTCTCGGCGAATTTTTTATCGGTCTTATCATTGTGAATCAGCTCTCTCAGAATACCGTTCAATAAAACTGTATTGGTTCCCCTCCGGGTGTCTATCCATAAATCCGCAAACTTTGACAATTTGATTTCCGAGGAATTTATAAGTATAAATCGCGCCCCTCTTTTTTGCGCTTTTTTTATTTTTAGTTCCGTAATCAGGTTATCTTCCGAAACACCCAAATTTATGGCCACAATTATATCTGCTTTTTCAATCTCATCAATGGTAGTGTTTGAAACAGTCTGCCCAAAAGACTCATCGAGGCAATTTTGGTCATAACCATTGAGTAAATTCGAAAAGCTCGAGACATTATTTGTCCCCAGACAGCCCCGACCCATTTTCTGAAGTAAGTAAAGATCTTCGTTGGATAACTTAGGAGAACCGAATAGTGCAATAGAATCTGCCCCGTACATACTTATTATGTCTTTGAGCCTCTTTCCGGTGTAACTTATCGCTTCATCCCATCCAATCTTTTCCGGATAGCTACCATGTTTAAGGACAGGTTCTTTTAATCTTTCTTTCATGAGGAGATATCTGTGTCCAAATCTGCCTTTTGCGCATAAATACCCCTTATTATGTGAAACAAAACTATCTTCGCTGGTATTTGAAACATAAAAAATATCCTCGTCGATAACTTTATAGTTTATCTTGCAGCCCAAAGAACAGAAATGACAGATGGATTCGCAGTCTTCACTTTTCAGAGTTACCGCTCCCTTTTTAATATATTTCTCGGATAAAGCACCTGTCGGGCATGCATCAATACAGTTTCCACAGGAAATACAGTTTGTCTCTAAAAGAGGTTTCTCCAGTGCCGGCTTGACAATGCTCCTGAATCCTCTGTTCACAAATCCTATGGCAGATATTTTCAAGATTTCGGAGCAGGTTCTCACACATCGTCCACAATTTATACATTTATTTGAATCCAGAGAAATGAAAGGATGTCTATTGTCGATACCGTATTTATTGAACTCTCCTAAATATTGTGAAATATCAACCCCAAACGTGTCGGCATATTTGCGTAATACACAATTATGATATTGAGAACAACCGCATTCTATGCAACGCTGGCTTTCATGCAAGGCTTGTTCATCCGAATAGCCTAATTCTACTTCGTCAAAGCATTGTTTTCTTGTTACACACTTTAATTCAGGCATTTTTTGACGTTTGGTCTTTTCTATATGTACAAACTCACTATCCGTGAGCGGAGCAAACTTATGTTTTGAGCTTATGAAGCGCTTCTCCGTTCCGTTAACTGTGCTGTTTGTCAGATAGTCATATATTGATTTTGCAGCGTTACTTCCCTGTACAACGGCACTAATGGCGGTTGAAGGTCCTGTTACGGCATCTCCCCCGGCAAATACGCCCTCAATAGATGTGTTGAGTGTATTGACATCGACTTTTATGGTTCCCCATTTCTCTTTTTCGCATTCCTGTAAGTTATCGAAAAAGGAATCGTCAACGCCCTGTCCGATGGCAGTAATGAGATAATCACAGTGGATAACGAATTCAGAGCCCAGAATTGGCATTGGTCGAGGTCTTTCATGCGGCTTGGCTTTCTTGAGCTTCATTTTCAAACATTCAATACCAGTGAGTTTTTTTCCGGATTTCAAAATCGATTTTGGAACTGTAAGGAATTCAAACTCAATCCCTTCTTCTCTTGCAGCGTTTATTTCTATAGGATGGGCCGGCATTTCTTTGACAGACCTTCTATACACAACTTTCACATGTTCAGCACCTAACCGCATCGCACTCCTTGCTGCATCGATGGCGGTGTTACCTCCCCCGACAACAATAACCGTTCCCTCGAGGGCAGTCATCACCCGCATCTCGATATCTCTTAAGAAATCAAGCCCTTTGATAATCCCGTCAGTGTCGTGCTCGCCATTTATTCCCATGTGCCTCGATGCCGAAGCTCCAACAGAGAGATAAACCGCATCATAACCGTCCTTTAACAGTTTCTGAACGGTAACATCTCCCCCAATCGCTGAATTTAGTCGAACATTTATCCCTAAATCAAACAACCAGTCCGTTTCTTTATCCAGTATATTTTTAGGCAGTCTGTACTCGGGAATTCCATACCTTAACATTCCTCCAAGGAGTGGCATTTTCTCGAAAATTGTAACCGCACATCCTTTGACCGTTAGATAATAAGCACATGTAAGTCCAGCGGGACCTCCACCGATAACAGCTACTTTTTTGTTGATTTTTTCATTTATTTCGGGCTTCCACGGGTCGCTCATATCAATATCGGCAACATATCTCTTCAGATCTTTAATAGCTAACGGTTCATCGACATTGTTTCTTCGGCAGTTAATTTCACATTCACTGACACATATCCTTCCACAGATCGAGGGGAGCGGATTGTTCTGTTTTATCAAGCGCAGTGCTTCAACATGTTTGCCCATCGAAATGAGCGAAATGTATCCTTGGACATCAACTCCTGCCGGACATGAAATTTTACAGGGGCCGATGCAATCCGCATAATGATTTGAAAGCAAGAGTTCGAGAGCGGTCTTCCGTGATTTTTGGATTCTTTCATTATTCGTTTGAATTTTCATGCCGTTATCGACAGGGGTGCAGCAAGAGGGAACGAGTTTATTAAATCCCTCGACCTCCACAACACACATAAAACAAGAGCCATACGGTTCAAGTCTTTTATCATAGCAGAGTGTAGGAATTTTATCTATGTTATTTTCGTTTACCACTTCCAGAATAGTCTTTCCGGAGTAAGTGGCGATCTTTTTACGATTGATTGTAATCGTTATTTTTTTCATTTTTTTATATTTTCCGGACTGCATTCATTCGGCAGCTATCATAACAGATTCCACATTTTATACAGCTTTCATTATCAATCGCATGAATCTGTTTCGGTTTTCCGGTAATTGCGTCTGCGGCACAGTTTTTTGCGCATAGAGTACACCCGGTACACTTGTCAGGATCGATCTGATATAAAACAAGCGACACACAACTGTGTGCGGGGCATCTCTTTTCTTTAATGTGCGCTAAATATTCGTCCTTGAAATATTTAAAGGTTGTCAAGACAGGATTCGGCGCTGTCTGTCCTAATCCGCATAGGCTGCTCTCTTTCACTTTGTAAGCTAAATCTTCCAGCAATGTCAAATCCGTTTCTTCCCCTTCTCCTGATGTTATTTTTTCCAGTATTTCCATCATTCTCTTTGTTCCAATCCTGCAAAAAGTACACTTTCCGCACGATTCATTCTGAGTGAAGGTAAGGAAATACTTTGCCATATCTACCATACAGGTCGTCTCATCCAACACGATGAGTCCGCCGGATCCCATGATTGCACCTGTTTGGCTCAATTCATCATAATCGATCTTCAGATTGCCCATCGATGCGGGTATACATCCTCCCGACGGGCCTCCCATCTGAACCGCTTTGAACTCTCTTTCCTCTTTGATACCACCACCTATTTCATGAACAATCTCATTGATTGTCGTACCCATGGGAACTTCCGCCAAACCGCTTCTTTTGATTTTTCCGGCGAGAGCAAAAACCTTGGTTCCTTTGCTTTTTTCAGTTCCGAGAGAAGCGAATGCATCGGGTCCGTTTAGAAATATCCACGGTATATTCGCAAGGGTTTCGACATTATTTATATTTGTCGGTTTACCCCAAATACCTTTCTCTGCGGGAAACGGAGGGCGGGTTCGGGGGATACCTCTTCTTCCTTCTATCGATGCGATGAGAGCGGTTTCCTCGCCACAAACAAATGCACATGCGCCTTCTTTGATCTTTATATTAAAAGTTTTGTCCGAACCAAAAATTCCATCACCGAGGTATCCACGCTCCAGACACTGTATTAAAGCAGTTTTGAGCTTTTGAATCGCTTTTGGATATTCTGCACGTACATAGATATAACCCTCATTTGCACCAATGGCATAAGAGGCAATCATCATCCCCTCTATGACGGAATGAGGGTCACTTTCAAGAATACTACGATCCATGAATGCTCCGGGATCACCCTCATCGGCGTTACACACAATGTATTTCTTGTCTGACTGTGCATCGGAGGTAAACTTCCATTTCAATCCTGTTGCAAATCCTGCACCTCCTCTCCCTCTTAATCCGGATCTGAGGATACTGTCTATTGTTTCTTCTCTTGAATATTCCTCAAGGACTTTTTTAATTGCTTTATAACCTCCGCATGCAATGTATTCATCTATAGAACCCGGATCTATATGTCCGCAATTTCGGAGAACAATTTTATTCTGCTTTGTGAAAAATGTTTCATCTTTGTAAATATTTTTCTCGGTTTTTACAACCCATTCAAGGATGGGTTTGTTCTTTAGTATGTGAAGATTAACAATCTTATCTATCATATCAGGAGTAACTTTACAATACAGATAGTTTTCGCCATTAAGACATACCTCCACTAAAACCTCCAGATAGCACATCCCCATGCACCCGGTCTCTTTCACAATTATATCTAAGTTATTTAGCCGGGCGGCTTCTTTTAGTTTTTCAAATACCGACTCTCCTCCGGCAGAAATTCCACATGTACCGAGCCCAACTCTGATTTCTCCTTTACACTTTTTCATAAATGGCTCAGTCCTTCATGTAAGTCTTTAATATTTTTTTTATCTTATCCTGTGTAAGACTTCCGTAAGTCTTACTGTTAATCATCATTGCAGGCGAGAGCGAACAACATCCCAGGCAGGCGACTGATTGAAGAGTGAATCGCCCGCAATCAGAAGTCTCGTCTATCCCGATTCCCAGTTCATTCTTGAGGGCGCTCAGGATCGGACGAGCGCCGTTTACATGGCAGGCGGTACCCTGGCAGATTTTGATGATATGTTTTCCCAGAGGTTTTGTGCGAAATTGCGAGTAGAAGGTAATTACCCCATAAATATCCGCCACGGGGATATTAAGTATTTCGCCAATATTATGCATGGCCATCTCCGGAACATAGCCATAAAATTCCTGTGCCGACTGAAGGAGAGGTATCAGGGAACCGTTTTCTTTCTGTCTTGTCGAAAGCTCAACCCTAAAATCCCTTTTTACCGATACCTGTTCTATAGTATCGTTTGATATCATTAATTTCTCCCGCTACTACATATCGAGGAAGTTCAGAATTGGACATTTTTTAACTCTTAATATACCGTCCAGACCGATTATCTTGTTCTCGATGATTCTGTTGATCTGCTCATAATGGCTTCCCTGAATAAAAAGGATAAGATCAAATTTCCCGGAAGTGTAATCACAGTAGACAACGTTCTCGTTGAGGCAGAGAGTGGGATAGACCTTGTCGAGTTTTTCTTTTTCAATTTCTATTAAAACATAGGCGCACACATGTACCGACAAGTTTCTTCCCTTACCATATCTTAGATTGCCGTCAGAGAGAGCTTCTTCAGCATTTTGTATTACGGTGTCGGTTATTTCGTCAAAAATCGGTTTCCTTATTTCGAGGAATTCCGCCTCCTTAATTTCTTTGGATCCCTTAATATCATTTTCAAAAATATTTTCCAATGTCTCAATGTCCTGGGCATGAAGTAACATACAGATATCATAATCGCCTCGCAGAGAATCACAATAAACGGTGTTTTCCATGAAGTGCAATCTTCTATAGGTATTAAAAAAATCACACTTATCATCAAGTCTCAAAAGGATGTAGGCAGAGACAACCTTTGGCACCTCTTTCTCTTTAATGGTTACAGGTAAAGTTTTGGTTTCTTTTTCTTGCAAAGTTTTTTCAAATTGCAGGGCAATATCATCTGCAGAAAATGGTTTTTCCAAGAGACTGCTTACCGTGAGATTTTGCATGTCTTCAGCATTGCATAATTCTCTATATCCGGTTATGATGATTATAGGAATGCTGGGATATTTAAAGTTCACAATTTTTATGAGTTTTATCCCGTCAATATCAGGAAGTTTTATATCAACAACCATGATATCGGGCGGGAATCCTTTTTTTACATGAAGTTCTAATTTTTTCAAAGCGTTAATTCCATTTTCACACGGTATAGTTCCAAAACCTCTTTGTAGCAAACTTATTGCGAGCGAGTGCCGTAAGGATGCTTCGTCATCTACGATAAGGACATTCCTCTGCATTTTTAAACCTCCTCTGATAATCAGTCTTTTTTGTTATATAAATCACGAAACAGAGTGCCAACTCGTCTTTCTCTTATTATAAGCTCCACATAATAAAAACCATTAAATAGCCACTCTTGAAATAATTCTAAATCATAAAACCTTAGCCGGAAGTAAAATAATTGCATATTGCATAAATGATTTTGAACTACAAATTGTTGTTTAGCATGTGTAGCAATATCTATACCAAATGATTAAAAAGCGCATTATCTCAAGGTATTTCCATTATTATTGGACTCAATATGTGAAAAACAGGTCTTTTAGCATGTTCGGGAGTAAGAAAAATTGGGATTTTTCGTTTTTCATTCGGAATAATGGAGTGAAACCGGGCAGAGTGTATAAAAATTAACCGCTATTCGCTTTTTCGATGATAAAACCTTTATAATCGCTATCAATTCCTCGATGTAACTGTAAAAATATTTGACGGTAAATATGAAGCTTAATCGGTCATCAGTAAAAAAGTAATCGCCGGATGCATACCAGACACATTATAGATGCGATGTTTCGTGTTTTAGTGTCGGTTTTGTGGTGATCGTGAGTTAATATTATGCACACATCGCTCGCAGAAAGTCCCGCCTGTCACCATCGGGTACGTTTTAACCTCAATTCCATATCCGAAGCAGTAACCGGTAAGATTGACGTGAGACAGGAGACGATATAATGGCTATTTACGAGATACTTCCTGATAGTTTCTCTAAAATAAAAGAAATATCTTCGCAACTGCAGGATTGAAAGAACGTGGCGACATCCAGCGTCTCATGCGGAAGCAAATTGAAGTTATCTCTCCTGATACGTTGGTTATAGCGGAAGAATTCAGTGAATGGGAAGACTCGAACCGCAGAATCGACCTGCTGGGAGTGGATAAGAAAGCTAATTTGGCTATTATCGAGCTGAAAACGACTACTGACGGCGGTCATATGGAGCTACAGGCGATACGCTACTGGGTAACAGTGATGAAGATGAAGGCAGAACTAAGTACAAAATTTCGTAAGTTCAGTGACGTATAAAACCAATCAAGCAGCAGCATGATTGTCATGACTTAAGTTAAAGCATATTCTTTTTAGCTTAACTAGTCTAGACCCTAAATTATATTATCCCTTTTTTCGGTGATAAGGATATTCGTAATATTCGTTACAATGATATTGTTAAATTTCATAAATGGATAAATCGATGTGATAAGGGGAAATATAATGTTGTTTCGGCTTTAAAAACAATGTTTCGACATGCCTGGAAAAATGAAGACCTTCTCAAAATGCCTCCATTCCCAAAACTTACATATACATCACCTGAAATTGAATATCTTATTTTAGACCAACAAAATTCTATCCTCACACAAATCCCTGAACGACATCGACCGATTTTCCAATTTATGATGGAGTATGGTTGCCGGCCTGGAGAAGCAAGAGCTTTACAAAGGGATTGTATAGTTGACGGTCAAGTAATAATTCAGCGAGCATTTTCAAACAATTTTTTACGAGATACTACAAAAACTGGCAAAGTGAGGCGATATCAGATTACGTCCTATTTTAGAGAAGTTTTAAACAAAATTCCATTACAAATATCTTCTTTTGTCTTTGTACGTGATGATGGCAAACCATATACATCAAAGAATCTCAATAAAATATGGCATGAAGCATGTGATAAAGCAGATATTCATATAAAGTTATACAATGGAGTTAGACATAGTCTTGGTTGTCAGCTTTTAGAAATGGGTTACGACATGGATTTGGTTCGTCAATAACTTGGACACATAAAAATTGAAATGACACAGAGATATGCAAAAAGGTCAAATGAAATTCTAAGTAATGCACTCGAATCGAGACGTGGGAATATTGTTTATTTAAAGAGAATAAATAATAAAGGAAAGTAGGTAAACAGTAGGTAACAATGTATAAGTTATTGTTTTTATAGTAATGGCTGCGGGTTCGATTCCCGCGTCCTTTTACTCGTTTTATCAGAAATTTTAAAGTATATGATGCTTTTTTCTTGAATTGACATTTACTGTTTCAATAATTTTCCTCGATAACCATTTCTTTCCTCTAATCCTTTATGAATTACCAGTTTCTTTCCATCATCGACTCCGGCGCGATAAGTTTTAAGATCAATTGTTGCTGAATTTGAGCGATATGTTAGTCGGGGAAATCTCATCTTTATGAATCGAATGAAGTTCTTATCCTGAACTCTAATTACAGCACTGGTAGTTTTATTTTTTTCTATTTTTCTATTTTCAGATTTATCATTCTCCATTTTTTCCAGTTTCTTTCGAAAACCCTTGAGCAAACCTAGCCAATATGATCTCTTGTTTTTATTCTTCGATTTTACGCCTTTTTTATGAATATTCCACATGATATTCAATTGATTAATGAGGAAAAAATAAACGTGCTGTGCTATCTTCACGTTTTCCGGGGTTCCAAGGATTTCAATCGTTTTATACGTTTCACAACTTACCGGATCAAACAGATACGAATAAACGATATCAACAAAATAAAAATCCAGGAGAATGCTGCATATTCTCCGCTGATAACTTTCGATCCTCTTTTTCTTATGTGTGATAATCTCATAAACATACCGGGAACCATCACTCTGTTCAATCCGCTGAATATTGTGTTTTTCGATGAGCTCATGAGCTTTTTTCATCGATAGTAAAGCCTCGTTTTCATTAGGTGACTTGGCCAATGAAAAAAGCTTTCGAACCTTCTCAAGCATCTTTGCATTATCGGAATCAAACCGCTTCTCAACGATTCTTTTAACAGAATCGGGAATGTCACCGCTTGCGCTTCGAAATTCTTCAGGAACACCGATCATACCGCAGGCTTTAATGAATATCTCACCATGCTTATCATCACATTTAAATATTTCATCAACAATCTGATGAGCCATCTCATGTTTCATAATGTTAATCACTATATCCCACGAGTAATTTCTAATTAAGTTTAAGTCAATTTTTATCGTTTTAAACTTGCTAATCCACTGACCAAATTTCTTTTCGTTATTAAATATTTCAATAGTTGGTTTTGATAGTTCAACTTTATAGTTCCAGCAAATATTCTCATGCTCCTTATATAACTGATTAATCCATGCCCGGCAAAGCATGATTTCACTCTCGGATATATTCATAACATCTCCTTCCATATTTTTAAAATAACAATTATTACTGTTTGATGTTAAATAAATTGATTGCTTATAAATTTAAGTTCTAAATTAGTCTTTAAGTTAATATCTCGGATATTCCTACGTTCCGGATATGCCTCCACTATGGTAATCAGGCACCCATATCCAGCATCAAACCATCTCTTAACTCGAAAGGGGAAAGTGTCCAGAATGTTCTGACGACATACAAAGTTTATCGCTTAGCAATAAAATGTACTTTCCCAAAGGTAGCATGCATTCTATTGCCCCTTTACTTTTATCATAGTAGGGGGGTATGCACATATGGAAGGCGTGTCATCTACCAGACTCAGAGATAGTACCGATTCTCAGCGTTAGGATATGGCGGAATGGCGCGATTCATCGCCCAATGCGCGGCGCGCCAGAGGATATTCTGATATTCCGGTGTCTGGTAGGCGTGCATAGTGCTTCCCGGTAGCAGGCCCACGATCCGTCCCGTGCCCCTTTCAAGGGCCCAGCCACTGACACCCTGCCGTTTCTCATGGACTGCGGTGGATTCGAACAGTGTAGCGGTTGACTTCGATGTGATAACCACCACCGGCTGCTCATCAAGCAACACCGCGAACTTTCCGACACCTTTGGTGATGGGGTGTGACGTGTTCATGCGTGTGTACCACATCGGTTCGGGCAGGTGAGGCGCGACACCGGTGACATCAAGGAATTTCATGAATTCGAAATGCCCGCAGAGGACTGTGCTTTGGAGCGCGAGCAAGCCTATGCCGCGGGTCTCGACCGCATTGGTGATCACCCGCACATTTGTATCCGTCCAGAACGGCGCACCCGGCGTCATCGTGTCTGAAATGCCGCTTTGAGGTGCTGACAGGTCAATGGGGTCGGGGTGGGGACCACGGCAGACCATGAGCAGGTCGGCCTCTCTGATCACATCGGGTGTAAACAGCCCTGAAGCGCGGACAAACAACATCGTCCAGTTCATGTGAGGCTCGAATATCCTGCGCACCTGGATTTCATGACTGATCCCGTTATACCGTTCCGTGGTGCCGAAGACAGCCACAATCCTGGTCTCTCCGGGAGCTTTTGGCGGTAGTGCGGCGGCATCCCCTGTGTAGATAGTATTGGCAACCGCAGCTGAAAGTCCTGCCCTGTGTGGCATTCGTTTCCGAATCGTCCTGAACAATCCCATACGTCTCTCTCCTTTATCACTTCAAGTATCGGCTTCGTGGTATTCGGCGTTTATTACCAGATGAAATTCTCCAGTGTCCCATAGAACTCCGGGATTGGCAGATTCAATGCCCAGTTCGCGGTACGCCACATGATTTCCTGATACTGCTGCTCATACCAAGTCCATTCGTAATGGCCGGGTGTCAGCCCCACGATCCTGCCATTGCCTCGCTGGACACACCAGCCCTGAATAGTCCAGTGAGCGTCATGCAGCCCCTGGCTCCAGAACAGCACAGTGAGGTCGGGATCATCGGGTTTTGCAAGATACACTCCGAACTGCTCATCGAGGTTGATGATAAAAGGTTCAATACCCTTGGTGATGGGGTGCTCTTGATGCAGTTTGGCGATGACCACCGGTTGAATCTCGCGGTGCAGCATAGCATACGCACCGATGAACTCATTCAACTCGTCCCCCACGAACCAGGGTGTGTTATGGATGCAGAGCCAGCCCATGCCGCGGTTGATGACATTGTCCTTTATCGCCGCGATGTTCTCCTCGGTGTACATGTAGCCCGAATAGTAGGAGACCAACAGGTCGGTGTCGCCGATGATGGCGGGAGTGATGGGTTGGTAATCGTTCGCCCACCAGAAATCGGCGTTCGGCAGACGGTTCATCGTAGGTGTAAGGCCGTTCCGGACACGGTGGTCTTCACCGCAAATCGCTGAAATCCTGGTTGCCCCCGGTTTTTTCGTCGGAGGCCCTGCCTGCTGGGCATCTGCGACGGTGATCGGAATAGCGGCAGCGGCTGTAGCGGCGAGTCCCGCTTTCAGCATGTTCCGGCGCGATGGGTTGTGTGATGTATTCATGTTCTCTCCATGGTTCAGTCTTTTTCGTATGGCGGAACGCGCCTGGCTAATACACCGTTCCCTGTTTTGATTCAAGTTCCTTCTGAGAATCGTTCACCAGCCAGTGGTCATAGGGAAGCCACTGAATAAGCTCCAGATCCTCGAGAAGCACATACACGCGGTCTTCAAGTTCGTCGGTTGATGGATTAAGTGGGATGAATGAAAC
>JBHPFF010000069.1:0-14254 GCA_042572165.1 Candidatus Latescibacterota bacterium | reverse complement strand
AAGACACGGAGCGCAGCGGAGAGCCGCGAAGCGCGAGGGGTTAGGGGGTGAGTTTGGGGAAGGATTGATGGGATAGATAAAAAAAGTAAACCAAAACTATAAATGAGGTAACCAAATGAGACATCCTTTCAACAAATTTTTCCAAGTACTCTTTTTTCTCATGGTCATACTGGTTTTTTGCCTTATTAATGTCGACCAACAGAGAGTATCAGCAGATGATAGCGTTTTTTCATTCATCGTAACCTGCGACATGCGTGAATTTGCAGGCCCAAAATACCAGACGTCCCGGTACTTTTTGGGCACGTGTGAAGCCATCCGAGATGCCGGGAAAGGCGATTTCATGATAAGCCCAGGTGACGTAGATCCGCCGGAGGATGTGTTCGCTGTTATCAAGAAGGTCCTGGGTGCTGAGTACCTGTGGTATCCCGCCGTCGGAAACCACGAGGCCGAGACATTGGAAGACATGGAATGGCTCCGGGAGTGGGGAAGCAGGGACATACCCAATCTTGTGCGCAGGGGACCTGAGAACGGCGAGGAAACGAATTATTCCTTTGATTATGGGAGTGCACATTTTGTGGTAATCAACCAGTATTATGACGGCACATACGATTATTATAGGGATAACTTCATTTATTCTGATACCGGAACTAACGGCGATGTATGCGATGCTCTGTTCGACTGGCTCAAAGAAGACCTTGAAGCCAACGACAAATCCATCGTTTTTGTAATTGGTCACGAGCCGTTTATTTCCATCCCCGATGTTGACAGAGGCAGGATCCGGCACCTCGGTGATTCATTGAACGAGCATCTGAAGAACAGCCACCGTTTCCAGTGCCTGCTGCGTAAGCATAATATCACAGCCTACATCTGCGGTCACACGCACAACTGCTCTTACTCCAAGATCAACGATCTCTGGCAGCTCGATGCGGGACACTGCCGCGGGATCGGCGACAAGAATACACCGAGCACATTTCTTAAAATAAATGTCAGCGGTAACTCATGCTCGGTTGATATCTACCGAGATGACAGTAACGGCGGGCAGTACACTCGCACATGCACCGTCGTGCTGGATTGAGGGACGGACATCAGCATGTTAGTTCCTGCCAAGACATCCTTGGGAGACTGTTAAAATCACCCTTTGGTTAGGTCTCCTGCCTGTTTTGCAGATATTCAGGGCAACCGCAGAGTTACCCTGCTTAATTCAGATTACAAAAAAGGATATTATCAATTATATTTCTCTACCTGGAAAGCATTCTGGTTATCCAATTTAGAGCAGCCATGCATAACCAATCTTGGTGAATAATGTCCGGTTAGTCTGGGTCAGACTGTCGTCAAATTCTCCGCGTTCGTCGAGGTAGTTTCGGTTACGGTAATTGTCCGAGTACCCAAGGAAGAACACTGTCTGCGGATTGATCTTGTATGAAAACAGTATTTGACTGAACATTGTTGTCGTATTGGCGTCGACATCGTAGAGATAGTTTTCAATAGTACGGTCATAGTCCACATACTGAAGATTAATACGCAGAAATGTCCGCCGGTTGAACTGGTATACACCACCGAAGTTGCTGACATTAGCATCGTAGAGGCGCCCAGGATCGACCTTAAGACGCTCGAAACGGTGATCTGCACTCAAAGTCAGATGCCTGCCGATCTTCTGATCGATACTCGGAGAAAGAGATAGTTTTTTCCCCGCACGCCTATTACTATAATCGATCTTATCCCCGGTTGTGCACCTCAAATACAGATCGCATGAACCCGAGGGTTTGAATCCTACATAGGAACTAAGAAAATTCGCCCTGAAATCTTTTCCTTTGTAAGGGTCTCTGCCGTATTCGCCGTATATTGAGAAATAAGATTGAAGAGGACCCCTGTAGTAGAATTGGCTCGTATATGCCTTATGCATAAGATTGAAATAGTGATCCCTGGATATATAATAGCTGAAAAATATACTGATCCAGTTATACCAGTGATCCGGCCCCTTGCGCCACATGTACTGCCCGCCGATATTACTGTAATTGAAACCCACCTGTGTCTCGAACCCAAGATCTGTGCGGAAATCGGGATTCATCTCATAGTAACTACACCATACAGAGTATTTTTCCGTGTCGTGAGAATACTGCATACTATAACCTGTACCTCCGAAATCGCTTCCCGGCTGGTCATATTCGGATACGATATCCTCCGGATACGATGTATTGGAATAGACAGCCCCGAAACTAAAAGAATCCTTCGGAGTGAAATCAAATGAACCGTCGATGCCGACGACACGGTTGTGGTATTCATCGCCCTCACGGTCGGTCAGGACAGCTCCTACATTGGAAGACTTTCCCACATCATATTTATAACGTAAAACAGTGCCTGTGCTCTGCATTGATAATGTCGTGTTGCTGGCGCCTTCGTAGTGGGGGAAAATAAGCGGCGTTACATTATCACGAACTGAGAAAAATCCCATACTGTGTTTACCTTCCTTGCCGGTAAGTTTTACTCCCCAGTCAGGTTCAGCGAGTGTACGGGTGTGGACAAGACTAAATTGATTTCTGAAAATTTCGGCTCCTTCAAGAAAGAACGGGCGTTTCTCTGAGTAATACAGGGGGAATCTTGTATTAATTTCCATCTGTGCGACGTCGGCCTCAACCTGTGAAAAGTCGGGATTTGCTGTTGCGCTGAGCGTCATATTCGGAGTGAACCTCCATCGGGCGGTAATCCCCGTGTCGGTTTTGCGGTCTTTCATCCTGAACGGCCCGGACGTCCCATCAGCACGTTCCTGGGTTGTACCACCAGAAAAGGTTGGATCGATCTCGATGTCCTTTCCAGGTACGGCGCCTGCGAAACCGATCATTTTCAAAAACTGGCACATATAGCAGCTGTTGTTACGGTCGCGGGGAAACGCACCTATTTCGTGCTGAACATTACGAGGATAATTTCGTTCGATATCGAATCCCCAGATCTGTTCGTCGCCGCCGCCCGGAAATCTCAGGGTACTGAACGGAATAGCCATTTCTACAATGTATCCATCATCAGTAATTCTCCCGTGGGAATCCCAGATGGCATCCCATGCACTTCTGCCATCGATTTTATCGCCCTGAACACCAAATGGATTGCAAAAGAATTCATAGGAGCGGCGCTGGTCGTTGAACGTGTCGAGGATAAGCCCCACCCAGTCATCGTCGTAAAAATTATCACGGTCGGTAAAATAAGCAAGGATTTCCGATGGGTTCGGATCATAGGCACGGAACGCTGCGTACAGGTGTGTTTCACTGTAGGCGAGCAGGACTTCCGTTTTGACCGGAGCCTGGATGTTTTCACCCGGACTCACTTCGATGTTCGCATCTATTTTTATAGCTTTTTGCCAGACATCTTCATCGAGAATGGCATCGACTTTCACCGGTGTTTCCACAATGGGAACTCGATACGGTTCATCTCCCGCTTTTGCTGCAATACCTTGATCGGAAAACACCATGTTTGGTATGGTTAAGAATAGCAGTGCCGTCATGAATAGGAATGTTTTCATCCGATATTCCCCATATCAGAATTAAATATGACATTAGATCGGGTTTTTGTAAGGTTACAAATGAAATCTATCGATATTTTAATATTAGTCAAGCATTTATTTGCAATATTTAAAACAAATGAACTCTCCCCGACCCAAGGGTCGGGGTATCACGTTGACTCGCCTATGCTTTGTCAATATAAGGTACTTGAATAGATTTTATTCATCCCACGACGCAAGCATCGGTGAATTCAAGATTAAAACTTGTGAAACGAAAACAAATGCAATTATCTTTATTCTAACAAAATTTAACCGGACAGTACTGTTTTAATTTATAAACAAAAATTCTTATTGTTTTTGGTCAACTATTCAATGTTAAAGGTTTCATTTGATGAAAAGATGCATGTTTAATAAAATGGTATATATAGGTATCTTTCTAATCTTTCTCAATTGTACAATTGTTACAAATACAGAGAAAAACGCAAAAGAGGGTATTGAGTATCTTTCGCCGGTATCACTTGTCGCGGATAGAGAATGCATAAAACTATATATTGCCGAATCCACCGGTTACAAAATAGCCGTTTTTGACCTCACTGCCGGCAGGGTGAGTGATATCATTTCATTGAAGGACGAGCCCTGCGGTCTGGCGCTGGCACCAGATGGATCGAAGCTTTATGTCACCTGCGGTTCATCAGAGGGTACGATAAAGATAATTGATTTGAATTGCTGTAAAGCGGTTGAAACCATTCCGGTCGGGCACACACCATGTTCTCCTGTTATCAGCCCGGATGGCAAGACTTTGTATGTTTGCAACCGTTTCGACAACAATGTTTCGGTAATTGATATTGCTTTAAAAAAAGAAATAGCAAAGGTTCCTATGATGCGCGAACCTGTTGTCGCTGATATCACTCCGGATGGGAAGTACCTTTTCGTAGCCAACCATCTCCCCACTGCAACAAAGATCGATGAATATGTAATTGACGGTGGCTACATGGATATCAAGGGATATTCATACAAAGAGCAGTACGCTGCGAAAAGTGTTATTTTGATAGTCGATACCGAGTCAAATAGACTGGAAGCCCTGATTCAACTTCCAATTGGATCGACCGGTATCAGGGGAATTTGTATATCACCCGACGGTGAATACGCTTATGTCACACATATACTTGCCCGTTATAAACTTCCAGCCGCGCAAATCGAACGCGGCTCAATCAATACTAATGCATTGAGCATTATTAATGTAGCCGAGCTAAAACTGCTGAATACAGTTCTTCTGGATGATATTGATCTTGGAGCAGCAAATCCCTGGGGAGTTGCCTGTTCCCCTGAGGGTGATTTCATTTGTGTAACGCATGCAGGAACACATGAGATTAGCGTTATCGACCGTCCTGGACTCCATGCAAAGCTAAACAAGATAATGCATGGGAAAACCATACCGGATGCTTCTTCTGCCGCTGAGGATGTAGCAAATAATCTTGCGTTCCTTGATGGTTTACGTCAGAGAATCCAACTGACTGGCAATGGACCCAGAGGAATTGTAATAGCAGGAACAAAGGTTTATGTGGCTGAATATTTCACTGACACGCTGGGTATGGCAGATATCAATCCTGGTGGAAAACCAGAGATCAGATCGGTGGCTCTTGGACCCATTCAACCGCTGACTTCAGCACGGAAAGGTGAAATGTATTTTAATGACGCGAATCTCTGTTTCCAGAAATGGCATAGCTGTGCAAGTTGCCATCCCGATGGACGGCATGATGCCCTGAACTGGGATCTTTTGAACGATGGTACGGGAAATCCCAAGAATACAAGAAGTCTGCTGCTGTCGCATCAAACTCCTCCGGTGATGATAACAGGTGTTAGACCCAGAGCAGAGGATGCCGTGCGTGCCGGTATCAAACATATCCTATTTAAGGAAAGTCCGGAGGAGGTTGCAGATGCCATCGATACCTATCTGAAGTCTTTGAAAGCAGTTCCAAGCCCGTATCTTGCCGAAGGAAAGTTAAATAAAGAAGCGAAACGGGGCAAGAAAATCTTCAAAAAATCCGGATGCATAAAATGCCATCCGGCATCACTGTATACCGACATGAAGAAATATGATGCTGGCACAGGTTCAGGGAAAGAGAGAAACCTCAAATTTGATACACCGACACTCATAGAGGTATGGAGAACAGCACCCTATCTCTATGACGGCAGGGCAAAAACAATATATGACGTGCTAATAACATATAACATAATGGACAAGCATGGAATAACCTCACAATTGAACTATAGCGAGATTAACGATCTAATCGAATATATACTTTCCCTGTAATGGAATGGATTTCTCTAAAATAGTATGTTTTGTATTAACGGTTTTCTTGCTTTTCACCCGTGTATATTCAAATCTTTAACTGATAAAACACCCTCCTTGAGAATCTCGCCCATAGTCGGGTGGGCATGAATTGTGTTTTTGACATCCTCCACAGTGAGACCGTTGGTAACGATAACCGAAGCCTCGGCAACCATTTCGGGTGCACTGTGCCCGCAGATGTGAATGCCGAGAACCTTTCCAGTACCCTTTTCTGTTATTACCTTGACAAAACCATCCGTTTCCCCGAGGACATGAGCGATACCCATTGAACGGTAGGAAAACCGTGAAATGCCAACATCCAGCCCCTGCTTCTTGGCATCCTGCTCGGTGATTCCGACTGAACCGAGTTCCGGTTGTGCCCAGAAGCAGTCGGGAACAGCATCGTATCGAACGACAGAATCCATTCCGAAAATATGCTCTACTGCTGCAATTCCCTGTGCGGAAGCCACATGGGCAAGCGGACGAATGCCGGTTACATCACCAACAGCATAAACTGTCGGAATGTTCGTCTGCAAATGGTCGTTTACCTGTATACCTCTATACCGCTCATTCCATAACGCAATTCCGCTCTCCTCAAGCCCGATGTTTTCGATATTCGGTTTACGACCAAGAGCCACGACACAGGAATCAGTTATGATGGTTTCACCTGTGGAAAGGGTAACTTTAACAGAGCCTGCACTATTATCAGTTTTTACCCGCTTCACAGCGGTTTGTACCCTGACATCGATTGAGCGTTTTCTGAATGAAGCGGTCACCCTTTTGGCAAGATCGCGGTCCCATGTGGGGATAAGTGTTTGCAATTTCTCAATTATTGTCACATTGACATCGAGTGTGTTAAATAGGGAGGCAAATTCGCATCCAAGGATACCGCCTCCAAGTATGACCATGTTTGACGGTAAAGAATTCAGCGCCAGCGCCCCCTCGCAGCCAAGAATACAGGTTTGGTCAAGAGTGATAAACGGTGGAACGAGTGATGAACTCCCGGTCGCAATGATAACATAATCTGCATCAATCCGGTTTTTACTTCCATGATTATCAGTAATCTCAAGCTGTAAGGGTGACAGGAGTCTGCCAGTTCCCCGGATTAGTTTTATGTTATTGGCTTTAAACAGGGATTCTATTCCTTTTTCATTTATAGCGACAATGTCGTTTTTGCGCTTCATCATTCGGGAAAAATCAAAACCCACATTAGAACAGATTACCCCGAATGAAGATGCATCCCGGGCAGACTGCAAGATATCCACTGAACGGAGCAACGCCTTCATCGGAATGCAGCCATGCTGGAGGCAAACGCCGCCCAGGCCTTCACGTTCAACAACGATCACCGAAAGACCCATCTGAGCGGCGCGTATGGCGGCAACATAACCTCCGGGACCGGAACCGAGTATAACAAGTGATTTGTTTTTCATGAATTATCTCACATTGTCTGAATTGTTCTGTTTGTCCGGACTAGTTAGTAATGAATAATAAAAGGAATGTAAAAATGAAATTTAAAATTTTAAAAAGACCGGATTTTATTCAATAAAAAGTATATTACCCTCACGTTGAGATTGACATGGCAGTAAAAATATTTTATTTTACAAATCTATAAAAAAGAACGCCGATGTAGCTCAGCTGGCCAGAGCGTCTCACTTGTAATGAGGTGGTCGGGGGTTCGAATCCCTCCATCGGCTCCAATATTTACAGTAAGTTATGAATATCTACGATATCTAACACAAAGTTCTGTCATACGCATATCATACTGTGTCGTGTAATTTTCCTGGGCATGATTTTATTACCATCAATAAAAAGTACTTACATCACAATGGCAAGTGCTTTTTATTGGTGCGCCCAGGAAGACTCGAACTCCCAATCCTCTGATCCGTAGTCAGAAGTAATGGGGCATTAGTACATCATCGTAAATCATTAAAAAACAATCTAAAGCGTTATGACCTCTGCACATACAAAAACTCAAGAAAAGTTCACAATTCACACCATTGCCTCTATTTCCCACCATTGCTGACACGTATTTACACACATTGAATATGTACGAATTAGACTAAAATATGTGAATTACACCAAAATATGTCATTTGTTTAAATATACTTATTATTTTGGACGCGGGTTCGATTCCCGCCACCTCCACCATATCAAATTAATATAAACAACAACTTACGTATTGCAGATTCATGCGGTAATCATGCGGTAAAGCAGAAATATTTTCATCTTTGAAATCCATTAATTTTTTCAGAAATAAGGAATGTATAATACTAATTTCTACAAAAACATCTCCTGTTCATTTATAAGATAATTATTTTTATTTTTCTCTGAAAATCATTGACAATATTGACAAAAGTCATTCACTCTTAATATGTAAATAGGTTAAATGTAAACATTCCAATCCCACCCTATATGCACCCAAAACAAAAAAATGACTCAACCATATTTGGCTAAACCCTTGTTTTTATTGGTGGAGCAAAGTGAACGATTTGCGAACTATTCGAATTGAAATATAACTACTGGACCTGTTTTCGGGGATAAGGTCAGACAATAGTAAATAGTTATAATAGGTAGTGTTTATTTCAACCATAGGCGCAAAATCTTACCATTATGCCCTACACCCAATCCTATAGTGCTACCTGGAAGTGTGACTGAAGCTATATTAGTTGTGATAATGCCTCCGACCGGAATCCTCCATAGTACTTCCGCGCTCTCGTATGTTCTTCGTATAGCACCAAACTCCATAAAAGATTCGCTGGGAAGTAATAATTCCATCAGACCATCATTATCAAAATCACCGACGATAGCCATGTCCAAATTTCTTGATCCATATTCATGCGAAGTAAATCCACTCAGTGTTGCCTCAATCTTGAGTGAATCTTGTTGTAATTGATAAAACTCAATAATCCCACCTATATGAGGAGTTTTTACATCAACAATCTCGATTATTCCATTATTTTCAAAAGAAGCAGCTGCTATTTGGTGTCGCCATCGATAACCTTTCCCAATTGCCGGACCTGTAGCTATTTGTTCCCCTTTTTCATTATATACAACCAGTTGTGCTCCCTGTTTAGCATCACTGATAGTTATAATAATTTCTCTTATACCGTCTCCTGTAAGATCAGTCCAGATGGCAGAAATTCCCTCAATTATATGTGGTTCCTCTATTCGTATTTTTTTTACGATAGTAGGAAAAGAGTTAATATCTATAATCGAAATACTTGTTGCTTCCATGGTATCACCTGTAACTCCATGTATATAGCTGTCTGTAGGATCAGAAAGTAGAAGAATTCGTCCACTGCCATCGGTTAGTAAACGTGTATCAGGAAGAGCATTAACAGCTACTCTTGAAATGTGGGAACCTTTCTGTATCAGAAGATCACCGGTGTTTTCGATATATGCAAAGCTACCGTCAGATATATCAAGGATAACCGGATTTGTCAAAGGTGATGCCTCACTATCATGAACGTTTAATAATTTCGGAATTCCATTAATATCAACAACAACTGTTGGGGGAGTTCCCGGAGTCAGAGTATCAGGATAAATATCAACTGGTACTACATCATTACCCTCGATTTTAAACGCTTGCACCTTACCATCATTCAAAACTGTGACCCATATACTTCCCCCATAGATCGGAACAGCGACAATCCATTGAGGAACATCAGACAACTGAATGTCAATAGGCTTTATAAAAGGCAAATCGCCATATCCAAATGCAACCTGATTTCCATCAGGCTGTTGATATGTATAGCCAACTGTTGAATAGAACTGAATAAAATCGCCATCGGAACCGACAGGAGAACTTGAAGAGCACCCAATTATTAATACTATTGTTTTCAGTATTATAAAAAATAATATTTGTGTTTTATACAGTGAACTATTCATGAGTTATTAGAAGTATTTTTCTGACTCTTATAATTTTATGTGTTAAACTTATCAATATATTCTTAAACGCACGATGTTTTATTTTAAATCTATTAATTTATAAACATTGAAAGATAATTTTCGCGATAGTAAAACGGGATTATTTCAGCAGAAAATCCTGATTAATGGGAAAAGGTTTGATCATGTACGCATCAAGGCCAAAACTGACAAATACTGACACAACCATTGTCATAAGCAGCTAACTTTTGTGTCAGTAATTTATGTAACCTCTTGTTTTTAAATGGTGGAGCAAAGGAAACGTTTTGCGAACCGTATCTCCAACTATTGATCATAAATAATCAAACAAAGTTTCATTAATTGCATATCACTTCATTTCTCATCTGGCAAATATTCCATCATGGGATCTTTTTTCCCTGCAGCTTGCCAAAGTGCCCTTGTAAATGCGATCTTTAAAGAGTGACAGGAACCCGTTGCACCGGTAATTGTATCAATATGTGGTGATTGAGCATAGATAAAGGGATATTGAAGAGGATTCCAAAACTACGCACGTAATCACTGACAATATTGTGCCTCTCTGAGTCAGGTCTTTTCGTGTAAAATCGGCAAATGGATTTAAAGTTGGGGATACTGTGATTGTGCGCCGTCGAAACAACGGGCAGTTTCTTAAGGATCTCAAAGTGTACAATGAAAAAAGGGATGCTGACGGCGTAGATTGGACACACGATCATGATCGGGTGATCTGTTCGGTGGATGGCAATACCATCACTGTGGATGCTCCAATTGTCTGCCCCATCGAGAAGAAATATGGCGGTGGAGAGGTCGTGAAATATACTGATTACAGGATTTCGCAAGTTGCCGTAGAGAATATACGCGGTGTGTCCGAGTTCGATAATACAAAACGGTCGAACGAATATGGTTGGATGCTATACGATAATTTTAAAGGAGCGGAATACTTCTGTGATGAAAACCACTATGGTATTTTCATTTCAATAGATAACGCAATTAACGCCTGGATCCGAGATTGTTCCATACGCCATTTCGGCTTAAGCCTTGTGAGGGTGGGAAGAGTCACTAAATGGGTGACAGTTCAGGATTGTGAAGCCCGTGAGCCTGTTAGCATAACTACCGGTAACCGGAGAATCCATTTTGGCCTCAATGGTCAGCTCGCTCTGGTTCAACGTTGTACGTCTGATAAAGGATGCCATTCGTTTGCAATACATGGTAATCTTACGACTGGCCCAAATGTGTTTCTGGACTGTACCAACACTCGTAATTACGGTTCCAGCGAACCTCATTCGCTTTTAATTGTCGGTGCGCTATATGACAATGTTCATGCTTCAATTACGCTCAGATATGCCGAGTCTAATCCGCCGAGATGGCTTGCGATCTGGGGTGTGCTCTGGAACTGTGAAGGCACTTATCTATGCCAGCACCCACCGGTTGGGGAGAACTATGCGTTCGGCCACGTGGGAATCTTCAATTCCTCACGGATTGACTATTCTTTCGGGAACGGGCACATAGAGTTCTGGGACGAGCACGTAAGCCCGCGGAGTCTCTATCTCAAACAGCTTGAGGATCGGCTCGGTAAAGAGGCAGTGATGAATATAAGCAAGTAATCATGGAACATACACTTCTTGAATTGCCATTATTTTCCAGGATCACTTTATTTATTTTCTCCACTTATTTCAATAATATTCAGGAATAGTTTCTTTGCCACCGCCGACTGCGGGTGATAGTCACCGAGCCGGTACATAAAGTTCATAGTGGTAAGGAACACCTCGCCATTACCGACCGGAACACGGGCAAGTGATATAAAGATATCCTTCGTATGCTGGTGGCTCATAGCGACAATAGGTTCCATTGCCCAGTGGTGAAGATTGATACCGGATACATTTCCCCCTCTTGCCAATTCACGTGTCTGGTAGAAACACTGATATTCCCAATTCATCGCTTGTGCCCGTGGAAGCCCGTCCAGATAGGAACTGTTGCCGACGAAATACCGCCCCCGGTGCCCGCGTTTCACTATCCCACCACCATTGTACAGTGGGGGATTAGTTCGGAGGACAAAATCGATCGCCTCCGCCCAGAGATCGGCATGGTCGAGGACAATGAGCTTTGTACCGTTCGCAACCCGTTTAAGGATATCGCTGTAGATATTACCACCACTGTCGCCGAAATTGTGGGTGCCGACTATTATAATATCAAGGTTGGATACGTTCTGGCTATAGTTCTGTACATTTATCCCGCGGGCAGATCTAATAAAATCTTTGATGACAAAGCCGTCTTCAATCACCGCACAGTTCCGTGAAAACCCGGGACCGCTCATATAGTCTACAGCGAATATATCGTCAAAACCGGTAGCTTTAACATAACCGCCGTTTGTAATGGCAGCATTCAGCATATAGTAACCGGCGTCTTGCAGGGCAGGTAGTTTTACTCCCTCAACAAGCAACTGTCCGAATTCCTCTCCACCCTTGATATCTACTATAAATTTATCGGTGAATATTGTTCTACCTGCAGTATCATCAAGCGAAATTTCGAGAGTATTCTTCCCGTTTAAATTCTCTTCGTTGATTATCCAGAAATCCACAACCGGGACTGTATCGACAGGGAGGACCTTGTCGCGGAACTTAACTGCCACATATAATGGCTGTGTGTAATGCTGCAATATCTCTGGCGGGCCAGTCGGATTACGGTACTGGTCGACAATATCGGAACGGGTCAGGGCACTTGCCCAGCCGTTGAGGTCATAACCGTCGGAAATATTCCCCATGCGGGTGTTCTCGATGGCGCGGCCGTGATAGTAATGCTTGTTCCTGCCGATGCTCAACGTAAGATCGTCGACTGTCGGATATACCGACCTAAAACCACTTTTGTCGAGAAAAGAATTATACTCTTCATACCAGTCTAAATGCTCCATCTCCCGGAAACCGGTCGCGCCGGTTGTCATTAATTCCTGCCGTATTCTGCCAAGGCGAACCATGGTACCCCAACCGCCTTCTTCACCCCAGAACAGAATTTCGTCTTCTCCGACACGATGAAGCGAATCGCCTTGCACGATGTTGAGGTGACGGTAGAATTGGGGATTGTTGTACATGTCGTCGGTGTATCCACCGAAAGGGTACCAGTGGTGATGGTCCCACCAGCCGTGGGTGTAAATCCTGTCGTCGAACGGCCGCATCCACGACTTGACCGCATCATCTGGCTCGTTGGCAAGTTGCGGCAAGCTGCGATTCCGATCGCTGTTGTAGGTGAGAATCCGCGAGGAATCGAGGTCGTGAACCATTTTCATATTCTGGATGTCATCTTCGTCGGGTGGAAGCTGTGCCTCATTCTTAAGATTATAGATAACCATTGAGGGAAGAGACCTGTCTCTGATCACCATACGTTTCAATTTTTCTCTCCGCCAGACACGCGACTGTTCATCGGGAGCGTCTATATTATCCATCCTGTTTGGCATGATACGGTAGCCGCTTGGTTCTTCATAGGTCATCAGCCCCATACGGTCGCAGTAATCCATGACAGGAGGTTGGCCAATGGCACGGTGAAGCAACATCATGTTGAAACCAAGATCAATGAGCACATTCATATCACGTTCGGCCATTTCCGGGGTGGCAAATATACCGTTCTTCGGCCAGAAACCCCGTGTCATGGCGGCAATGATGAATACACGTTTGCCGTTTAAATAAAACCGCTTGTCACCGTTTTTCTCCCCGACATCAAACCACCGGAAACCGAATCTCTGGCTTTTAGAATCATTAATTTTTCCATCATCGCCCGTAAACACGACCGATGCTTCGTACAGGTTTGCCTGTTTGAATGTCCGGTGACCCGAGAGTCCCCACAATTTTGCATCCGGAGCGCTGACTTTAAACGAAATTTCTTTCCCCTTTGATGGAATAGCTATTGAGATTGTATTTTCCAAGACTATTTGTGAGGGTTTTTTCCATTCGTGAATGACCAGAGATATATTCCCTTTTAAATTCTTACCGGAGGAATTTCCGAGTGTGATGAACACTTCAGCATTTTTTGGATCAGGTTTGTTCTGCACATAAATATCATCCAAATGAACCGCATCGGTAGCCTCAATTGTCACCGGTCCGGTGATGCCGCCGAATCCGTGAACCGCTGGCACAAGATTTTTCCCCCAGCGCATGAGAATATTGTCATTCCAGGAGAAATTCCCGACAGGATCGGTTATTCGTACATCAATACGGTTTTCTCCTTCGAATATAACCGCATCGGTGGCATCCACCTCGAACGGTGTGTTGCCTATAACATCATACCCCACCAGGTTGCTGTTAACAAATACCTCAGCTCTCAGGTTGACAGATTCAAACCGGATAATTAAACGCTTACCGAGGAGGTCCGGATCAAGAGTGAATGTTGTACTCCACCATGAAACACCCACATAGTCACCACCAACATCAGGAATCACACCCCCAATATCTCCCCAGAAATGCTCTTCGACAGTGCCGGGGACGTTGACTATTTTGTCGTACACGGTATTGAGCTTTCCCCAGCCGCATGTGGGTGGGTTGACC
>JBHPFF010000068.1:0-14378 GCA_042572165.1 Candidatus Latescibacterota bacterium | reverse complement strand
GCACCTTCAAGGCACTGCACCAGCTTTCTCCGAGCCCAAACGCATTGCAACAATAATTACAACTTTTTTCCGAATGTCCCACGCCGAAGTGATTGTCGGGCGTCTCCTGGATGGTTACTATTACAATGGTAAACGCCAGTATCCCCGGGTCAAGGTGGTTTCAATGTTCGTTGACCAGTTCCCGGACAACCAATTTGTACATAGACCTGTTCCCGACAACGACATGAGCAAGGATAAGGCAAAGAAATATGGTATTCCCATCTGCAAGAGCATCCGTGAAGCCCTGACTCTTGGCGGAAATGACCTTGCTGTGGACGGCGTCGTCATCATTGGAGAGCACGGCATCTATCCGATCAGTATAAAGGGACAGGAACTCTATCCCCGTTATCATTTCTACAAACAGATGGTGGATGTGTTCTTAAAGACCGGACAAGTGGTTCCAGTGTTTTGCGACAAATACTTCTCACATGATTGGGACGAGGCGAAATGGATGTATGATCAGTCAGTGGCGATGGATTTCCCCCTGATGGCCGGCTCTTCACTTCCTCTCTCGTGGCGAGATCCTGAACTTGAACTTGATCTCGAAACACCCGTCACAAAAGCGGTCGCCATTAATTATGGACCCAAAGAACGGTATGGCATTCATTTGCTTGAAACGCTGCAATGCATGGTGGAGCGACGCAAGGGTGGTGAAACCGGCATCGCCGCGGTGCAGTGCCTTGAAGGTGCCCATGTTTGGAAGTGGACAGATGCTCATCCCTGGGCGGGACGGTTACTTGACGAGGCCATCGCCCAGTGTCCTGAAAAGAAATCCGGATCCCCAAGAGATACGGTGCGACACCCGATTCTTTTCGTACTGGAATATCGGAGTGGACTGGAGGCGGCATGTTACCTCTTGAACGGCCATGTTTCATCCGCCGCATTCGCCGCAGATATCGATGGAGAAAAAGATCCTGTTTCCTGTCATTTCAGAGGACAGCGTGTTCGGCCTTATGGGATTTTCAGTGGTTTTGTGCATTACATCGAGGAAATGATGATTACCGGGAGACCCTCCTATCCTGTAGAGCGAACCCTCCTCACTACGGGAGTTCTCGCAACTTGCTTCGACTCGACCTATGAGAACGGACGAACTGTAACGTTCGGTCGTCGGGTTGTCACACCCCACCTCGATATTGCCTATCATGCACAGGAGAAGTCACTATTTAACCGCGGTCCCATGCCGCCGGTGGACCCGGATTTCGGGATCGGACCGTAACATTAATTTTAATTAGGAAAAGTCACATTATATAAATATAGTCCCAAATTATGGGAGTGATATAGAATAAAAACCTAAAACATTCTACCATACTGACTTATCAATCATTCTTGAAAATATTTTATTGAAAGAGAAACCAGAAGAAGATAATAGTATACTATTAAATGATCTTTTGAACTGCCACTACTTAATAAATTACTTCCAAAATGTTAATTAGAAAACAGCATTTTCATCATCTAATTTTTTTCACACCTACCCATGATACCTTTTTTTTTAACTCTCGAAACCACCGTTTTGACCGTATGTTTTCACCACTGTTTTAAGTTCTGAATGCAACCTGTTCCACCTTTGATGTAGGGATTTTCCACCATACGATATTGATACAATTCGCAGTCGGTAAATTCGCAATCTCGAACTTCCTTCTATACATATCCCGGGGACGCCGGAATGCTTATGTAGGGATGGGCGGATTTGATATCAAGTGAGGCGCACATAGCATTGAAATTTTGTTTTTAGACCGTGCTAATGAAAAAGTCAGCTAATGTCACAATATATGAATCTTTGCGGGAGTGGATTAAGGACAAAGGATTTATAAAAAAATCAATTGTTTCTTGACAAATTTTTAATTTTATTAAATATTAGAAAGGTTCTGTCGGTTTATAAATGAGAGGGTAAGTACATTCCATGGAAGTTATTACCATTTTAAGAGAACTTACTAACGAACAGTTTGAAAGCCTGTTAAGTATCTGCATTAAAGAGGAGTTTCCTCCCTATACCGTAATTATTGAGGAGGGGACTCAATCGAGACACATGTACATACTCACCGAAGGTTCTCTCAAAGTCATTTTCAAGGGTGCTAATGTAGGCCTAATAGTACCCGTAAGCACTGTCGGTGAAATAGGTGTGTTTACCGGAGATACACGTACGGCCAAAATTGTCTCCATTACTAATTGTACGTTGCTTAAAATCAGGAAAAATGAGTTGTTCGACCTTTTCGAGAAAGATAAAGACTTCCATATTAAATTTCAGAAAGCTATGTTTCTTGACGTAGTACATAAGTTGAGCATGACCAACGAGACCATTGGCAAGCAAAGCAGGTATATTTCGAAACTCGAAAAAGGGTTTGATTACCATAAAGAATAGACTTGAATCACTTCGAGATGATTTTTATGTTCTTGTTATTTCACCAACATCACCTCCCTCGCCTAACTTAACCCCATTCGCCTTCAAAGTGCAGAAGTAGAATCCGCTCGGTATATCCTTGGCATTCCAAGTGACAGAGTAGTTTGAGTTTCCTCACAATGTAGATATAACGTGATTTTCGCTGTATGTAAAGAGAAAACTGCACGCCTTCTGAGTGAAGATTTCCAAGGGTATAGAGGTAAGGGATATGCTTCAAGGTGAGGTCGTGCTCCCAGAGGTGTTTATCACAGCCATTTGTACTATTATTTTATAAGCTTGACAGAATCAATAAACTATCTATATTATATTCACATATAGATACATTCACCTTACCTATATTGCCCACAAGTCACCTGTCGAAAAGAGGTGATATTATACAATCACCACTGAAAAGATCCTTTGCTGCAGAAGAGTTGAGAAAGAGACAGCAGAGAAAGAAACCCTGGTTGTGGATGGCTGCCGGTGCTATGTTAGTGGCGCTTGTCATCGGGGGGTATACGCTTTATACACGATATGTCGCCCTACCTGAAAAAGCTGAAATAACGTCTATCGCCGTGCTGCCTTTTGAGGATATGAGTCCCGAAAAAGATCAGGAGTGGTTCTGTGAAGGTATTTCTGACGCAATTCTAACTGCATTGACACATGTAGGAGAATTACAGGTACCAGGCAGGACTTCGTCATTCTCATTCAAAGGAAAAGACACAAGCTTTGCCGAAATAGGAAGGCAACTTAATGTTGAAGCAGTTCTTGAGGGCAGCATCATGAAATCGGGCAACCGTCTGCGCATAACAGCGCAACTTATTAATGTATCTGATGGCTATCATCTCTGGGCGGAAGAGTACGATCGTGAAATGGAAGATGTGTTTGATATTCGGGACGAGATTTCTCTTACTATAGTTAATGAGTTGAAAGTTAAACTTCTGGGAGAAGAAAAAGTAGCAATTGAAAAACGTCCAACAGAAAATATTGAAGCATTTGCACTGTATTTACAGGGTCGTCACTTTTGGAATCTGCGAAGTGGACCGCAGATTAATGAAATGTTAAGAAAGGGACTCGATTATTTCCAACAGGCAGTTGAAAAAGACCCTGACTATGCCCTTGCCTATACTGGAATTGCCGATTCATACCATAAACTGGGATTCGGTCACCATTTGCCAAGAGAAGAAGCATATAGAGAAGCAGAGAAAGCAGCAAAGAAAGCTCTCGAACTTGATAACACACTTGCAGAGGTTCATGTTTCATTAGGAACGATCAGTTTAATGCAGGATAAGAATTTCACTACTGCCGAAAGAGAATACAAACGTGCTGTTGAGCTTAACCCAAACTCTGCATTAGCTCACTATTGGTATGGCGGATATTTAATAACTATGGGCAAATACAATGATGCTCTTGATAAATACAAACGAGCCCGGATGCTTGATCCACTGGATTGGAAAAGTCATAGAGATATAATTCGATCATACCGGCATATGGGCATATATGATGAAGCCATAAAAGAATGTTATAAAGCAATTGAGTTATTTCCGAAATATAGAGGAACTGCTAATTTTTATCATCAACTAATTAATATCTATTACGAACAAGGTAAGTACCTTGAAATGCTTCCAGTGGTTCAACTTGCAAGAGAAAATTTAGGAAACAGCACATGGGGTGAAATGTGGTTGGGATCTATCTATGCACTCTCAGGGGAAAGATCAAAAGCTGAGCAGATACTCCAAAAAGGAGAGGATTTATGGCTTAAAGCATGGATTTATAGCGAATTAGGCGAAAAAGAAAAAGTTGAAGAGATACTTAATGAACTGATAGAGCAGTCAAAAAAAGAAGACATTAGTCCATGGGCAATGGCCTATATTTATGAGTATTGGGACGAACTCGATAAGGCAATGGATTGGTTGGAAAAGTTCTATGAAGAGGATACTGACATGCTCTTAAATAATATCAGACTGTTTGAATTATATAATAAAGATATTCGTTCGCACCCGAGGTACAAAGCCCTGCTGAAGAAGATGGGGCTGGAGTGAATAACTCGCCCCCTGGCCCCCTCTCTAATATTAGAGAGGGGGGGCTAGCACGTTCTTAATAGTAGTAACTACTACTAAGGGTCAGGGGGTGAGTTATGGGATGTGTGGATTGGAAACTGAATTAACGAGACAAACGTGGGAGATAATACAATGCCCTCGCCACTGAAAAGATCGTTTGCCGCAGAGCAGTTGGCACGACAACAGAAAAAGAGTAGAAATCCCATCAAATCTTTAGTTTCTTTTTGGCATATCTAATCATTTCCTGGTGTGCAATAACAATCTGTCCAGCCAGGTTGTGGAAATCATCTATCACCTCTTTGAAGAGTTCAGGTTGTTCAGTTTTCCACTCATGTGGCACTGTTTGGAGGTCATCATCGGTTGGAACTGTGTTGGTTACGAGTGCCATAATATATTTTTCTGCCAAATCCCATAGAATTTTCCGTCTTTTTTCTATACTTTTATCGAGGAACTCATGAGAAGCATCATCCCAGTGATAATAGAAGTATCTTAGATCATTAAGTTTTTCAGGATCGAAGTGTGTGGCGGACATATCGGTACAATCAATAAAAGATATACTCCCTTCGTAAGGAAGCACCTCAAGAAACTTGTGAAACAGCGTGCTATCCGTGTCTTTACCTTTTCGTAAGTCCTTAATTTCTTCATAAATGAGCGCGCCTAAAAGACCTAAAATAATAACAGCTTGTTCCCACGGTTTTTCTCCGGTATAATAGTCATGCCATAACCAGGCATCAGTTATCATAATACTAATGAAATAAACATATTTATTTATACGTTCCCACATATGATTTATAACTCCCGGCATTCAAATCATTGTTGAGACCAGGCAGAGATTTTATGAGACAGCAACTTAACTAAAACCTGTAGAGTATATAAAACCAAATCCGTTATGCACTTATTCACTTAACTTCAATTTATTGATACTCAATATAGTACTAAAAGGTAACCTGTCAATTGTACGAACACCTTTTTAAAGATGAGACATATCCGTGCATAGATTACATCCTGAAAACAATGATAATCCCTGTTTTCGTGAATTTCAGTCTTAATTCACAGGATTACTCTCTGGACGTATAGGTTCAGGAACAATTGGTGACGGACCCCAGAGCTCAAATGTCATGTTCGTAACGAACTTTCTCACCTCATCGAGGAACTTTATGATTTCCTTATGAGAACGCCACTTGGCCCAGGTCCCCATATTCTTGAACTCATAGGTAGCCACAATATGGCCCTGCGACGATGCTAATGTCCGGTATCCCCGAAACTCTACCACTCCCCGCACTGAATAGGAAAGATGTTTGTAGTTATCAATCCATTTATTGTACTTATCCACCTTATCCGGGAGTATGTCAAACCTCATTACATAGAGAACCAAAGCATTTCACCTCCATCCGTCTAAATACTGATTTACCTTTATATTAATAAGTTTGATAATATAAGTAAAGCATTAAACACATTGAATAACTGTAAAAACAGTCCGATCTTTTAAAAGTTAATTTTCTTTATTGCTATTTGACTGCGTAATTATATATTAAGAATAGATATTATATAAAGAAAAATATAAGCATTAAAAAAATTATTACATTCAGATTTTTTTATTTTATATTTATTTTTTATAGTCAACTTTTTTAAAACATAGCCAATTTATTATATAAAAGGTGGTGAAGAGTTGAAAGGAACTATTATCAAAGTAAATCGGGTACGTGGGTATGGTTTCATAAGAACAGAAAATGGAGAGGAAATTTTTTTCCATAGAACCGATTTGGTGATGATAGAAATAGACAAATTAAATGAGGGTAATCATGTAGAGTTCAAATTAGATAATGGCCCCAGAGGACTTTTGCAGGTAAGTATTACCCTGGCAACGTATGTAAAGGTAATAGAAAACTAGGGCATAAATTACAAATTGTTATTCTTTTTCTATATGTTACGAGCCTTAAAAAAATCCGAATACGAGCTAATCATAAAAAAAGTTCTTCTTCAATTTTAGATGAATCATAATATTTCATCATCATTTCATAAACCTTCGGAAGCTGATCATTCGAAATACCCATCTTTTTTGCAATTGAATTAATCACAAACTTTTCCCTTTCACACAAATCATGATCT
Organism: Candidatus Latescibacterota bacterium; assembly: GCA_042572165.1. Lineage (GTDB taxonomy): Bacteria > Latescibacterota > Latescibacteria > Latescibacterales > Latescibacteraceae > JBHPFF01. Next base: position 7,793 of record JBHPFF010000068.1, on the reverse strand, counting down.
GCCATCGAAATCAAGTACGCGTTTTTCAGTGCAATAGCAACTGTTCTCCTCGGTAAATTCGGTATCTCTTCAAGCAACTCCTCAAGATCAGGCGGATTATCAATATAATTCATCAAATCTGTTTTTAATTTCTCTGATGGTGTGCTTGCTTCAATAATGGCTAAATACAAACGTTCTTCTTTTATGTCGAACTCGCCATCTGCCCAGGCACTCAATGCCAGCACTTGAGCATGAAAAACAGTAAAATCTTCATGCATTTTTATCTCCCACTAATATTTTCGTTGAAAGTAGAATTTTGTGAAAAGTATTTTATAAAACTTTTCTTAATTATAGTGATTATTGAAGCAACATTCAATTATTACTTTTTTTATAACATATATACATAAATGGATTTTTTGTTTATACCCCATAGGTTTTAATTTACCTGCCCCGATGTTTGTATCACTTGTTGTGTTAGTCAACATCGAAAGACATTCCGCAAAGTGAGCTTCTACACATCCTACTGTCAATTTATGAAAATAACGATGAAAGTCAATGTGAATATTAGGTAAGAGTCACAATGTCACATGGGTGAAAATGGACGGCTCAAAGCTTATAAGCAAAGTAATAGTCGAATTAAACCCTCGGGCATTATCATGGGGCTCTTATGTCGTCCAGTGGAAGGGAAGCTTGGCAGGTTTGCATTAATGATGTTATGAGAAAACACCCAGGGCGGGCATACTTTGCACATAACGCTCAATATGTAAGAGGCGTACAGGACGTAATGCAGAGCTTGAACCTGTCAAGCGGGAGTTAGGGGACACTTTGAATGTCTACGTGACAATCTCGATTAATACAATACCTGCCGGAAGATAATTCCGGTGTTTCAGACTTTTTTGATTCTCTGATTTGTTCTCTAAGCTCTCGTACAGATAATTGTTCTTTTTCTGCCTTGTTCAGCCAGTGGGACTGTTCTGCGGGAGTGAGAGATGCAACTTCCGCATGATGAGAAAAAGATACAGTATCCTGACGTCGGGACAATTCTACATTTTCGGATACAGAAGATATATTTTTCAGTGTTTGATATTCATATCCCAATAATTCCTCAGAAAACCAGTTCATTGATTATCCTGTACAGTTATAAAACGTTTCCCCAATCGGTAAGCTTCATCAAGTATTTCCGGATGTTGAAGTATCGCTCCACTCTCATCTATCCGTGGTACACACAGGTCATCCCAGAATTCCATGAAAAGCGCATCATAGAAATATTTTACTGTTTTATTCATGCAGTCAAAGAGATGCTCTCCCCTTGTACCGCCACATGAAATAAGAATCCCTTTTCTATGTTTAAGTTCTTCCTCATTAAATGGACATTGTTTGAGTATGTACTTCATGGCCCACAGGCACTGTGAACGATCAATAATGAGTTTTGCCTGGGCACACAGGTTCATGAAAAAAACAGGTGAAGCAAGCACAATCCGGTGACAGGAAAGAAATTTATCATAGAGGATGGTATAATCGTCCTTTATGATACATTGGCCATTCCTGTAACAACTATTGCACTCACTGCAGCCGGTAATATCAAGCTCAGGGGTATAAATCTTTTCCACAACACCTCCTACCTCCCTCATACCGACAATCATGTGGTCCAGTAGGATTTCCGTATTACCGCCACGTCGCGGTGAGGTTGCAAGGGCAAGAACATCGGGAATATCAGACATGGAAGCAACCTTTCGTGCTCGTTTTTAACTTGTCAGCGAAAAATGGAAAGCTCATTCCATTTTATGAAAAGGCACAAGAAAAAAATTAGATGAAATTTTTTATTTTGCTTATCAAGTTAATTCCGTACTGCTCCTTAATGGAACAACTCAAAAACTCATATCCTGTGTCAGATGGTATATATAGTCAGCAGCTTTGGTAGTTTTACCTCTTTAATTAAAATGGTCTTTGAAAATTCAGAATCTTTGAATGCACTGCCAGTTGATTTTGAAAATACTCTTGGAAATATTTTGTTAAATGAAAAACCTGAAAAAGAAAAAGGCATACTGTGAAAAGTATTTTCTTATAAAAGTTAAACAATGAAAACCAGGCGAGTGTGGAATCCCGGGAGAAGAGGTTCAAAAAAGCAGTTACAACATGCTTATACTATACCTAATTTTCAACCCAGGGTGTCCAAAAAGTTTTGACAATGTACAACAACGACTTTTAATAATTCGTAGTTAGTAGTACTGCCCGGAATTATTGACCCAGTATTCGGATTCTTTGGGTATATCCTCCCAATAGGGATAACTTAAGCCGGTGGGATCAAAGACGACATTACCATCAAATACGGTCATTGTAGCCTGGAGTTTTTTATCGCCGCGAAGCCTACCACCGCTTGTATCGAGATAGGTGAAATCTCCCTCCAAAAGTTCAATCACTGCGATATCAGCTGGCGAGCCAACACTCAATGTTCCCAGTTCTGGACGATTAATTTCAAGAGCAGGATTTACCGTTGAACACCGTATAACATCCTCAAGAGACATACCAATACAGAGAAATTTCGACATGACATTAATCATATTAATAGCTGTACCATTTGTACTTCCTCTATGCAGATCGGTGCTAATGGAATTGGGGAGATACCCATGCTTAATTGCTGGAACAGCGCTACGCCAAACAAAACTACCTCCTCCGTGACCCACATCGAATATTATTCCCTTTTTCTGGGCATTGAGAACATCCGGGCTTAATTTCCCATTTTCCATTATTATAGGAATATGGCGGGCGTAGTTGTGGGTATGGATATCACCAGGCCGCATTTTTTCGAGGATGAATTCACGGTATGATCTTTCCGGCCATTCCCCCTGAGGCGGTCTCGGAAACCAATCAAACATTACTGGTAATTCCGCCAGGCGTCCCGCCGCCTCAGCACTGTCCACATTAGCCCAGGGAGTATGAAAATCATCGTACGGCTCGTTTTCACGCCAATAATGGGCGGCTTTAATTCCGACAATAATTTCAGGATACTTTTTTGCTGTTTCCACTGCACGTTTAACATTAAATTGAAGGGGATTTTGTTCGGCATTGAAACTCATACCACCATCAGCGATATTAAGGAATGCCAGAATTCGCATTCGTGAACTATCAATAATTTCTTTGAAATCCTCAAAATTCTCTGCACCTGATGATCCGGCATCAACACATGTAGTAACACAGGAATTGAAGCAATGATCATCAGCTATTATATAATTCATCTGCCCATAATCTTTCTTATAAGTGTAATAGGCATGAATATGAATATCAATTAAACCGGGTGTCACATAGTATCCTGAAACATCAATCACTTTAAAGTGCTTTTTATAGCCCATATCTGTCAATTTTGGTTCGTCGGATGGTATATTTTTATCAACCCGTACGATTTTCCCATCTTTAACGGCAATATCTCGAATCCCGTTTATATTATTCGACGGATCGATGACGTGCCCGCCTTTTAAAATGAGATCGTATTCTGTGCTCTGCTGGGCGCAATCATTTGAAACAGCAATCACACTCACGATTACAAAAAACGCTATAACTGTAAACTTTTTCATAATTTTGCCATCTCCTCACCTGATACTGATGGATAAGTTTAAATTTGACCTGATAAATTCTTTAAGATCAAACATTCTAATATTTACCAGGTTAGCAAATTTTCTCTCAGAGTTCCTTTTCTGAAATCATAAACCTCCTTCTTTTGCAATTGCCTGAGGATATTAATAGATATTCCCCACATTAAAATCATTGATGATTATATTTTGACTCAATCATATTTATAAATATATAATCGCCTTTTTGAATGTCTCATACAAGTATGTTTTAAAGCAAAAATGTTTTTTTCTGAATTATTGACCTGCTTAGAAAAGTTTATCCAAGTTATTATGTCAGGATTCAGGATAAAATTCCCTGAAAGGAGCAAGGCCAATCCTTTTAAAAAAAATTACTATATACCTCTAAAAACTGATTTTTTCATTGTAAATAGACAATGCTACAATATCATTATAATTTTTAGTATTAGAAATTGATTATTTTCCATGCCATGTGAAATATATTATATTTATCCACGGCGGAAAAATTAAAAACATCCTGTTCACAATATTATAACCATTGAAAATACAATATTTATCTTTTTTAGAGGATTAAATATTCATGAATATCAATATTTTTCAGGGAGACCACCATGCAAAACAACCATTACCGCAGGCGTGATTTCATAAAACAGACTGTCTCGGCTGGCATGGCGGCATCACTTGCCGGAAAAAATCTTTTTGCCCAGGAAAAATTGAAAAGAAAGAAATCAGCACTTATCGTATGGGGTGGCTGGGAAGGCCACGAACCCAAGAAATGCGTGGATATATTTGCTCCCTGGCTCGAGGCTCAAGGTTTTCATGTAGAAGTTTCCGACACCCTGGATTCGTATCGAGACGAAGAAAAAATGAAATCGCAGGATCTTATCATTCAGGCATTCACCATGAGCGAAATTACAAATAAGCAGGAAAAAGGACTGCTGGATGCCATTGAGGGCGGTGTTGGAATAGCCGGGTGGCACGGAGGTCTGGCTGATTCTTTCAGAAGCAATATAAGTTATCAGTTTATGGTCGGCGGGCAGTGGGTTGCTCATCCCGGAGGCATAATAGACTACGAAGTAAACATCACAAACCACGATGATCCAATCACCCGTGGGCTGTCTGACTTTTCAATGCATTCTGAGCAGTATTACATGCATGTAGATCCCGCAAACGATGTTCTGGCAACAACAACCTTCAGCGAAAAATATGCTCCCTGGATTGAAGGCGTTGTGATGCCTGTGGTATGGAAAAAAATGTATGGTAAAGGCAGAGTATTTTATTCGTCTTTAGGACATGTTGTCAAGGATTTCGAGGTCCCCCAAGCCCTGGAAATTATGAAAAGAGGAATGCTGTGGGCAAGCCATTCCCGGGATTAAATGTCATTTTCTGAATGTCGAAAACACCCTCGGGCCGTTGATGTTATACCATGAGTGATCAGCAGAATTGACAGTCGTGCGGTTGACAATGAGGTTCTCGCCGTTTTCGTCCTTGTAGCCCCAGCCTGCCTGCTGAAAAAAGTATAATTTACCGTTATGTGCCCTGCCAAGATAGAGTACGATATGCCCTCCTGTCCCCGCAAAGGTTATTACCGGCTCTATCTCTGAAACTACTCTCATTTTCTCCTCTGTTGTCAGCGCCGGGTCTATGTAAACCCGGTGATCCGGAGCAAGGAGTATAAAGTTCGGCCACCTTCCGGTTACGATGCCGAAACACTTGAGAAGCACACGCTGTGTGCCGGAGCAGTCACGCTTTTTGAACTGGTCAGCCCAACCATAAGGCTGGTTGAGGAGCTTGAACATCTGAGTTAGCATATTTCGTTTTGTGTAAGGGAGATAACCGCGATGAATATCGGCATTCGGTTTTATATACCCGTTCGCAACACCGAGAGAGCCGTCCGGTTTCCGGTATGCCATTTTTACTATGTACCCGCTTCTGTCGCTTTTGATAAGAGACATTTTCGAGGAAAAATAGAGATACACGGAAAAGTTCGTGAATGAAGGATCACCATACACAGGTATCTTGTCACCAGTCGCCATGATGAAATCGTTGTCTTCAGTAAGTGAGCGTATCTCTTCCCTGCCAGCGATAGCAATGTCCTCCGTAGCAATCCAGCCTCTCGCTATGGGACTTTCGACGTATAAATAATCACAGTCAACCGACTGATACAGAATCGCCACAGGTGTTCCACTGTAGATGCCGGTGGTTTGGAAGTAATCCATTTCCCATTTTGTCTCGCTGTATCCGGGGGTTGATGTAGGATACAGCCGCACATCTGCGCGGTGAACAATTATACCGAACCGGCGTGTGATAACAGCGGGAATTTCTTCTCTTTTGATTGTATCCACGAGTTCCTGTTTCATGTTTTCAGAATATATAGCGTTCCTGCCGTCGTAAAAATCACGGGAATACAGCCACTCGATGTTTGCTTTAATCCAGACTCTCAGGCTGTCTCCATGCACTGTATCAGAAAGGTTAAGAGGTAGTAAAGGATTCATTAAAAGACCAAATGATTTCTTTAAATTAAAATTATTAAGCATCGGATCGGGCTTTCCGAACCGATCCCTGAACGTAACCTTCTTTGTTCTCACCTTCTCATTGAACTGCTCAATCTCCTGTGATGTCATTATTACCCGGTCGGCATCATCCTGAAGCGCTATCCAGTACTCAGGAGTAAGCATTTCAGGTTCCACATCGGGGAGAGTATTCGGCGCATGACGCGGTCTTGCATCTTCACACCATGAAAGTGATATAGAAAATTCTAGAACAACAAATACAATTAGTAATAAGTATATCCTTGTTTTCATAATGATTACTCCTTTTTAAGATGACGGCGAATAACAAACTACACAATTATCTTTACTCTCGTACCCACCTCAAGTTTATCTGAAAGCTCCATGCCATTGATGATGGCAAGTTTATCGCGTTCGTCCTCAGTCACGCCAAATGCATTAAAAGCCTTTTCGAGAGTCATTTTTCCGGTTGTTTCACGCACTTCGATTTTATCTGGTGATACCTCGATAAGCGATTTATCGGTAAGACGGTTGAAACCATAAGCGGAATTTTCAAAAGCACTCACATAAGACGTCAACTGGGAAGCATCGACAAGTCCATGAAATGCAAATACGTTATCATTCATTTTAAGGAAGTATGAAGCGATACCCAGTTCTTGATTCTGGGATATGAGTACTCCTGATGTTTTTACACCACTCATGCCGTTAGCGGTGAAATTTTCTGAACTTGACAGGGTGACATTATTCCCCCTGGCAAAATTGACGGAAGTTTCATTTGGATTTGCACCCTCCGCAAGGGTAAAAATTAAAATCGCCTTTTGTTCTTCAGAGGTCAGGCGTACCTCGGCAGGCTTATTTGTGAGCTTCCAGCCTGGAGGCACTGGAAATTGGAATTTCATTTCAGGATGGTAGAACATATTATCTTTAGTATATCCCTGGCGCGGATCATCACCGTAAGTCATACCGTCAATCCGATCAAGGTATTCTTCGCGTTTAACCACGAATCTCATGTCAGGATGCTTTTTCTGGTAAGCAAGGGACATCTTTCTCGTCGCATTTATGCGGTCTCCCGGATCAGGATGAGTGCTTTGCCATGCGGGGAGAGAACCTCCCTTTGGCTGGAGTCGTTCAAGCGTCTTAAAAAACATACTTATATGTGTTGCATCATATCCCACCGCCGAGGAATATTCAACTCCGAGTTTATCGGCTTCACGTTCGTCATTACGGGAAAATTTCAGAAAAAGAAACGATGTGCCAAGTGAAGCAAGCTGTGAAAATCTTTCAAATTCTTCTGAGATTATGCTCCCCAGCGCAATACCGAAAGAGGCAAGTTTTGCTTTTGAATAACGCGCTGCTGTATGGCGAGCATTTACATGACCGAGTTCATGCCCAAGAACACCTGCGAACTGGGCTTCATCGTTAAAGTATCCCATTATACCTCTGGTGACATACACATACCCTCCCGGCACTGCAAACGCATTTATAACGGGACTGTCAAGAACTGTGAAATGATATGTAAGATGCCTGCGGTGTGTAACACCTGACATCTCCTTCCCCCTCTCACTGAACCAATCCTGCATGCCGGTATCGCTGTAAGAGCCATACTCGGCAACAATCTGACCATGAGCTTCGTTCCCCATGGAAATCTCTTTCTGCTCAGAAGAATTTCATTTCAGGATGGTAGAACATATTATCTTTAGTATATCCCTGGCGCGGA
>JBHPFF010000067.1:0-14431 GCA_042572165.1 Candidatus Latescibacterota bacterium | reverse complement strand
TCAGTGGATGCGTGTCGTACAGTGATGACAGCGGGATACTGCGAAAGACAATTAAAACATCCAGAGAAGAGTTGCATGAAACTGTTCGTAATATGGGGCTGAAATTTCTGAAACAGTTGGATGCTGACAAAAGGTGACACAGGATTGACACAGGCACTGAACCATAAATTTTCGCCTTCTTTTATTTTTGGAATCTGAAATTTACAGGGAGTTAATGGTTAATGGTTTATCTCGTAGGAGCTGGTCCCGGCGATCCGGGTCTTATAACAGTTAAAGCGCTTGATTTACTGAGACGCGCGGACATTGTCCTTTACGACCGGCTGGTCGATGCCACGCTCTTAAGTGAAACCAAGCCCGGTTGCACCATTATCGATGTGGGAAAAAGCGCCGGAAACCATATAAAAACCCAGGACGAAATCATATCCATGCTTGCTGAATACGGCCGGAAAGGATATGAGGTGGTGAGACTGAAAGGTGGCGACCCGTTTTTGTTCGGGCGGGGTGGCGAGGAGGCTGAACACCTGAACCGTGAAGGTATTCCCTTTGCCATGGTACCGGGAGTCTCTGCGTTTACTTCTGTTCCGGCCTATGCGGGCATCCCCCTCACTCATCGAAATTACGCTTCCTCAGTAGGAGTCGCTACCGGTCACGGTGCTAAAGGAAAAGGACACGATCCGGTGCGCTGGCGCCTGCTTGCTCGGGCAGTCGATACTATCGTAGTGTTTATGGGTGTAGGTGCCCTTGAGACTATTACCGGGGAACTTTTAGCCGGCGGGCTTTCCGGTGAAACACCTTCGGCACTGATCGAACAGGGCAGCACACCTGTGCAGAGGGTTATAACCGGGACACTTGCAACGATAGCAGAGGATGCAAAAAAGGAACGGATAAATCCGCCGGCTCTGCTTGTTGTCGGTAAAGTAGCCGCACATGTCAATATTCTGCAATGGTATGATCCCGGGCCGCTCGCAGGACTGCGCATTGGAATCACACGTCCTCTGGGGCAGTCAGTTTCTTTTTCCGGGGCTCTTCGTTCTTATGGTGCCCTGCCGTTTTTGATGCCCACTATTAAAACGGTGGATACCATTGATACCACTGAAATTAACAAGGTCATGAACAGAGTGTCACATTACGATTACATCGTTTTTTCAAGTACCAATGGTGTCGAATCATTTTTTAAGGCGTTAAAAAAATATAACTGTGATACACGGTCACTCGGCGGTGTGAAAATAGCAAGTATCGGGCCGGTGACAGCCAGGGCTCTCTCAACCCACGGAATAAATTCTGATATAACGGCGGAAAAATTCATTGCCGAAGGTTTATTTGAATCACTATTTAAACAGGGACATATTGAGGGATTGAGGTTTCTTCTGGTTCGATCCGACAAGGGCCGTGAAATATTATATAAAAGGCTTCTGGATGAGGGAGCAGAGGTGGATCAGGCAGCGTTTTATTCCACACAGCCCGCAGAACTTACCCCTTATATGGTGGATACTATAAAAAGCGGATACATCGATATTATTACATTTACCAGTTCATCCACCGTTGAGAGCTTCTTTAACCAGATACCTCCCGATGAACTGAATGATACCGTAAAAATCGCAAGCATTGGACCCCAAACTACGGAAATGCTCATGCGATATCAGAAATCTCCCGATATCGAGGCTTCAGAGTATACAACCGCTGGTCTTGCCATAGCGATTCTTGATACCTGTGTGCAACAATGAGAAACTTTGGTTCGGAAATTATTATAGGAGCAGGTATTGCCACTGCCTGCATATTATATTTATATTTTAATTTTAAGGGCAACCGCATCCATTCTCCGCAGCAATACTGCGAAGGATGAAAGGGGTGCCCCTACACAATAATCGTTCAATTTAGATAAGGGTAAATCAAAGATTTACAGAGTTGTTAATATGGTAGGAATATCAAAATTATACTGTGATACGATCGAGCCGTCGGATGTGCTCAGGTACGGGCGCAGTTCGGCGCACCTCCCGTCTCACCTGCTGCAGTTTTCAAAGGACAAACGACCTGTTGTAATTATGAACATAACAAAGCGGTGCAATCTGCACTGCGTTCACTGTTATGCTGGTTCGGGTAACAAGGCGGGGGAGAACGAGTTGTCCACTCAGGAACTGTTGAAAGTTCTTGATGACCTTGCAGATTTCGGCTGTCCGGTCATTCTTTTCTCAGGGGGTGAACCACTTCTTCACCCGGATATTGTAAAGCTTTCAAAATATGCTGTTGAACGAGGTATGCGTGCGGTCATTTCGACGAACGGGACGCTTATTACACCCACAATGGCAGATGAACTTGCCGGGATTGGATTGTCGTATATCGGGATAAGCCTTGATGGCGGCAGTGAGATTCATGACAGGTTCCGGGGAATACAGGGGGCATTTGACCGGTCACTCGAGGGTTTGCGTAATGCTCGTGATGCCGGTATCAAAACCGGTTTGCGTTTTACTATAACCGCACGAAATGCCAGTGAAATTCCTCACATTTTTGGCATTATTGAAAAGGAAAATATCCCCCGTGTATGCTTTTATCATCTCGTTTATACCGGTCGAGGTGAGGGCATGCTTGAAGATACATTATCCCATGAAAAGACACGGGAAGTCGTGAACTTCCTTATAGACAAAACGGTTGATCTGCATAACCGCGGAAAAAAAGTGGAAGTTCTTACTGTTGACAATCACTGCGATGGCCCTTACCTTTATCTGCGCCTGTTGAGGGAAAATCCTGATAGAGCATCGAACGTTCTGAAACTCCTTGAATTTAACGGTGGTAATAATACCGGTGTTGGTGTCGCTGCGATAAACTGGGATGGATATGTCTTCCCTGACCAGTTCTGGCGCACCCGTATTCTCGGTAATATATGTAAACGCCCATTCGGAGATATCTGGTTAAATAGTGAAAATACTTTTCTCATGAAGTTAAAAAATAAAAAAGAGCATGTTACCGGCAGATGTGCCCGCTGCCGTTTTCTTGACATGTGCGGCGGTAATTTTCGTGTGCGCGCCGAGTCGGTAACTGGCGATGTGTGGTCACCTGATCCAGCCTGTTATCTCACTGATGAAGAAATAGGGATCGAATAGGATGACATCGTCGGTACAAAACGAAAAAAACCTGGATTTTCTTCTTCACCTTCAGTCAGACTTTCCTGTTATTTCAAGACCGTTTCAAGCGTTAGCCGAAAAAACTGGTTTGACGGAACGTAAGGTTATCAATTGTCTCCAATCATCTATTGAAAATCACACTGTCCGTACGTTCGGCCCGGTATTCGATCCAAAAAAACTAGGGTATTCAAGTACTCTCGTCGCCGCAGAAGTGGAAAAGGAGAGGATCGTTGAACTGGCGGCGGTATTGCTCGAAAAACGTGAGATCACACATAACTATCTCAGAGATAATGAGGTGAACCTGTGGTTTACCATTACTGCCCTGAGTGAAGATATCATTAAGGATAATTTTTTCCAGGTCAGGAATTTCCCGGGTGTGAAACAAGTTTTTAACCTTCCTGTTCTCAATGTTTACAAAATCAGTGCAGTTTTCGGTGTGGAACATAAAGCCGGCTCATATGGAACTGATCCTGTTAAGCCACTGTCAGATATGGAAAAAAAGATAGTAAAAGCCCTCCAGATGGAGTTCCCGCTCGACGAAAAGCCTTTTAGTATCATTGCTGAAACTGCGAACACTACGGAATCAGCACTCATCAATACAGTTAACAAGTGGCTGAGTGAGGGTATTATTCGTCGTTTCGGGGTACGGCTCAATCACAGGAAAGTCGGTTACACAGTAAATACACTTGCCGCCTGGCAGGGCGAACATATAGACACATGGGGTAAAAAATTTGCTGAAATATCAGCGGTTAGTCACTGCTATAGAAGAAAGTCCCATAATGATTGGCCCTATGAACTGTATACGATGGTTCATGCAAAAACTGAAAAGGAAATGAACAATATAATAAATTCCATGAGAGATACAGCCCAGGGAGCATCAATGATAGCGCTGAAAACTCTTAATGAATTGAAAAAAACGAGCATGAAATATTTTCTGGAGGAATGATTATGGGATTTCCGCTCACTCGAATGAGACGGTTACGGCGGACGGCTTCGATGCGTAACATGGTGCGTGAGACAAATCCAGCACCGGATGATTTTATTCTCCCCCTTTTCGTACGTCCAGGAAAGAATATTAAAAAAGAAGTACCCTCGATGCCCGGTGTTTTCCAGCTTTCGGTCGATACACTTACAGAGGAGTGCGCTCAGGCATATCAGGATGGAGTGAGATCGGTCATTTTCTTCGGCATACCGGATCACAAAGATCCCCTCGGTACAGCAGCGTATGATGACAATGGCATTATTCCCCAGTCGGTAAGATCGATTAAGTCAGAAACTCCGGATCTCATAGTAATAACCGATGTCTGCATGTGCGAATACACCGATCATGGACACTGCGGTGTTATGAAGAACGGGGATGTGGACAACGACGCCACGCTCGAGCTTCTGGCCAGGGAAAGCCTGTCACATGCCCGAGCCGGTGCCGATATAATTGCGCCTTCTGACATGATGGATGGTCGTGTGGAACATATAAGGAAAGCCCTTGATGAGCATGGTTTTAATCATGTTGCTATACTTTCCTACGCTGCAAAATTTGCGTCGGGTTTTTACGGTCCTTTCAGGGATGCCGCTGAATCAACCCCGCTGTCCGGCGACCGCCGGTCATACCAGATGGACCCTGCAAACAGACGGGAAGCCATGAGAGAAATCGCCCTCGATATCGAGGAGGGTGCTGATATTATTATGGTGAAACCCGCCATGCCCTATCTCGATATAATTCGTGAGGCACGGAACCGTTTTGATATTCCGATAGCAGCCTACCAGGTAAGCGGTGAATACACCATGATTCACGCTGCTGCAAGAAACGGCTGGCTCGATCTTGACACGGTCATGATGGAAAGCCTTACATCCATTAAGCGCGCCGGAGCCGACCTCATTTTCACCTACTTCGCGCGTCATGCGGCGAGGAAACTTTCATGACCGTACCACCGCTGCGTCTCATTGCTCTTGAGGTGACCCGAACATGCACCCTCGCCTGCAGGCACTGCCGCGGTGACTCCAGATACGAATCGTATCCGGATGAACTTTGTTTTGAGGAGATCAGGGCTGTCCTTGACAACACAGCATCATTCGCAAAACCGATCATTATCATAACCGGCGGGGAACCCTTAACCCGTCCAGATATCTTTGATATAACCGCATATTCCTCCTCGCTGGGATTCAGGACCGTACTCGCCACATGCGGGAACTTTCTCACCGATGAAACCGTACCGAAACTGCTTCAAACGGGAGTCTTGAGGATAAGCGTGAGCCTGGACGGTTCGACTTCTGAGAGTCACGATGAATTCCGCGGTGTTCACGGAGCATTTGAGGCGGCAATCGGGGGGATTGAGGCGGCTAAAAGATTCGGTCTTGATTTCCAGATCAACAGTACCATCACAACCCTGAACATCGGTGAGCTAGAGGCGCTTTATAATCGTGCGGTTGAACTTGGAGCGGTAGCGTTTCACCCGTTCCTGCTTGTCCCGATGGGCAGAGGAAAGGGACTTGCTGATTTTGCCCTTTCCGGTGAGGCTTATGAATCAGCCCTCAAAAGAATTTCAGAAATCGCTGCGAAATCTCTCATAGAAATCAAGCCCACATGCAGCCCTCACTACAGCCGTGTCATGAAGCAAATGAGAGCGGCATCCGGTGAACCTGAAAGGAGTGAACTGGCATCTTCAAGCCCGGCACATCGTACACATGGTTCGGGGGGTAAAGTCTTTTCGATGACGAGGGGTTGTCTCGGCGGTCAGGGATTTGTATTTGTATCACATATCGGCAAGGTTCAGATGTGCGGATTTCTCGAAATTGAGGCTGGCGACCTGAGATCCTGCGGATACGATCTCAAACATATCTGGGAAAATTCAGAATTTTTCACTGAAATCAGAGATATGGCTAATTATCATGGCAAATGCGGTATCTGCGAGTACGGAACCGTGTGCGGAGGATGCAGGGCAAGGGCATACTACACGACCGGCGATTACCTTGCAGAAGAACCGAGTTGTATTTATATACCAAAAAGGATTAGAACATGAAAACAGCACATTTTGGCACATCACGCTCTCTCCATGAACGTGCTTCAAAATCAATAGTCGGCGGAGTTAATTCACCCGCACGGGCATTTCTTTCTGTAGGCGGTGATCCACTGTTTGTCGAGCGGGCTGAAGGCTGTCATATTTGGGATGCCGATGCCAATTTCTACATTGATTACATTGGTTCGTGGGGTCCTTTAATCTGCGGTCATACCAACCCTGCTGTAATTTCAGCCATTACCGGGGCTGTAGCAAAAGGAACGAGTTTCGGTGTTTCGACAGAATTAGAAATCCTTCTTGCCGAAAAAATTTGTGCTATGATGCCCTCGATTGAACTGCTCAGAATGGTTAATTCCGGTACCGAGGCAACCATGAGTGCACTCCGTCTCGCGCGGGGATATACCGGTCGAAACAAAGTAGTGAAATTCGCCGGCTGCTATCACGGACATGGTGACAGTTTTCTTATCAAAACGGGATCTGGTGCTCTGACCCACGGTATCCCTGGCAGTGCAGGTGTAACTCCCGGTACTGCTGCGGATACGCTTGTCGCAGAATACAACGACTCCGATCAGGTCCGGGAGATCGTTTCAGCCAACACAAACGAGATAGCGGCTATTATTGTGGAACCGGTTGCAGGTAATATGGGCACAGTGCCACCATCCCCGGGTTTTCTCGAGGATCTTCGTGATATTACCGCATCTGAAGGAATTATTCTCATTTTCGACGAAGTGATGAGCGGATTCAGAATTTCGAGAGGTGGCGCCCAGAGTTATTATGGAGTCATTCCGGATTTGACAATCCTTGGTAAGATTGTCGGCGGAGGCCTTCCAGTCGGAGCCTATGGCGGCAGTACAGAAATCATGAAACAACTCGCCCCGCTGGGACCGGTCTACCAGGCGGGGACGCTTTCGGGAAATCCTCTTGCCATGGCAGCAGGCCTTGCCACCTTGAACCTCATTGACAATGACGAGACATATACACGGCTTGAAAAAGCCGGTACAAAACTTATTAAGGGATTCAAAAAAGCGGCAGAGGCAGCGGGCATTGATATAACCATCAATATAACAGGCTCGATGTTTACGATTTTCTTTACCCAAAACCCGGTTACAGATTTATCAAGCGCTTCAGAAAGCGATACGACGTTATTTTCCGGATTCTTCAGGGCTATGCTGAAACGCGGTATACTTCTACCGCCTTCACAGTTTGAAGCTGCTTTTATTTCAATTGCTCATGAGGACAGCGACCTGGAAACCACTATCGCTGCAACTGAAGAGGCATTCAAAGAATGTGCTTTAAGTATATAGTTCTATTGCCTTTTGTACATGCATTTTTGAATCATGAAAAAAGACAGGTGGTTTTCCTCCTGCCCTTGCTAATATGGAAGTGTTTTTCATTTACCATACCATATCGGCGGTCAGGTTACCTTTGTTTTTGTCGGTATCAAGTGTCAGACCTTCCGTGGCGACAGCGCCGTTGCCGTCAACATCTCCGATCTCTGTGGCTGTTGCCAAACCTAATGTAGCATCAACGCCATCAGTTACAAATTTGTAGGAAAATCTTGCATTTATTGGTAATTCGAAACCTATTGAGGGAACATCAATATTATCATAGTCTAAATAATTTTGTTCCTGGTAGAAATAAGCTAATTCGATTACGATGATTTCATTAAGTATTGTCTTTGCCTCGGTAGCTTTTGACCTGCTTATGATACCGGAAAATCTCGGAATAGCGATCGAAGCAAGAATACCGATAATTACCACCACGATCATTAATTCGACAAGAGTGAATCCCTTTTCATTTATCCTCATCAGTGCATCCCTCCTG
Source organism: Candidatus Latescibacterota bacterium (assembly GCA_042572165.1). Classification (GTDB taxonomy): domain Bacteria; phylum Latescibacterota; class Latescibacteria; order Latescibacterales; family Latescibacteraceae; genus JBHPFF01. The sequence goes on along the minus strand of JBHPFF010000067.1, from coordinate 6,474 downwards.
AAAAACAGTTTCTTTGATGTTTCCTGATATTTTTTTCATAAATTAATCTTTATATCCATTCACTTTTCAATAATTTGTGCATGCAATTAATATGTTTGCAAACGGCGTGCCAATAAAGAGTGATAATCTACAGATGACTATATTATATTGTAATTTAAATAGTTATAAATATTATGAAAAATTTATTATTCTTCTTTTAATCCCATTTTATTTTCAAATTGATATATATCCTGCTATTTTGATACATTATAAACTTCACAGTTAATGAGTTGCAACGGGTTAAAAAAAGGCTGGTAGTCATCTACCAGCCTTTATGTAATCTATCATGAAAGAGTGCAACATTTACCACATCATATCAGCGGTCAAATTACCTTTGTTTTTGTCGGTATCAAGTGTCAGACCTTCCGTGGCGGAATTGCCGTTGCCGTCAACATCTCCAATCTCTGTGGCTGTTGCCAAACCTAATGTTGCATCAACGCCATCAGTTACAAATTTGTAGGAAAACCTTGCATTTGCTGCTACTTCGTAACCTATTGCAGGAACATCAATATTGTCAAAGTCCACATATGCGCTGTTGGTGTAGTAATTGGAAGTTTCAAGTTGGATGATCTGGTTCAAGATATTTTTGGCTTCAGTCGTCTTGGACCTGCTGATAATAGCTGAAAACCTGGGAATAGCGATCGAGGCAAGAATACCGATAATAACAACCACGATCATCAGTTCGACCAGAGTGAATCCCTTTTCACCTCTCCGAAACATAACAAACCTCCTTAAAAAAGATTAATAAATGATTCTGAAGATCATGCATTCGCACAATCTCTTTTCCAAATCTGCTTGGTTACTGTTGATTCTGTGTTATGTTAAACTCGCAAACAACGTGCCAAAAAAATTCTAACAATATATCACATTGTATTTTATATATTTACCAATTTTTCATATCATAAAAAAAGAAATCATTTAATTTTTCTTTTAGTTATTTTGACACACATATTTTCATTTTGAAACATTATATCCGTAATAAAATCATGAATTATGTGACAAAGACTTCATGAAACGGAAATACATTATTCCCCGTTTTACATGGTTTTGTGAAAAAAGTGTACAGATCTCACTAAAATAATTATATGTAAAACAGTCAGTTTTTCAGAATGAATGGTGGTAATTATACATCAAGGCCATATTTTTCTATCTTTCGATCGAGTGTTGAACGCCCTATTCCGAGGATCTCGGCTGCCTTCTGTTTCTGTCCGCCCTGCTGTGTAAGAACCCAGTGAATATATGATTTTTCTATGTCATCCATGCAGGGAATATGAAAGTCGCTGTCGCTTACAAGCTGTTTTTGTTCCGGTTTCTTGATATGATCAGGAAGCAGATTAACGCTTATTTTACCTTTTGTCGATAGCGCCAACAATCGTTCGACAAGATTTTCAAGCTCACGTATATTACCCGGCCACTCATAATTTGTTAGAACCTCCACCAAATCCTTGGGTACTGAATCATAATCAATTTTTCCAGCCTGGTCTTTCAGTCTCAGAAAGTGCATAAACAACAATTCGATGTCTTCACGTCTTTTCCTGAGAGGTGGAATGTGGATATTTATGACATTGAGACGGTAATAGAGGTCCTTTCTAAATCCGCCGCGGTTTATTGCTTCTTCAAGGTTCTCGTTAGTGGCGGCAATTAAACGGATATCGATTATTTTTGGTGTTTGCCCGCCTACCGGCAATATCTCACGCTCTTGAATTGCACGAAGTATCTTCACCTGTATTGATGGTGCTGTGTTACCAACCTCATCCAGGAAAAAGGTTCCGCCATTAGCCATTTCCATCAGTCCGACCTTGTCTTTTACAGCTCCTGTGAATGAACCTTTAATATGGCCGAACAGTTCACTTTCGAGAAGTTCGATAGGAATCGCACCGCAGTTGATTGCTACGAACTTTCCATCGGTACGATATGAGACAGCATGGAGTGCACGTGCCACTACCTCCTTACCTGTCCCGCTTTCACCTGTAATGAGTACTGTGGACTCAGTTTTTGCCACTTTCCGTAAAAGTTCCCTGACAGTGGATATTTCCTTGGATGTTCCAATGATCTTATCCAGACCGGAAGACTGTGATATATTTGCTTTCAGTTCCCTGTTTTCTCTGATCAAATCCTCCATCTTTATGGAACGGTTGATAAAATTCATGAGTTCGGGTTTTTTGAAAGGTTTTTCAATAAAAAACGTTGCTCCCAGATTGAGTGCTTTGATGGCCTGTTCTTTTGATGCGTAAGCAGTCATAATAATAATGGAAGTGTCGCTGCCCATGGAGTTTAATGTTTCTATCAATTTTATCCCATCAACTTCCGGCATCTTCAGATCAGTAATAATCAAATCATAATTATCATTTTCAAACATTTTAAGAGCTTCAGCTCCGTTTTCGGCGGAATCCACCTCAAAACCTTCTTTTTCAAGCATGATCTTGAGCGTATCTCTCATGCTCTTTTCATCATCAACAACAAGAATTCTTTTCGCCATCACTCAGCTCCACCTGTTCTCAAATCCAAGGTAACTTCCGCTCCTCCACCATCTCTGTTTCGTGCAAACACACGACCGTTATTTCCAACAACCAATTTTCTTACCAGTGCCAGCCCAAGTCCTGTCCCATGCTGTTTCGTTGAGTAAAAAGGTTCAAACATGTGTCCCAATGCACCATCAGGAAATCCCGGGCCGTTGTCAGTAAACACTACTCTGACATATTTATATAAATTGGGAGGATGTTTTTCAACTTCGATTTTTATCTGCCCATGACCGTCAACTGCCTCAAGGCTATTAATTATAATATTAATAACAACTTGCCTCAACTGATCAGCATCAAAAAGAACTTCAGCATTTTCATCAATATTATTGTAAATAACAACTTCATCTGTTTTTTTCGGATCGTTGTCGATAAGAATTAATACCTCGTTTATTATGTTTCTCAGTTTTACCGATTCCGTATGTGGATTTTTTATACGGGCAAACTGCAGGAATTCCGTGCTGATACGGTGAAGTCTGTCTGATTCCTTTTCAAGAACGTCTAATAGCCGGGTATTCTGGATATCCTTTTTCTCCAGGCTTTCGGAAAGAATTTCAACCGCATTAGAGATCGAGGCCAGAGGATTTCTTATCTCGTGAGCTATAGCCGCAGAAAGTTCGCCGATTGCAGCCATCCGCTCTGACTGGCGAAGCATTTCGAGAAGCTTCTTTTTTTCGGTAAGATCCTTGAAATTTACAATAATGCCTCTGAGGCTGACGTCGGCATCATACAGAGGCATGGAAGTTAAACCGAGGGGGATGCATGAACCGCTTTTATCATGAACTTCTATCTCCTTTTCAGTAACGTATGATGTACTTTCAACCTGAGCGTCAAAAATCCTGACCAGTTCCTGTGCACGCTCATCAAAAACTGTCTTATACGTTTCCCCTACAACTCCTCTGTCTACCTGTAATATATCTTCTGCAACACGATTCATATACATTATCCGTCCGAACATATCAATGGTTATGAGACCGTTGGTCATGCTCTGAAGGATATCCGATGTGTCGAGCCTGGCTTCCTTCAGAAGCTTGAGGGCACCTGTCAGGGCGGTGTCTTTGCCCAGAAGCTTTTCGGCAAAATAACTTGAAAAGAAACCGATACCGTAAAATAATATACAGTAAATAATGGTTCCATAAACAACATTTAAACCCACATCCCCCGGCTCGAACGATGGAACAAGAAAACGTCTGAGAACAAACACATATAATAGATAAAATATAACAGCCTGGGTTGCAAAAAGATAGGTTATTATCTTCCTGAAAAAGAGCGAGGCACACATTATCGAGAGAAAATAAAAACCTACAAAAGGTGAATCATAACCGTTCGTGTAGTGGATAATAACTGTAATGATAAATATGTCGAAAGAAATTGCAGTTCCCAGAACGGATCGTGATATTTTTAGGGCTTTATGTGCGAACCAGTAAAGCAAAGTTAAAATATAGATACCAAACACTACAATCGCGAGTGAAGGCTTGTTAATCATATCAGGGGGGTAAATGAGAATAGCAACTCCGAGCGTTGCAGTGACGATTGCGGGCCTGATTATCAGCATCCATCGAATTACAGGCCAGTCGCTGGCACTCATTTTTGTTCGGTTGTCTAACATAGGTCTTACTAAACTCCTGACTGCCCCATTACAGTTATCTTCTATCATCAATCTTTATAACCGTAACCACCCGCTTTACCTTGTCTGAAAAAATCACATCATGAAGCCGGCGTGCCAGAGCGAACAACTCATCCGGACTACCCTCGATTATGGTTCCCATAACAGTAATCTCATAAGAGAGGCCGGACCGTTCGAGCACATCAAAGACTGCTGAAACTTCTTTCGATACACTCGCATCGCCTGTTCCCAGCGGATAAACCGCAATTTCCATGCGTGCTGTCCCGACCGGCTGAGCCCGGTTTTGTTCACTCATTCTCACGCTCTTTTTCCATTTTAGCCCTGACACGAACCGAATATTTATCGATTTCTCCGCAGAGTTTATGAATCGTTGCTACATCACGATGCTCCAGGCCGGTTCTCGAAAACACCCGCCTGAGAGATTTCATGTAATTATCACCATCGTTCCACTGACGCAGTCCGAGGGTGGTGAGAGATTTCAGCAGGTGATCGTACATTTCAGTAATCTCCGATGCCGGTGCAGGATCATATTGAGTCACTTCGCCCGGATAAACCGCAGAAAAAAGCTCATATAAGAGTACCATGACCGCCTGCGAAAGATTTAGCGATGGTTGCGCGAGCGATGACGGTATCGAAACGATTAGCTGGCACCACTTGAGCTCTTCGTTCGTAAGCCCCTTGTCCTCACGGCCGAACAGCAGGGATACCGGCCCGCTTCGTGAACTACCGAGAATTTCGGGCGCTGCCTCTTTAGGATTCATGAAAGGCACATTATGACGTTTACGCCGGGTGGTTCCCACCACCAGCACTGAATCCTTAACCGCTTCACCGATATCATCGACAACCTTTGATTTTTCGAGAATGTCCTCGCTGCCGTGCGCCATGTACCGTGCTTGTGGGTGATTGTGGAACCACGGTTTTACCAGTACAAGTCTTGAAAATCCCATGTTCTTTATTGCGCGGGCTGATGCGCCGATATTCCCGGGAACCTGCGGTTCAACCAGGACGATATTGATATTGTTAAGGTTTTTATCCATATGATTTTAACATAATCCGTTAAAATTACAATTTCAAGCAACATCTGGATTTAGAAACTAATTCGGATTATTTATTTCATTTCCTGCTTCCCATAAATGCGTATAAACGCATAAGATTTACAATGGGAATAATTCAAATGGCTGTCGGCGTCAATATATATTCCTCTTCATCAACTATGAGTCCCTTTCTTATCGTATACGGGACATGAAAAATATAAGGGATGTCACCACCTCTCGTGACAAAATACAAACCGTCTGTCTCCTTTCCCTCGATCATCGGCACGGCAGAGCTTACCCGAAGTCCTGGAAGACTCACAAGGATAACCCTGAAAAGCCCCATCCCGTCAGGGCCAATCACGGCACATCTCGCGGAATATCCGGGAGTATTTACATAGGAAAAGCCATACTGGTCCACGCCGATGCCATACATGAAACTTCTCCCGTCAGTATCTTTCCCTACTGTCCGGTCGGAGGCATCGCAGATCCACCGGATATCTCCGTTATGTTCTATATTCAGGACATAAGCATTGTCGGGATGGGCACAATACAGGCCTTTTTCAGTTGCGGTAATCGAGGGCGGGTTTGCGTGCATGCCGAAAAAATCACCGAGGTCAATCTCGGAAAGGAACTCACCTGTTTTCCCGTCCAGGACAGCAATGCACACATTCCTGCCTCCTCCACCTCCCATACCCACATACAATACACCGTTACTGTATGACGGATTCCCCGGCAGACGTCCGCGATAATCCTTAAATGCAATATAACCGCTATTGCCGAACGAAATATCATGCACCGCCTTGCCCTTTCTCACATAAACACACACGATCCCCGCGCTGGTTCCGATATATACTCTTTCGTCTTCGCCCCGGCAAAGCCCTGTAATCGACTGTCCGTCAAGAATATTTTCCAGAAAAAGAATATCTCTGGGCTCCGGGGCACGTACAGAACCGCCTATGCTGAAAGAACGTAAAGACCTGTCATCATGCGTTACTGCCTTAAGACCCGAAAGCGTTCGTTCGATGCTTACCATCCCATACCGGCTTTGAGGTCCGACAGCAACCCATGTTGCCGGTGCCTTTTTGTTGTATATGAATGTATAATATGTCAGCGAATCCGGAGGAACCATGTTTCCATTGAGGTCACGGCCATTCCAGAAAAACTCGTTAATACCTGGCTTTAAATCGCGGAGATTGGATATATACAAACAGACGGGGAGTTCAGTATGACCCTCACGGTAGATAATAAGCCTGCC
>JBHPFF010000066.1:0-15330 GCA_042572165.1 Candidatus Latescibacterota bacterium | reverse complement strand
CAAAGATTAATAGAAAATAATTGACTCAATTAAAAAGGTTGCTGTGAAAACGGCAGCCTTTTTTTTTAGGATATACACCACATTATCTAAATGAAATATTAATGATTACTTGAGAAAAAGCGCTTTTTTGGTTATTGTGTTATTTTTGTTGGTGAAACTGAAAATGTAAAGACCGGTTGCAACGGGATTTCCGTAGTCATCGCGGGCATTCCATGTTAATGTAAATGAACCGGCTTTCATTACTGGAATTTGTATTGATCGAATTCTTTGACCGGTTGTCGTGTATATGGTAAATTCAACAAATGAGCCGGTACTGTTAGAAAAAGAAATATCAAATGATGCGCTTTCATTAAATGGATTTGGATAACACGAGGAAACAGAAAAACCAACCGGTTCTTTTTCATTATCGATGGTAACAATTATATCTGCATAAATGAGCGAGTCATAAACCCGCAGTTTCCCGAATCCCCATTTATCGTTGGGTATAATACCGGTAAATTTGTCAGCCTGTGCACCATTCAAAAGGATAGATGATAATTCATCAGGTGATATACCGGGAGATGCCTGCAAAACAAGAGCTGCGCAGCCGACTACGTGTGGAAGTGAGGCGCTCGTTCCCCCATAGTCAATATATCCACCGGGTTGACCGCCTACTGCATCATGTGAAGTCAGTGAATAGACGAGTGTGCCGGGAGCTGTTATATCAACGGCACGCCTCCCGTCGATTGTTTTACCCCAGGAACTGAAATCATTGAGATCTCCCCGAATATTGCGTGTACCACGGGGATCATAGGCACCAACTGTTATTCCTTTTTCCGCCGTGCCGGGTGAACAAATCGTTCCGTCATCGGTGAGGTGATTCTTAAATTGTGTTCCGTACATCCAAACAGTTTTATCGTCAGTAACATATGCATCAATTTCAATGGATGTTCCTGTTTTATTTGTAATAACAAACGACATATCACCCTGTATGGCGGTTTTGGAAGTAATGAGTATATCCATTCTGTTAGTATATTTGACCGGGGATACGTCTATTCCAGAAAAAACTGAATAGTTCCCAAGGGGTGAAGGATGATTACTTTTACCAGTAATGTTTACCGAATATATACCATAGGTGAGCTTTATTGATGGGTCCGGTAATTCCCCCCTCCATAACAAACTGATATATACATTTGTAATTCCCGATTCAGGTACGGAAAAATTTAAAGTATCCTCATCTGCGGGTTGGATTAAAAGAACCGAGTGTTTTTTTCGTGCAGGTCCCGTCAGATTTCCTGATGCAGTAAACTGGTGAATTCCTTCATCATAAAGGTCACCAATCAAAACCTCAATATCTGAGGTGCCGTCAAGGAACTCAAATACCCATGATCCGAACTCGTACATAATAATATCAGTACCCATATCTCGTGCCCACAAAATACCTTCGATCATATCGGTGTCCTGGCGGTCAACGCTTATAAATTCTACCCCGGGAGCCATACCGACAAGCCGTCTGCCGGGAACCTGTCCACCGACAATGCCGCATGCACCGGTCCCGTGATTGGTGGAATCACCTTCTGACTCAAAGAGGTCGATACCACGGAAATGTTTTCCCTTTTTGTCAAATGTGGCAATAATTCTTGATGTACCAAGAGCAGTGAGAGTTTCACCGGGATCCAGCCGGTTGTTTCCGGTCATATCTGTAATGATAAAGAAAAGTTCACCGTATGAGGGATCCTTTTCGTTGAATCCGGCATCCGGGCCGAAATCCCGAACACCGTTACCATTCCTGTCATTGTAAAGCCAGTCGATGTCAGCATCATATACATCCCCGGTTCTTTCCATAAGACCGAGCGGATCAGAAAATGAGGCATCAAAAAACCTGAGTGATTCACCATTATCGGGAAAACCATTATTATTCAGATCAACAGCATCGATACCGTTTTCAAATGCTCCTGTTGAATTGACATCTATCCATTCATATTTTCCGCCATCGGGATGAAAGAAACCGGGGTGATATATATCGATTCCTGTATCTACGTTTGTTACAATTATCCCGTCACCGTTGATCGTCCCGATGTCAGGAGATGCATTCCAGACAAGCGACGCCTGAACCTGTGGATTGGAAACATTTAATGTAGAGGCACAGAATGGTTTGACAGCATTTTCTATTCGTAGTATCTCATCAATTTGAGTAAGTGACTCGAGACTGTCAAGCACAACTGTCGCAAGGTAAATATGCTTTGTATGAATAATGAAGCCATTATCTCTTTTAAACGTAAGACCATGCTGTTCCAGCTTGTTAATAAAGTCAGTGTCAGGATCACGGGAAAATCTTACAGTGACCGGTGATGTTTTTATATCACCGGAACCGGCGAGCTTCGAAAGGAAGGCAGAGTCTGTGCTTCTCATGAAGTAGAGCACAGGGGATACTGTTGCTTTTGCATAAGCATATGGTGCAGTGTAAAATAATAGTACAAATAAAAACCATAGTGTTCTCATAAATTACTGTAACCTCCCCAATTGTAATATACTATTGAGAAAAATAAATAACAATTTTTCAATATTATTAATGTATTTAAATCTTGACAAGAAGTATATGGAACGGTAGTATATAAAATGAAAAAAAGAAACAATAAGTAAAGACTGTAGCTGAAAAACATATTCATCCAGTGAAATTTTTCACCATAATATTATCATTTTCATAAAACTACTTTATATCCGGTTAATGTATGGTACATGATATCGACAAAATCATAAAACTGCTTCATACCGAGACCGCAAAATGGCGCAAGCCTGTTGTCACAGAAATGGTGCAAAAAACAAGAGATCCATTTCAAGTTCTCATTTCTACGGTTTTGAGTTTAAGAACAAAAGACGAGGTTACTCGTGAGGCTTCAAAGCGTCTTTTTAAGCTTGCAAAGACACCCAAAAAAATGTTAGCGTTGAACAAAAAGACAATCGAAAAGGCAATTTATCCGGTAGGTTTTTACAGGAATAAGACACGCACTATCCTTGAGATTTGCAGGACACTTATGGAGAAGTATGACGGGAAGGTGCCTGATGATCTCGATGAACTACTCAGTTTTAAAGGTGTTGGCAGAAAAACCGCTAATCTGGTATTAACACTTGGATACAACAAGGAGGGTATCTGTGTCGATACCCATGTACACCGTATTTCAAACCGACTGGGTTACGTTTCGACGAGGACTGCAAAAGAAACCGAGTTCGCTTTGATGGAAAAACTTCCCACTCAATACTGGATTGAATTAAACGACCTGCTTGTGAGTTTTGGACAGAATACATGTAAGCCCATATCACCGTTATGTTCACAGTGTCCGATCCATGATCATTGTATGAGAACAGGTGTTACGATACATCGTTAAAGATTTCAGTCTTTCATAAAGACACATCCGGATGATATGGAATTCCTCTTCAGCTTGTGCCCTGCCAATTTAACTATGCGGCAAACACGGTATGATCGAGGACAATTTTTATTCCTATCCCGATGAGGATAACGCCGCCTGCAAACTCCATTTTTTTACTGAGTATCAATCCGATTCTCTTTCCAAGTTCCAGTCCAAGCACGGTAAATGCCGCTGCGACAAGCCCGATGATAATGCTTGGATACCATATACCTCTATTCAGCACACCGAGACTGAGGCCGACCGCAAACGCATCGATACTCGTTGCCACTGACAAACCAAGTAGAGTCAAACCGCGTGTAGGATCATTCGAAAACGTTTGAGGGATATCGTTTTTAAAAGATTCGAGGATCATTTTGCCACCGATAAAAGTAAGAAGCCCACATGCAACCCAGTGGTCGAACGGTGCAATAATATTTTCCACGGCGTAACCGCACACCCATCCCAGAACGGGCATAATAAACTGAAAAAACCCGAAGTGAAAAGCGAGCCGGAATGTTTGTCTGTTCGTAACATTTCCTGATTTGATGCCGACAGCGACCGAAACGGCGAAAGCGTCCATCGCGAGTCCCACGGCGATTATCAGAATTGTCAGTGATCCCATGGTGAATTTGTTTGGCTATGAAATTGTTTTTCGTAAAAGTACGATCAGGTTGGTTCTCAGCCGCCACATTCCCGGCAGTCTGGTGAACAGGTGATAGGCCAAAAGACCGATGAAAACCAGCCGGTTTGCCCAGTTAAGGTCCTGTACTGCATGGAATTCCACTATCTCGAAATCCTCGATCCTTTTGAAAGCGCCAAGTGAGTTAACTTTGTGATATGCAGTGAATACGTCGGTTTCACGCGCAGACAGTAATCTTGTAAAAAACAGGTTTCGTATGTTCTCTGGTATGAGCTTTCCTGTGAATATAACCGGCGAATAAATATTTGTCGTATGAACCAGCATGTGACCACCGGGTTGAAGCACTCGGGATATTTCCTTTAATACGGATTCAGGATTCTTGATATGCTCAATAACCGTATTCAGTGTAACAAGCGAGAACGAACCGTCCCGGAAGGGAAGGTTTTCCACAGTTCCGAGTACGAAATGGTTTGGAGCAGTGTGCATTACTTCCGGATGACGGTAGCTGTCGATGCCAGCATTGAACGCACATTGAAATTCATCTATGGCTATATTACTGCCGCAGCCAGCATCAAGCCAGCGCGCCCCTGAACCGGTCAGGCGCTTCAAAATACCGTCATATACTTCCCAGCGCTGTTTGAACGATGGATCGACTTTATAAATAAGCGATTCTGCCCATTCGCGTTTTCTTTTAAGGTTTTCGGGCATTCAGTCTTCCTTTCGCCCAACCGCTATTATGGACAGGCCGAACGGTACCGGAAATGTGCGCTCAACAGCCATGAAAACCGGTGTGAGCTTGTTGAACAGGCTGAGAGGGCCCTCAGGCAGTAATGGCCGTTTCAGAATACGGCAATACAGAAACCATCCGAGTGCGCCGAACATATTCATCCTGAAAAAACATTCGGCTTTCAAACCGCTTTCGTCAAACTTTCGGCGTATCTCTCGTATGGTGTAGCGTCTGAAATGAGCCAGGTTACGGTCAATGGAGCCATAGAGAATCTTATGCGCCGGAAGCTGAAGGATGATATGTCCTCCCGGAGAAAGGATGGAGGCCATCTCCTTGAGGGCGTGGACATCATGGTCAATATGCTCAAGGACATTAAGGGCCATGATCGTGTCGATCTTGTTATCTGACAGACGGGAGGCTGATTCTTCAAGATTGTATCTTTCATAGGAGACATTAGGATGATCGCCGAACTTTTCTCGAAGGATTTTCAGATACTCCTCGTTGACATCGCTTAAAATGAGGCGTTTCCTGTCAAGAAAATACCGTGATATATTTCCGATACCTGCTCCGACTTCGAGCACGGTGTCTCCCACCCAGGGCATGATACGCTCGATAATCCAGTCATTGTAGCGGTCGAGGGCACTCATCCGCCGTAATGTTTCGGGTCCTATGTTGATCTGTTCCACGGGCATGTTAATCGAAAAACCTGAATCGTATGATTGAAAAGAATGCGCTGATACCGTCTTTCCAGCCGATCTTTTTACCTTCGTTGTACTTACGGCCATAGTAGGAGATGGGGATTTCAAAGATGCGTACGCCGAGCCTGGAGATTTTTGCAGTAATTTCGGGTTCAACTCCGAAACGGGCTGATTTGATATCGATCTTTTCTATAACTTCACGGCGGAATACCTTGTAACATGTTTCCATATCGGTCAGGTTCATATTGGTCAACATATTCGAAAAAAGGGTCAGGATTTTATTGGCGAGACTATGCCAGAAATAGAGGACACGTCGCGGCCCTCCCTGAAAACGGGAGCCGTAAACAACATCGGCCCTGTTATCACATATAGGCTTTATGAGTTTGCCATACTCGGAAGGATCATACTCGAGGTCGGCATCCTGAATTATAACTATATCCCCGGTGACATGAGTGAAACCTGTTTTCAAAGCTGCACCTTTCCCCGTGTTTTTCTGGTGATAGAAGATTCGAAGGTTGGGTTCGGATTCCCTGTTCTTTAATATTTCACGGGTGCCGTCATTGGAATAGTCATCTACAATGATAATTTCCTTGTCAAAAGGTGTTTCGCGAACAAGATCGATTATGTCGTTTATGGTATCCAGTTCATTATAGACAGGGATTACAATACTTAGTTTCACTTTTCCTCCAATATGTCTTTTGTTTTCTTCCTGAATAAAATACACATACTTATGATGCGCTTCAAGCCCTTTTTAACAGATGGGGAAATATGAAGCAAACCGGACGGCAGTATCGAATAAAACCAAAAAGTCATATAGATACACTTGACAGACCGTTGTGCTTGGTATACCTTTTGAAAGAATAAACAGGAGAGTATATGAAAAAAAAGCGTCTCACAAATAAATATTATAACAAAAATACTGTCCCAAAAAAGAAAAAAGGTCTTTCCCAACGTCTCATACAAGTGTATGACCGGTGCGAACCGTGGTTTCCGTGGGTGCTGGCGGTCATTTATTTCGGCGTAATGAGCTATTACACCTTCCGATATCACAAAATAGGAAGGCTTGGAGTAGAGACAGATTTTTATGTTGAACTTGTTCCGCAGGCGAAAAAACTCCTTTCCGGCCAGTTCTCTCCTCTTAATTACGGAGCCAAGGGACCGCTCTATTCTTTACTCCTGTCGGGTATGTATCTGGTAATACGAGATTATTTCAATGCCGGTCTTCTCCTGAACCTTATGTCCAGCGGTGTTTTTTTGATTACTGTTTATTTTCTCGTAAAAATGATGTTCAACAGCATTACAGCGGTACTTGTTATGTTTGCTGTCTCAACCAATTTTGTATTTCAAAGCTATACATTTCGAGCCGGGTCCGATATGCCGTTCATGGCGCTCTGTGTTCTTTCGATGTATTTTCTGTTCAGAGAAAGGGGGATTCGGGATATTGCACTTTCAGCATTGTGCGGTGTATGTGCGTTTCTTACACGATACAACGGGGCTTTTATTGCCATGGGAGCAATGTTTTATCTCGCCCTTGTCGGAGGTTCAATGCGTGAGCGTATGAAACGGACAGGAATATGGATAGGTATATTCATCCTTGCAGGTCTTCCCTGGTTTGTTCCCAACTGGGTAGCAACCGGCAGTCCTGTTTATAATGAGAATTATATCAACGTTATGCTCGAATTCTATGCCCTCGGTGAGGATGGGGTTATGTATGATAACTGGACTGATGCTCTCCCAAAACAATTCACCAGTCTGGGGGATATATTTTTTTACAACCCGATTCATTTTTTTAAAAGCATGACTATGAATGTTTTTAAACATTTTTTCTCAGATATGCGTGACCTTCTCGGATGGGGGATAGGAATATTTGTGATATTGGGATTCATAATGTTCTGGTTTGAAAGTGTCGAAAAGAAAAAACTTGTGTATTTTTCATTTGGTCTTTTCTATTTCCTTATTTTAACCCTTGTTTTTTATAATCTGCGATTTTCTCTAATCCTTCTGGTGTTTTATGTGCCGCTTGCAGTATGGCCTTTTACAGTGAATAAAAAAAGAAAATTTTCAAGGTATTTCTCCTATACAGCGATTATTATACTTTCCATTGTTCTCTTGAATTATTCCTATAACGCAACTTCATCCACCCTGAATGAAATAAAGAATCCGCCGGCATTCCTCAATGAACTGAAAGATCTTGGTGTGGCTCTGAAAAAAACAAAACCTGACACATCAAAGAAAATTACAGCGCGCGTACCTCATGTCGCCTATTTCTCGGGACTCGATTTCACCGTATTCCCTGTGGAACCGGAAACTGTCGAAGACCTTGTCGAAGTCTGCATGGAAAATGATATTGCCTATGTTGTCTATACAGGTATCGAGGCGGATGCACGTCCGAAACTGAGGGTTCTGCTCAATGTCGATCAAAAGCACCCGGGACTTGAAAAGGTGCATCATAACAGATTTGGCGTGGTTTACCGTGTCATCGATGGAAATAATAACTGAAGTTTACAGTATGGTTTTTATATTGCTGCTTAGCTATGTATTATAAGAGCAAATCCATGATAACAAATAAAACGGTCTGTATTATTATCGTGTAAATAATAAGTTGACAGACAGTTTTTCAACTGTTACAATAGTAAGAATATTGTAATCGTTTTTTATAATATGAGCTAAACACACAGGATGTTAATCCACCAAATGGCATTATGAGGAATGCCGGAGGAGAATGAAAAGTATGTCAAATTTTCTTTCGAACAACCCGCTGACTCGTTTTATCAGAAATGTAGTAGGTCCTGCCGCAATTATGGCCGCAGGTATGATCGGCGCCGGAGCAGTATCGACACGCCTTCTTGCCGGAGCATGGTTTGGCTTTGATCTCTTATGGGTGGCACTCTATGTGATCCCCATGGTTCTTTTTACCCTTGACTCGGCATCACGGGTTGGGAACATCACCGGGCGTGGTATGATAGACATGATCAAAACCGAAATACACCCAGCCCTTGCCTGGTTCATGTTAATTCCCACATCGTTGCTCAACATTATTGTGAACATGGGACAGATGTCGGTCATGGCTGAAGGAATATACGGTATATCAGGTATGGATATTCCTGAAGGGGGTGAAGCAACAACGGGTCTAATCATAATAACAGTAATCCTAACCGTGATTTCGCTGCTCATTGTCCTTTTCGGTGGATTTAAAAGGCTAGTAAAGGTCATGACTGGACTTCTTTTTCTCATTCTTGTGTGTTTTATCATTGTTGCTATAAAAGGTCTTACTGAATGGAAGACATGGATTGGTCTTATCGGGGGACTTATACCCAAACTTCCTGCTGATGTCCAGGTTGTGGGTTCGGATGGAGTAAGAAGAGCTTTTACCCAACTTATGGGTATTGCCGGACAGGCTCTTCCTGCCTCTGTTTTCCTGTCATTCGGTTACTTTACAAGCAATGCCGAATATACTGCCGCTGATATTAAAGCAAGTTTCAAAAAGAATATTCTCAACTTTGTATTTCTGTGGGGAATGTTTTCGGTTATAGTGGTGGTTGCGGGAACAACTGCACTCCATAATTTTTATATCGGTGCAAACGGCGGTCTCCATTATTCACAGATCGAGACAGTTGCCGATGCAGCGCGTGTGCTTGCCCCCGCTCTTCCCGGTTTTTTACAGCCAATTACTATTCAGATATTTTCACTGGGACTGCTGGTTGCGGGATTCACTACGCTGGTTTCGGTTGCCATGCTTCAGGCCTATTTCTGCCTTGATATTGTAGGGAAAAACTGGAAATATACCAAGGATAACAAGCTTTTTCGGTGGACGTTTGGCCTCTGGATCGCTGTTCCGGCACTGCTTTCTCCCTTCTGGAGCTTACCGGCTCTGATTAAGGCAATTCTTGCAATGGCAGGCAATCTCATACTTGCCCCTATTGCTGTTTTGATTATCATATACTTCATTAATAAGAAAAAATACGTCAGCGAGTTTACTGCGGGTACTGGCAGAAATATCTTCCTTGGCATCACCTTTGTTTTCTCAATGGTTATTGTTGTATATGGAGTGATGAAGTTGTTCGGTTAAAAGCATCTCACGGGATGATACCGGAAAAAATTAATTATTATTGCGGATTTGCATTTGTGAGATGTGTTATCTCAACTTTTACCAGGGATTAATATTAAGCTTGATTTTATAGCAATTTTGAGATATTTTTTAGTAAAGAGTTTTGTCCAAGTTATTTGAGACATTTCAAGCATTGAAAAGTACATTAAGGAGATTGTTATATAATGAGATTATGCCCGATCAAAGAAGTAAAACAAGGAATGCTCCTTGGTAAGTCGATTTACCAGCCGAACGGGAAATTATTACTCGGAGCAGGATACCGTATTTCATCCGAGATAAGATCAAAGCTGGTCGAACGGAAATATAATCACATTTACATCATGGAAGAGGGTACTGAAGATGTCGTTCCCGAGGATATTATTTCCGACGAGATCCGTATGCAGGCAAAATCAACACTCGAAGGCAAGATGTCTGAAATCAAAAAACAGTCTGTATTCCAGAATATATCTCACCAGAAGGCGATAAAACTTATTGAGAAAGGGTATCTCAAAAATATAAATATAACTTATGATATGCGCAAGATCGTAGAGGAAATTCTTAAGGATATTTCATCTGCCGGAGCGCAATTACTGAATACGGTATTGATAAAGTCGGCTGACAGCTATTTTCTTGACCATGCTATAAATGTTACTGTTCTTTCAATACTTATCGGAAGAAAATACAGGTTCGAGCACAGGGAATTGATGAGCCTGGCGCTCGGGTCATTCCTTCACGATATCGGTAAAAGTATTATTGAACAATTAAAGGGTGCCAATAAATCCGAAAAAGCCAGGGAACTTTACCGCGAGCATCCCACATTCGGCTACCTACTGCTCCACAACAGCCAGTCTCAGGATATTACGCCAATTGAGATACAGATTGTCAATCAGCATCATGAACATCAGGACGGCAGTGGATTCCCTATCGGTTTATCCGGAGAAAACCTGCCGCCTTTGAAAACTGTAGTGAGAAAGACGAAACGCCATATCTACAGGCTGGCTGAGATATGCTGTATTTCCAATGTGTTTGACAATCTGGTTTTTAATCCCCTGAAAAAAGAACAGCTCGCTCCGGATCAGGCGATCAAGAAAATTATTCTCGACGCGGGAACATTATACAATAAAGATGTGGTTCAAATGCTCCTGAACGTTGTGCCCCACTATCCTGTAGGTACAAGCATAAAGGTAATGGATATTGTCGATCCTCAACTTATCGGTTATCGTGGTGTTGTAGCGAAAATTAACGATGACAATATCAACAAGCCTGTAATTATCCTCACCAAGAACAAGTTCTTGAAAAAAGTCAAACCGATAGTTATTGACACCTCCAAATTTACACATGTCGAATTGAAACTGATGGTGTAATTCCTGCCGGATTAAGTGCGGTTTCTCTTCTTGTATTCTTTTTTGCAGGAGGTAACGGAGATCAAAGCCGTGACATTTTGACTGACAGACATTTTCTGCTTATATTTCAATTTTATTCTTCACCATACTTTTTCAGCATATATCTGATCTTGCGCTCTGAAATACCGAGCGAGCGTGCGGCTGCACTCTTGTTACCTCCGGCTTCACCTAGAGCTTTCTGGAGTGAAGCTCTTTCCAATTCTTCTACTTTTTCCTTAAGGCTTAGATTTCCCTTGAGTTTTTCTTCGCCAGTGCATATCCTCAACGGCATATCACGTGTGGTAATAATATCTCCACGCGAGAGAACAACAGCCTGTTCAATGATATTACCGAGCTCACGGGCATTACCGGGGAAAGGATACTTGATCAGGCAATCGAGAGCTTCCGGTGTTAAGGAATATATCGTCTTCGCGTGATTTTTTGCATATAGTTTTATGAAATATTCCACGAGGACGGGAATATCGGACTTACGTTCACGTAACGGGGGTAATTCAATACCAACGACATTTAAACGGTAAAAGAGATCCCGCCGGAATGCCCCTTTTTCCACCTCATCGCCGAGATTACGATTTGTTGCTGTAATAATGCGGACATCGACACTAATAGTTTCATTCCCGCCAACCCGCTCGAAAGATCGTTCCTGAAGAACACGAAGCAACTTGACCTGAACTTGAAGAGGTACTTCGCCTATCTCATCCAAGAATAAAGTGCCCCCTTCAGCCTGCTCGAATCTCCCAATACGGAGGCGGTCGGCTCCTGTGAAGGCTCCTTTTTCATGGCCGAACAACTCGCTCTCGATGAGGTTTTCCGGTACTGCGGAACAGTTCACAGTAACGAAAGGCTCCTCCTTACGGTCGCTGAGTTTGTGTATCGCCCGTGCCACCAGTTCCTTACCGGTACCGCTTTCGCCGGTTATAAGCACTGTAGCATAGCTTTCGGCAGTGCGTGTAACCCTGCTCATTACTCCTTCCATCGCTTCAGATATATATACGAGCCCTTCAATATCAGGGGCCTTGCGAACTTGCTCTTTAAGCCATTCGTTTTCACGTACTAGCTGCTGTTTTTCGAGTACCCGGTAAAGGATTAATTCTAACTCTTCCAGGTTAATCGGCTTTGTTAAATAATCCTCTACACCTTTTTTCATGGCCTGTACAGCGTCATCTACACTGCCAAAGGCTGTCATGATTAAAACCGAGATATTTGGATGTTCCTCTCTTACCTTTGCCGCGAGTTCAATCCCGCTCATTTCAGGCATTTTCTGGTCGGTTATCATTATGTCTACCGTGCTGGCATTGATAATGTCAAGAGCCATTGAACCGGATGATGCCAGTTGTACATCATATCCTTTCTTTTCCAGATATCCGCCGAGCATTTCACGTTGGATATCCTCGTCATCCACAATAAGGATATTAGCTTTCATTTTCTATCTCCGTTATCCGGTACATATATGCTAAACACAGCGCCTCCATTTTCAGTGTTTTCAGCAGTTATTTTGCCTCCATGGGCAGTTATGATCCTGTGCACCTCACTAAGACCCAATCCATTACCTGTTTCCTTTGTAGTAAAATATGGATCGAAAATCTTAGAAACTATATCCTTGGAAATACCATCACCTGTATCCATGACATGCATTAAAATGGCACCTTTCTTTTTTTCCGCTTTTATTGTTACAACTCCATTTTTATTGCACGCCTCAAGAGCATTTAGAACAATATTAAGAAGCGCCT
Organism: Candidatus Latescibacterota bacterium; assembly: GCA_042572165.1. GTDB lineage: Bacteria > Latescibacterota > Latescibacteria > Latescibacterales > Latescibacteraceae > JBHPFF01. Next base: position 2,662 of record JBHPFF010000066.1, on the reverse strand, counting down.
GTTTAATTTGATCTGCATCACATTTACATTTTAAACCAGGTTCGATCTCTGTGCTAAAAGTAATTCCAGCTGTTCTGGCTTTTTCCCCAACAACATTTAAAACTTCTTTTATAATTTTTTCTGTATTGCCTTCCATTAATTTCAGCTTCGGAGGCCGGGCATATTTGAGGAACTGTTCAATAATATAACTTATCCTGGATATTTCTTTTTTCACGGTTGACAGATAATCCTTATATACTTCCCTATCCTTTACAGTTGTGAACTCAGCTTTGAGCCGTTGTACGATAATGTTTATGGAGTTCAGTGGATTTCGGATTTCATGTGCCATTCCTGCCGCAAGGCGCCCCATGGAAGTAAGGCGTTCCGAACGCCGCGTATCTTCTTCCATCCGGCGCACTTCCCGGAGAATCCTGTCATGTTCCACATTTAGGATCATGTAGTTCTGCCTGAGTATTACATAAATAAGTACAAAAGCTCCTGAAACCATAGCGAAAATAAAGATTATCACAAACTGTCTGACAGCACGATGTTTGATGTTGTCGATCTCAGCAGTGGAAAGGCCGATGCGCAAAAGACCGAGATCGACATCGTCAACAATAAGCGAGTACGCAACCTCAAAAATATTTTCACCATCGATGCGAATGATTCGCGATCCATATTCACCTTTTGCGGCATTGACAAGAAAAGGTTCATCTTTAATCCGTGTCATTTCTCTAACACCGCTCGATGCGGCAACTATGCCTAGTGTGTCCTGCAATACAATATAATTGATTCTTTCCAGTGAACCAATCTCCCTGAAAAGAGTTCCCAGGCCGATTGTTTTTCTAAATTCGAGCATTTTATCGGAATCGGTGTTTACAACCACGGCGCCGCCGCCATGTCTTCTCACCACGACACCATACCGTTGACCACTATAATACCGCCCGTCCATGAATCCTATTACTTCTTCATCGAACTCACCGGAAAGCACCGATTCGACTTCAGGGCGGTGTACAGTTCCGTATTTTTTACCAGTGTGATTTTGTGCTGCACTGCGTGAGAGCGAATTTCCGTTTTTGTCGAGGATATTAATCATGTAGAGATCGTTTTCCTGCGCGATACTGGTAAGTGAATCAGCAGAAGGGATTGAGAATGCTGCAATGCGTTCTATTAGTCGTGCATTTTCAAGAAGTCTTTGTGCTGTAAGATACTCGACTTCATCGAGCGCATGTATACCGGCTTGAGCTGTGACACCAACTACTTCGATGAGTCTTTCCGCTTCATTTATCATTAACTGCATGAGATCGGTGCTGTTCCGGCGATAACCGATATACAACACTGTCCCGAGCATTATGACTATCAGAATCCAGATTAGAATGATATAACCGGTGCCGACACGGGCGATCTTCATCGTTCACTCACTTAAAACCCTTGTGAAAAACTCCACCGCTTTTTTAATATACTTCGAAACGTATCGATACGCCGGTGGAATAGTAAGATAAATCCGATTCAGAAGCATCTACATGTATATGATATATCTCGAATGCGGGATGTATTCGTTCAGGGAAAAAATCAGGTCTGCGTGCAATTATAAAAGATACACTCCAGTTCAGTTCTTCCCATCCTGTCGACGGAAGATACCAGAAGGTATTTGCCTGAGAACTGCCATAATTTCTTTTTGAGATAGCAGTCTTGAGTTGGATGCTGCCGGAACCGCGCAATAGATATTTTGTATTTAAAACCAGTCCGGTAGACGAGTACTTGTATCTGTCATCAATAAAGACCCTGTCAAAGAGCTGTGATTTGTCCTGTTGCGATGAACTGTTTAATACACTCGTGTGAGCTTCTCCCCAGACACCCCATCGCGTACCGAGCGACTGGGCAATACGGGCTCTGAATCCAAGAAATGAGGTCTGCGGCGTTAACTGCTGTTCATAATATCTGCGTATTCCAGCATCTATCTGGCCGCGGAGTGTTGTTCCGGTTGAGAAAAACCTGTCCAGACGAAGATATGTGTCAGCCTGAGAATAGCTTTCCATATTAAAATCTCTGTAAGAACGTCGCCGTATATCTCCATTCCACCTGAGAAGCGTTGAATTTGTAATGTATGATTTTGCCCATACCGACATCCCGTATTGATCATAACCGTTGAGCACTGTCACATCACCGTAACGCGCAATATCTGCCTCAAGCGTGGTATATAATGTAACAGTTCTCTTTGAAATAAAATTATAGGAAACATCCATAGAATGATGTTGAAACTGAACACCATCATACCGGTCCAGCATACCACCGTAAAAACCGTATAAAATATTTGCATTACCGGGTGAAAAAGTGGCATTACCATACATGGAAGTTAATGTTCCGGATGCGCCGTCGGGACGTAGAAGTGTATTTGAGGAAGAATCAAAAATCATACCGAATATATACGCCGCTGAAGCTTCTCCGGTATAGAATATCAACATGAATAACAAAAATACCGATTTCATCATTTCCGCCCACGCCTCCTTCTTCCACCGCGTTTATCAGAATCTTTATCCCTCAGTTCCCTGCCAAAACCGCGGCCGTCGTTGATACCATCGCCGTCCTCGTCTGTAAATTTATCATATTGCCGGGTTTGTCCTTTCCCCGGCATACTATTTCTTCCGGAAGTATTATCATTGATTCCATCACCGTCTTCATC
>JBHPFF010000065.1:0-15680 GCA_042572165.1 Candidatus Latescibacterota bacterium | reverse complement strand
ACCAGCCGCTGCTTAAAGGATTCGGAAAAAAGATTAACCGGACGAATATCTTTCTTGCCCGCCTTACGAGTGAAACCACCCTTCATGAAATTGAGAACATGGCAATCAACCTAATATATAATGTCGAGAGTGCCTACTGGAATCTCGTATATGCCCGTGAAACCCTGAAAGTGAGGGAAAATTCGCTTGCTCAGGCTGACAGCCTTCTTGTGTATAACAGAAAAGGACTTGAACTGGGTATTCTCACCGAATCTGATGTTCTTGAGGCTGAAAGCGCTCTTTTAACAAGAAAACAGGAGATGCTGGATCAGAGAAATCAGATAAAGGGGTATGAGGATAATTTACGGTGGTTTCTCAACCTCACTTCCAGGGATGAATGGGAACAAAGACTCGTTCCGACGGACAGTCCGGATATCTCAACTATCGAGTTCGATATCGATTCTGCACTGGCACAGGCGCTTAATCTGCGTCCGGATTATAAGATTGCCCGAAAAACGCTTGAACAGAATGAACTGAACCTTGCTGTTGCAAAAAATAATAAATACCCCAGCCTCAACCTCGCCGCTCAATATAGGTTAAATGGTTCCGGAACGACATACAGCAAGGATATACGTGACATGAGTGAATTAGATCAGTATGGGTGGAGAGTTGGCCTTACGCTCAGTTATCCGCTGAAAAACCGGAGTGCCGAAGCTGATTATGAGAAAAAACAGATTGATGTTAGAAGGACGCTTTTGACAATAGAAGACATTGAACATCAGATCAAAACGGAAATACGAACCGCTATTAGAAATATCCGGTTCCTGCGGGAACGGATCGATGACGCTGCTCTTTCGGTCGAGGTTAACGAACTAAAATTAAGGAAAGAGGAAGAGCGGTTCCGCAACCAATTGTCCACCAGCTATTATGTCCTTGAGTTCCAGGGCGATCTTACCAATGCCCGGAATATATACAATAAAGCATTGATAGACTATACCGTTGCGATTATTGAACTTCAAAGGGTCAGCGGTACTCTTTTGAAAGAACTTAACATTATGATTATACCAAGGGAAAATTGAACCCGTCAGGAGGAGAAATGGCTGTACCGAGAAGAAGGAGAAAAAAAAGATGGAAAAAAGTCGTTATCGGACTTGTCATTGTTCTTGTTATTGCGGCTCTTGTCGGAAGACATTTTACTCGGGGGGGTAAGGAAAATTCAATAAAGACCACCAAGATAAAAATAGGCAATGTGGAGGAAAAACTCACCGAGACCGGTAACATCGAGCTTTTGAGAACGGTTCAGGTTAAATCCAAAATAGCGGGAACTATTGAGAGTATTCTTGTCAAGGAGGGTGATGATGTCAAGGAAGACCAGGTTCTTTGTATAATTGATCCCGATCCAACACAAACTCTTATTCTTTTCCAGAAACGCTCAGCTGTCGACAGAGTCCGCATCAATCTTGAGCAGGCCCGTAAAGAACTGGAGCGAAAGCGTGAGCTTGCAAAAATAGCGCTCATAAGCACGAAAGAACTTGAAGATGCGGATAACGCTTTCCTGCTGACTAACAATGCTTATAACCTTGCAAAACAAGAGCTTGAAATAATGGAAAGGGAAATAGAAACAGCCGGCACGGGCAACGAAGAACGTATTGTTGCCTCAAAAGTGCGGGCGCCCTATGAAGGCTACATAACTCAGCGGTTTGTGGAAGTTGGGACAGTCGTAACATCAGGCATGAGTTCTGTTGTAGCGGGTACAACCCTGTTCCAGATCGGTGATCCCTCAACAATGATCATCAAAGCGAACATCAGTGAGGTTGATATTGGAAAGGTTGAGGTCGGTGCCGATGTTCGGATTGCGCTTGATGCTTACCCTGACACCACTTTTGCCGGTGTGATACGGCACATATCTCCGGTGGGTACCATGCAGCAGGGGCGGAATGTCATTGCTTTTAAAACCGAGGTTGAGATTATCGATAAGGACCCGAGTCTCAAGCCGGGGATGAGCTGTGATGTCGATGTCATAATTGCAACTGCTGACAGTGTTATCTATCTTCCTATTGAAGCTGTATATGAAAAGAAAGAAGGTTCAAAAGAGGATGGAAACGAGACTAAAACAAATATCATTTATGTAAAAAAGGATGATAATCCTGCACAGGAAAAGAAAAAATTCGGTCTGTTCACGAAAAAACATGATCCCCTCGACGATTTTGTTGAACAGGAAATAGAATTAGGTATCAGATCTGAAAGCCGGATCAGGATATTTGCCGAGCTTGACACAACAAAAGTTATTGCCATTGATGCTGAAAAGATGTTCAACGATCTTGAGGCGCGCGAGAAAGCAAAAAAAGAAAAAGATAAAAAATCAAATGAAGAAGAAAAATCCGTTGTAATAACAACTGAATAAATCCAGGAAACATTACATTTACATCTTTGTATGAAATTATCAAGGGAATAGTGTATGAATATTTTTGAGCCGATAAAGATGGGTTTTGATCAGCTCAGGCTCCACAAGATGCGTGCTGCTCTATCAATCCTGGGTATTCTTATCAGCGTAGGGAGTGTGACAGGGATAGTATCCATGGGTGACGGGCTTCGGCTTACCATTATGGGGGAACTTCAGCGAGTCGGATCTTCCAACCACGTCAGGGTTAGTCCCCCTAATACATGGTATAGAAAAGGCAGGCGGTGGCTGCGCCGTGACTGGGAGGAGTATCTCACGAACAGGGACGTTGAATATTTTAAAAATGAAATAGAACACATTCGCTATGTCGTTCCGGTTATGTATATGAATACTTCTGCTCAATACAGAAATGCTTCAACCTATGCCAATGTTCGTGCATCTAACGAACACTTCTATTTATTACGGGACTGGAAAGTTGAAAGCGGCCGTTTCATCAATAAAAGTGATATCAAAAATGCTTCGAAGGTTGCCGTGATAGGGGCTGAGCTTGCCAGAGATCTCTATGGTGATGAAGATCCTGTCGGTAAGGAACTGAAAATAGAGGGAATGCGATGCAGGGTGGTTGGAGTTCTTGCCAAATCCAAGTTTTTCCACGATACGAACGAACGAAATATGGTTATTCCCTACACTACTGTGCAAAAGCGATTTTTCGGCAACGACCGTGTGAATTTTATCCTTTTGTGGGCTGAGTCACCTGAGTATGCGGAAGAAGCCGCCTGGCAGGTTCGCCATGTTCTTAATCGTTTCCACGATCATGGTGAAGATTTCCGGGTCACTACCGGAGAAAGTGAAATCAACCAGTTCAATCGTGTGGTAACAATCATGAAGATAGTGGCAGGGGGGATCGCAGGTATTTCCCTTATCGTGGGCGGTATCGGTATTATGAACATTATGCTTGTTTCGGTCACCGAGCGGACGAGGGAAATCGGTATAAGAATGGCAATTGGAGCTAAGAGAAGTTCCATTATGAGCCAATTTATACTCGAGTCCATAGTTCTTTGCCTGTTTGGAGGAGTACTTGGCATAATTCTTGGCATAGCGATAGGTTTTGGTATTTCGTCATACATCAAAAGCCTTACCGAGATGCCTTTTGAAAGTATCATAACACCCTGGCTCATGGCGTTTGCAATCCTGTATTCGTCAGGGATAGGTTTGTTTTTCGGTATTTATCCGGCTTACCGGGCATCAAAGCTTGACCCGGTTGAAGCGCTCAGGCATGAGTAAGTATGTACATTGTGAAACAAGAGTTATTTAATTTGAAATCCGGAGTCAACAGTGAATATTTTTGAGCCGATTTCTGTAGGTCTTAACCAGCTAAGAGCCAATAAACTAAGAAGCCTTCTCAGCCTTATCGGCATACTCATCGCCGTTGGTTCTGTAACGGGGATAGTTTCGATAGGTGAAGGCCTTCAGAATTATATTACGGGTGAATTTGAACAGATGGGCGGATTGTCACTTATTTTTTCCTGGCCACCTGACGCATGGTACAGGAATAACCAGGGCAGATGGGTACGGCGTAATTGGGAGGAATATCTTACTTACCGCGATATTGAAGCTATCAAAGATGAATCGGAAAAAGTGGAATTTGTTTTACCCCACGTTAATATCGGCGGTAGTGACTGGAACATCAGATATCGCAGCATATCTCTACCCAACCGTATAGTATCTACCGGTCCTGAATATACTATAACCGAAAACTGGGAAGTGGCTAAAGGGCGCTTTTTGCAGACAATTGACATGATTAACAATGCAAAGGTATGTGTTTTGGGAAGCAGGGCAGCTGAAGACCTCTTCGGCGCCGGAGTGGACCCCATCGAAAAAGAAATCAAGATCGGGAAAATGAGATATACAGTAGCGGGTGTGATGAAGCCAAAAGAATTTTTCGATAACGATTACAATGATCGAGTTATCATACCAATTACAACAGTACAGAAACGTATAACAGGAAACGATCATATAAATTTTATTCTGGTTAAGGCAAAAACTCCTGAAGACGTCGATGAAGTGGTGTCTGCTGTAAAACGTGTTTATAAGCGCCTCCACAAGCATGGTGAAGAATTCAACATCCAAACTGGTCAGGAAGCTCTTGCCCAGATAAACAAGATTATTCTCATTATGAAAGCGGTTGCAGGTGGTATTGCGGGTATATCCCTTATAGTCGGAGGAATCGGGATCATGAATATTATGCTTGTCTCTGTAACCGAAAGGACACGCGAGATCGGTATAAGAAAATCCCTGGGTGCCACTCGCTCAAACATTCTCCGCCAGTTTATTGTGGAAGCAGTTGTGCTGTGCCTTTTCGGCGGGATACTGGGCATTGTGCTCGGGCAGCTCATCGGAGCGGGAATAGCCGCTTACATAACAAACCTTACAAATATGACATTCACGAGTGTTGTTTCACCTGATATGATGCTGATCGCCGTAGGTTTTTCCATGTTTGTGGGGCTTACGTTCGGAGTTTATCCGGCCTGGAGGGCATCACGGCTTGATCCGGTTGAGGCACTGCGCACTGAATGAAACCATAATAAAACCTTTACAATTTGAGCAGAAAAAATTATATTAGAGAAAAAATAATCGAAATAAAATTAAAATAATAATCTATATATATTTCAGGAGTTGCCATGTTAATTAAAATGGAAAATCTGTCAAGGAATTATGTTGTTGGTGAAGAGGTTGTTCATGCTCTTTGCGAAATTGACCTTACCGTTGAGAAAAACGATTATGTTGCCATAATGGGTCCCTCCGGATCGGGTAAATCAACACTTATGAACATCTTGGGCTGTCTTGATACGCCGACTTCCGGCTATTATGAGCTCAATGGTAAGCAGGTATCCGAGATGACCGATGATGAACTGGCGGAGATACGCAACAGGGAAATAGGGTTCGTATTTCAGAATTTCAATCTTTTATCCCGCTCCGATTCGTTCCATAATACCGAACTACCCCTTATTTATTCCGGTTTGACGAAAGGAAAGAGACGTGAAATGGCAATGTCAGCGCTAAAGTCGGTCGGGTTGAGTGACCGGATGCACCATCGCCCCAATGAACTCTCAGGAGGGCAGAAGCAGAGGGTGGCAATTGCACGCGCTCTCGTTAACAGCCCGTCAATCCTGCTTGCTGATGAACCGACTGGAAACCTGGATTCAAAAACCGGCGAGGAGATTATGGAAATTATTTCCTCTCTCCACGAACAGGGAAATACAATTATCCTTGTTACCCATGAGAAGTACATTGCAGACCACGCCAGCCGTATCATTCATCTTTTGGATGGTGAAATAGAATCCGACGAGATCACGACGAACGGTAATAGTAGATTGAATAGTGCTCCTGTATAAGGAAATGTGAAGGAAGAATTTATTTTTCCAGAATAAATCTGAACGGCATGAATACCCAGCATATGACCGGTTTGTCATTCTGCTTTGCAGGTGTGAAAGAAGAAGCCATTGCGGCATCTTTTGCAGATTCATTAAAAATTTCAGGCCCATTAATTACTTCTACAGAATCAACCAGGCCCTCTTTGTTGACGAGAACTTTCATTAAGACAGTTCCCTCGATGCCCGCGCGTTTTGCCATTTCGGGGTAGACTGGAACAATTGTATTAGTTCTTCTGGGCTGCTCCTCCACCGCAAAATATTCATAAATCTCTTCTTCGACAGCCTCAACACCGTCATCCTGCACAATCAGTGAGGGTGGTGACGGAGGAATGGCTTCCAGTTCAAGCTTCGTGTCATCAATAGTGATATCATCGGGTAGTAATTCATCCTCAACGCCGATCGGCATACCATCGAGAACTGAGGGAAGGACAGGAGCGGGTGTTCTTATAATGTGACGTGTTTGAGGAATGTTCTCAAGCTGGATGATGACCGGCGGGGCTTCGACATTTTTAGAAAACAATTTTCTTTCAGGCAGAGAAATATGAAGAACTACAGCAGTGATAATGATGCTTAAAAATAAACTCCCTAAAAAAATCCACCGGGATTTTTTGTGAAGGTCAGCTGAGGGAGTATTAAATCCAACCATTGGTGTCTTTGCTCTTTTTGTCATATTTTAAGCCAAATATTTACATGGTACTCTTTTTTTTTTACTATCATGGAAGCGAACAGAGCAGTGATTACCGGATCATCTGGCATATCCAAAATCAATCCGGATTTTGTTTGCCGCGTTCAAAAAAGTCCTTTTCGACTTTTTCTTCTTCGGTAAGAGGCTTTTCAATCCGCCAGATGAGCTGTTGAGCGCTTGAGCGCCATTTCTCATCTTTGAGAGCTATCCTGTATTCTTTTAAAGCTTTTTCGGTTTCATTCTGACTGACGTAATAATCGCCCAAAAGGATTCGCAGTTTTCCGTCATTCGGTGAAAGTTCAAGCCCCTTTTTTACGTATTCTGCTCCGCGGTTAGTTTCACTAACACTGAAAAGCAATTCAGACAGATCGCCAATTACTTTACTATCTCCGGGGATAAGCTTATGATGCCGCTCAAGCACCCGGATTAAGTTTTTCGTATTTCCAGTGTACCTGTAGATATCTTCAAGCTTTGTAATAATCCAGAGATCGTTTGAGCCGGATTCAACAAGCTGACGAAGATAAAGAATTGAAGATTTCGTATCGTCACGGGCGAGGCTTATCTTCGCGGCGGCTTTTAAAGCATCATTGTCACCCGGTTTTTTTTGAAGTGCCAGGGTAATGAACTGTTGACCTTTATCAAGCTTGCCAACAGCAACTGCGAGTGATGAAGCGTTCATGAGAATTTCGTATGAATCCTCACCGGATTTGATAAGTTCCGTATAAGCTTCAAGGGCTTCTTCTTTCTTTCCCAGATAATTCCTAAGACCTGCTATACTTGCAAGCAGTTCTTTGCCGGGTTTGAAACAGTACATTTTCTCATATAAAACGAGTGCGGAGTCGTATTGAGCGGATTCATAATACAGACTTGCAAGCCCTGCCGCTGATTGATAGTGGGAGGGATTGAGTGTTAGCGACCTCAACAATTCACATCGAGCCTTAACAGGACGATTCATTTTAATGAGAAGGTCGGCAAAGGAAAAATGAACCTGATAGACGGTATCGTTATAAGCAATTGACCGTACATATTGTTCATATGCAGAAGCGTAATCTTTATTTTTCTTGTATTGAACTGCGAAACTGAAATGCTTTTTTGCATTTAACAGCGAATCAGCTTTGCTTATTTCATCTGCTGCTGCATCCGTTTGCAATAATAACAATATGAATGTTATGTACATGATTAATAGTTTTTTCATCATACTTTATCCCGAATAGATAGACGCATCCGGACAGTAACTTTTCTTATAATATATGTTTTTCTCGGTGAAATACAAAATGAAGTATTATTCCAAATTATTAGCGAAGTAAACATGATATTTTAATATTGTTTTGAGTATTTTCAAAAAATACTTGCCCCGAGCGTTAATGATTTTGTACTTTAAACTTTTGCAAAATTTTCTGTAATTCAATAAATAAAAGTGAAATACTATGCCAGACAAAGCTGTACATATGATCGTACATGGCAGAGTCCAGGGGGTTGGTTTTCGTTTTTTCGTACGTGATCAGGCGGCGCCGCATGGTATTAAAGGATGGGTTAAAAACCTTCCCAACGGTACTGTTGAGATCTTCGCCGGGGGAGAAAAAGAAAATCTTGACAATTTTATAAAGGTGGTCAATAAGGGTCCTTTTTTAGGTTATGTTTCAGAGTTGACTCTTGAATGGGTTGAGCCTACCGATTCCTATACAGACTTCAGAATAAACTTTTGAAATGGAGATTCTATGAACCTCGATAAGTATATCCGTGATGTGCCGGATTTCCCCAAGCCCGGCATTGTTTTCAAAGACATAACACCGCTTCTTGGGAACCCTCAGGCATTTGCAGAAGCAGTTAAACTGTTAAGTGAAAGTGCAGAAGGTCTTGGAATTACCCACGTAGCAGGAATAGAGTCGCGTGGATTCATATTCGGGGCTGCGGTTGCTGTACGCTGTGGTGTAGGATTTGTTCCCATACGCAAGCCGGGGAAACTTCCGCATGAAACCCTGAGCGAAAGCTATACACTCGAGTACGGAACCGACGCTATTGAAATGCACAATGACGCTTTCGGAAACAGCGACCGGGTGTTCCTTGTGGATGATCTCCTTGCTACCGGAGGAACCATGAGTGCAGCTGTCCGGCTTGTTGAAAAAACCGGTGCAACTGTCCCCAAAATTGCTTTCGTCGTCGAACTCGATTTTCTAAAGGGAAGGGGAAAACTGGGAGGCTACGATATTACCTCATTACTGACCTACTGAATATTTTACGACGCGGACAAACAGAGTTTGTGATTAACAAATTTTTCAAAGTGGTGCGTTAAAAGATTACTGTTTATCCGGTATTGTTTCTGGTTTACCCTCAAGTGTATTATTATAGATTCTTCTCGTCGGATAAGCCAGTTCGATATCGTCGCATTTTGAAAAAGCTTTCAATATATCTTCCCAGATTGACTGTTCCGAGTCACGACGATTCCGTGGTTTGCAGAGGTATCTGATTGTAAGGAGAACCCCGCTTTCCTTAACTGTTGTATAAACAGTTGGAGTGAGCTTGGAGTAGAATATCATGAAGCGCGTACTCGCTTCTTTGACCCCTTTTTTTGCCTCAGATGAAAGATTTTCGGTGCGTTTCTGCGCGATGGTGAATAAAATATCTTTTGCTTTTTCCCAGTTACTTTCAAATGTAACGAGTACGGGTATTTCATTCCAGATATACTGGAATCCTTTGCTGTAATTCGCAAACGTTTGAGTGAATATCATTCCATTAGGAATGGTAATAATACGTCCGGTGCTCTGGTCGCTGTCAACCCAGTTGCCGATCTCAAGCAGGGTAAAATGGAAAAGACTGACATCAATCACATCGCCGGAGTGACCGCCAATCTGAATCCGGTCTCCAACACTCAATGGCCTTACCCAGATGAGAAAAAACCAACCGGCTACATTGGTCACTATATCTTTTAGCGCAATTGCAAGACCGGCGGCAAGAAAACCGAGAAAAGTTGTAATTTCATGAAAAGCCTCAAGCCATACACGGGAGATAAGTAGAATTCCTATAATAAAAGCTGTATATTTCGTTATTTTTTGCCATAAATATCGACTGCGGATATCCTCTGTGCGGCTTATCAATAAACGTATAACTGTAAATCTGATAACCCAGAGCACAAGAATAATTACCAGGGAGAGCAGGAGTTTTTGAAAGCCGAAATCGCTGATAAGCGTGATTTCATGAATCCAGTCACTTATATTCTGCATGAATATATCTCCTCCGCTTCAGGGCAACGGGTAAGTTTTTAATAATAAGTTAAGATATATATGGAATTATTTTTATGCAAGAATTGTTAAGATGTTTTTGGGAGATTTCATAAATAAGCCGTTTAGGGTGTTTCTGATGGATAGAAGTGACATGGTGCATACTCGAATGAGTTTGACATGCAATTTAATTTTTTTTAAATTACTTACGTTATGGGGCCAACGTAGCTCAGCTGGTAGAGCAGCTCACTCGTAATGAGCAGGTCGTCCGTTCGATTCGGATCGTTGGCTCCAAAAAATATAAAGACTTAGCCGGTACGGATTAAGTCTTTTTCTTTCGGGGTTGCGGATAGGTTGTAAGTTGTCAGAACCTTATGGAAACTTGAAGTTAAAATTATTGGTAAATATATCAAATAGCGGAAAAGATAAAAACGCAAAGAACATTTAAACTTTAATTGTTCATTCTCCTTGCAGAACTCTATAATCAGACCAATATAACCAGAACAAACCATCTCTTTGTTATAGGGCAAAAGTTGTCCAAATTGTTCTGAACACATACATCCGATCCAAGGATTCTTTGCGGTTCTGTAAGAAAAAAGTTAAAAAATTTCAGGATTAAGTATTTTTTGAATTTTATCTTTCTTCTGGTAATTTTCCATCTGAATCTTTAATCAGTAAGATTCGAATTGAAAGAAGAGGAATAAGTGGTAGAAGATACTTTTCCCAGTTTTGATAAGAAAAAGGCATAATAATAAGAAATGACAAAATCGAAAGGTCTAGAAATAAAGGAAAATGTAATTCCTTGTTTTTCCATTTGGTATAACAATCTTTCACTAAAAAGTAAATAACAGGCAACACTAAACAAAAAAATACAAAAAAAATGGTATGTTCAACCCAGTGATTTTTAATAAATAATTTAATAAATCGATGGATTAAACCCACTGTCACAAAATCTGTTTGTTCTAAGGTAACCTTAGATGGTGCTATAGGGAATAACAAATAGTATCCCCCTGCAACAAAGCAACCTATGAGTACTTTTAAGTTATTATAAAAATATTTCCACTTTAATATTATGAAAGGAAAAAGATAGACAAAAATCATACAGATATAAACTGTGAGATAATCGGGATGATAATAAAATTTATTTTCCGGATTCCAATATTGCAAACCATACGCTGGAGCGATTCCACCCCAAAGGAAAAAGAGAGAGAGTAAAGGCAATATAGAAACAACACTGGATATCATCATATACAACTCAGAATGTTTTTTCTCAATCAAAAATTTGTTAAGGTAATACAATCCTGCGGCACCTATTAAAAAAATACTATATTGCCTGCATAATAAAGCGCATGAAGATGATATTAAAAAAAGTATTGAATTATGCCTGATAATGGCGAAACAGCAACCCAGCAAAAAAAATATGGTTAGCATATCTGTAAAAACAAAAACACTGGTACCAACCATGTATGGATTTACCATTAAGAACAGGGTGGTTAAAAGAGAAGTTTTTAAATCGTTAAAAATCATAAAGAGCAACTGATGAAAAAGGAAATATACAAGAAAGGCAATGATAACCGAAAGAATACGTAATTTATAAATTTCCCAGCCAAAGATACGTCCCCAAAGCGCATAAACTATATAAACAAAAGGTGGTGTTACTTCCTTGTAATTTTTTATTCTCTGTATGCTTATTTCTTCACCAAAAGAATGTATTGTCTCAACAAAATGGCTTTCATCACCCCAGTATGGGCGCTTCAGAAAATCCGCATAATATATTACTACACCTTCAAAAATTATAAAGAAGGCAATAAATAGCATTAATGAATTATGATACTTTTTCATAAACATCGCCTGTCATAAAGCTCAGTTTTTTTTAAAAAATTCAAAAATTCTAACTTTATATTTTTCCCTATATTCCCCATATTAAAATTAAATATGACATTTAATCGGGTTTTTGTTAGCATGCAAATGAAACATATCAATTTCTTAGCTTGATTCAAGCATTTTTTCATAATATTTCAAAAAATAGTCCGTTACCTTCCGATTCATGTCCAGAATGATTTGTTGATGAGATGTTTTGCTCATCGTCTTTACAACTTACTGAAACATTGAAAAATCTAAAAAAACAACGTGAAAATGCTAATAATAAAATACATGATTGGATATTTATAAATAAAGTTGGAAAACCAATTAGTGGAGATAATTGGAGAAAACGAATTTTTAATAAAGCTTTAAAAAAATCAAAATTACGATCTATCAGAATTCATGATATTAGACATACTTATTTTTCGCTATTACTACAAATGGGTGAATCAATGATATATGTTAGAGATCAGCTTGGACATAGTTCAATAAGGATTACTGTTGATACTTATGGTCATCTTGTTCCAGGTGGGAATAAAGAAGCAGTTGATAAGCTGGATGATGATTTTTAATCTTACTGTTTTATTCAATTATTAAATAATTAAATTTATATCTGCACCCAAAACAAAAAAAGACTCAGCCAAATATAGCTAAGTCCTTGTTATTTATGGTGGAGCAAATTGAACGATTTGCGAACCATTAAACTACATATAAAAAATTGAAAAATACGTATAACATAGAAATTACCGATTTTAATGGCCTATAGGCTAACAAAATTCGGTTCATTGGCTTTGTCATAATTCTTGTTCATGTGCGGGTTCTGAGCTTTGCCGCCATGTCACAGCCTAGAAGCGTCCACATTGTGTCCTTTATTCGTGGTTGCTTATCAAAGAATGACTCCAACTTATTTTTTTGCCAGCACAAATAGCGAGTAGGCTGTATAGCAATGACGTCTGCACTTGTTGGCTCGCCGGAAGCGAAACTCATCTCACCGGCAAATCCTCCGTCTTGAATATATCCTGCAATTTCACCATCGACTTCTACTTTTACCATTCCACGAAATATTAGCTGCAGTTTTTCAAGACAGGCTCCCTTTTCGATTAGTTTCTCTTCTGTCTTGGCCTCTTTCCAATCAGCAATTGCTAAAAGCTTAAGCAATTCACGTGAAGTAAAGGAACGTGAAAGGAGCAAATGTAATCGTTTTTGATCATTTGTAAGATACACCGGGCGCCGTTCGAGAATGAGGATAGTCAGGTTAATGGTATTAATAACTATGAATGCCGTTTGCCAAAAGAGTGCAGAATACAATGGCACTTCCTGAAAATAGAAATATGGGAATGTGCAAAGCGCAGCGACAATGGTTAATATGCGCAACCATAAAATATCGCGTACAACGTACGCTAAACAGTACATTAAATTAGCTGTGAAGAACATATAAACAAATAGTTTTACCATAATTAATCCTCGACTCAATGAGATTTACAGAATTTTAAAAGTCCCCAGATTATATATCCTGCTTTCCCCGCATTAATCCAATGATTCAGCCCCACTTTCATGTTATTGAGGAAATCTTTACTACAAATTTCTAGTAATTCTTCAAAATGCGCATCGAGTTCTTCATATATAAGTTTGTAGTGAGTCACCATGTGCTGAGACATATCTTCAAAAAACATGAAATCTAGCCCGCAGGCATCAGCAGTTTGTTTGTAAAAGTCGATTGAACCCATGGACTCGAGATGGATTCTTGCAAGCACCGGTTTAATCACATCTTTCTGGACACCTTCGATCTGCATAATATCAGTAAAAATAAAGAATCCATCAACGCATAAAACTCGTTCTACTTCAGATACAATTTTAGCGCGATTTCCGCTGTGGACCATAGAATCCTGTGCCCAAACAACATTGAAGCTTGAACTATCAAAGGGAATATCTTCAAAGTTAGCTTCGTAAACATGGATGAGTTCTGAAAGACCTTCACTTGAATTTAATTGACGGTTGAAAGTATTCTGCCTTTCACTAATATTGACACAATCAACCAGACAACCGAACCGCTTGGCTATATATCTGGCAACACCTCCATAGCCACTACCTATATCTAATACGTATGCATTCTTATTTAAACATGGCAAAGCATTGGCCATTACTTCTACAGTTCGTCGGCTTGCTGTTAAAACACTCTCAGTTGGTGAGTTGTAGATCCCGATGTGAATATCTTCGCCGCCCCATATCTTCTTATAAAATGTATCTGCATCAGTGCTATTATAATAATCCCTGGTAATATTCGCTGCTTGAGATTGTATTGAATCATTCACACGCATTTTCCTTTTTTTGTGTTGTCAAATAAATTTATGATAAACTGATTATTTTTATATTACATAATAAACTAAAAACAGTCAATTATTTTATATAATAAAAGATGGTTGTAATAATAATAATACGAGATTCTTATAACCACCCCAACAATTGCACCCTATCTGCACCCAAAATAAAAAAAGACTTGGCCAAATTTAGCTAAGTCCTTGTTATTTATGGTGGAGCTAGCGGGGATCGAACCGACGACCTCCTGACTGCCAGACAGATTATCCCCTCTTAAAAAACAATAACTTATCTCACATTTTATATAGGTTTTTAGGCGTATAACTGCGTTTGAAATACTATTAAAACTTAATGATCCATCATAGCATAGAGGGATCATTTAGTAACAGAATGATGCTTTTTATTTGGGAAGGGGGAGGTTAATAAGGGAACTAAAAAAAGATTGAAGTTAAGTGAGGACGAAGCAGCCTAGAGAAAATTATTACCAAGATATGAGGAGAGAAAAAATGAAAATTCTAAAGAAAAAATTATCAGTAGAGATTAATAAAATCAAAGTTTTCGAGCAACACGGATTTGTTCATCAAGGTGAAACCGGCAATCAAGCTTATGGAATTTGTCCTTTTTGTAGTAAAGAAAAGCATTTTTATATCAACAAAGAAACCAGACAATGGGATTGTAAGTCTTGTGGTGAGGAAGGTGGGCATATATCTTTCCTGAAACAAATCTCTGAACATACCACTCAATTCTTTAAAGGTAAAATAGCCAATGAATTGGCAAGAGATCGTGGTATCCGAATTTCTACTTTCTGTAATCACGGCATCGGTTACAATCCAAATACAGAGCAATATCTTATCCCAGTAAAGAATTCTGAATGTAAGAAAGTTAATATCAAGCTTTATAAGATAGGTGGAAATCTTATCGGTATGGCTGGATGTAAAGTCAGCCTCTATAATCTTGAAAAATTAACCGATAAAATCACTACTATATGGCTCTGTGAAGGTGAGTTTGACACTCTGGCATTGGATGAAGCATTGAAAAGCAAGAGTGCAATTGCCCTCGGAGTTCCTGGAGCAAGCACTTTTAAACCTGAATGGATTCCTTTATTTTCTGGAAGGAAAGTATATATACTTTACGATAATGATGACGCTGGACGTAAAGGAGTTAATAAAGTTCGTAAATCACTTGATGGAAATGTTGAGATATTGAAATGGGAAGATTACCGGGAAGATGGTTTTGACATCAACGACCTTTATAAGGAGTATGATAAGCCTCGTGATTTTACCAGAAAATTGCGTAGTTATTTTGAGGAGGAACGAATTCATGATAAAAAACTCGTTCCTATTAGTCTTGATGGGGTTAAGACTGTCGTAAAGAAGTGGTTATACTTCGAGGATTATTCTGTAGTTGACGTATGCCTCGCTGTTATCATTGCCAACAGAATGCAAGCCGACCCTTTATGGATGTTTTTAATAGCTCCACCTGGTGGTAGCAAAACTGAGCTATTACGTGCCTTAAAATGTGAAGGTGTAACGTATGAGTTAAGCTCTCTGACAGAGCATACTCTGGTAAGTGGTCTACAGGGAGTCAAGGATATGCTGTTCGAGCTTAATGACAAGGTTGTAATAATGAAAGATTTTACCACTGTTTTATCTATGCGTTCAGACCCTCGTTTAGTAATTCTGGGACAACTAAGAGAGATTTATGATGGTCAATATAAAGCTGAATTTGGTAATAGAAAAAAGATTAACTGGGAAGGTAAGGTTGGCTTTCTCGCTGGAGTAACC
>JBHPFF010000064.1:0-15875 GCA_042572165.1 Candidatus Latescibacterota bacterium | reverse complement strand
TGTATCCCGTCAGAACAATTTGGACACTTTCAGTTAAAAGTTAAGGTGAATTTTCAGTAAATTGCAACTGTTTTTTCAATCCTCCTTTCCCGAGGTTATATACTCGTCTCACCAGACTTCAATTGCAGGTTTTTAGCAAGACCTCTCGAAAGAGTAACCTTGAACTGACCATTGGATTTCTGAAACTGAACACGAACAAGATTATCACCAAGACGAGGACGCCTATCAGAACGCCTGGAACCATCAAAATTCGATATTTCCACCATGATAAAAAGGGATGTATAAACTTATATATAAAGCTATCGATTATTAAAGGAAAACTGGGGGAGAGGTAATAAGTCTAACTTACTGCCACTATAATAAGAAGATTTTAAAAATTCATCAAAAGATTACGAAAAGACAGAGAATTTCCTGATTCAATCATCCATAGAAACCTTGATATCATTGAAAGCCTTGAATATCTTTTCAATTTCATTTTTGCATAAAACAGAATAACCTTTTTTATCTAATATTAATGGGTACTATAATTAATATGTTTTTACGCGTATTCCTTATGTAATTTTCTTTCCCCAAATGCTATTATTGACGCCAGTTCAAACCTTTTCCTTTTCCCTTCAACTCCACTCATACTTATTAAATAATGCAATGTTAAAAGATTGATTGGACGAAGTATAACCATACCTTTTCTTATACCATGCAGAGGTTCACTTATTTCTATTCTTGCTTCCTGGATTGCATCTGAAAGTGCTGGATAAAGAATAACAGCTTTCCCGCCTGATATTTGGCTTAGAGCGTAAATTGACAATTGGTATAACATTTCTCGGGGTAAGGAGTTAACGAAAAGATCGCGATATTTCGCATCTAAAACAGCAAGAACATTTGAATCTTGTTGTATGATATAATCAGGTCGTGGTTCTGGAGATCTCCTGTTTCCCGGATTAAAACCGGGGACATAGGGCAACATACCTTTCAGACGATATTCATCAATTATTGAATAGTCGGCCAAATTATCAGATAAAAAACGTGAAATCTGACCTCCCCCCATTCTTTGTACCACTACCAGAGTTAGTCACCCAGCCGTTGTTGTGAAATCTTTGCTCGGTCATAGTAATAGGGAAACTACTGACAGGTACATTACCTTTGATCGATTATATTATGGCAAAGCCCTCAATGCTATCCCCAAAATTAAGCGTAAAATGAAAAAAGAGACAACGAATATGCAAGATTCGAAGTCCCCTTCTGAAAAAAATGGCAAGAATTGGCAA
Source organism: Candidatus Latescibacterota bacterium (assembly GCA_042572165.1). Taxonomy (GTDB): domain Bacteria; phylum Latescibacterota; class Latescibacteria; order Latescibacterales; family Latescibacteraceae; genus JBHPFF01. The sequence goes on along the minus strand of JBHPFF010000064.1, from coordinate 14,610 downwards.
GGTGAAGGTCATGACCACATGCTTTTCGTGCCAAGAAATGCTGTAAACCACTGATTTTCATGGTCGGGGTGGAGGGATTTGAACCCCCGACATCATGCTCCCAAAGCATGAATTCCCAACAATTCTGATGTTTGATAAGTTATGTAAAAACAGTCTAAAGCGTTATGGTCTCCGCACTTACATAAATCTGCTTGAAGTTCACCATTTCACACAATTGCCACCATTTCCCACCATTTCTGACACAAACTGACACACATTGACACAGATGACACCATTTACAAAACAACTATTTCATCTTAAAACCTCTTCATCCCGTTGGTCATCCCTTGTCAAAATACAAAGTATCTCCTCATCGGGATTATTATCGTTTTTACACGTTACACATAAACTCGGCTTACCAAACGAACGGATAAAAGATAAGAATAGAATTAAAGAAATTTTTATTTAAATCTCTAATTATCTCCGCTTTATTCTTCAGTCTTAACATTAAAAAGACTCGGATTCGATTCCCGCCGCCCCACCATATCAAATCAATATAAACAATAACTTACGAATAACTAATACAGTCAGTAAACAGTCAGTAAATCAAAGATTTTATCTATAAAAAAACCATCGAGTTCTGATTAAATTTCGATGGTTTTTTCTTTCAATTTTTCATTACTGGCACGTAAATTCCGGACTATTATCTTGTCAATACTCAATGGGAAACTAAAGAACTTGCATAGGTCTGATGAAGATGTTATATAGTAATTAAGGTGCAGGTCAAATTGATAGGTTATATTCGGAGAAAATTTGAAGAATAGGCGTTGCCTTCTTTATATAAAATGTACATTAACTGAATTTATCATATTAATAAATAATAAAATGGAGAAAAATCATGGCAATTTTCTTTTACAAGAAAAGACTTGTTACAATGACGGTGTTTATTGCGCTTGTTGTTATGGGTGCCATAACCGGAAATGCACAGGGATTAGACTCTGAACTATTTAATGAAATTGAGAATTATAAGACTGAATATGAAAAGTACCAGCGTGGTAATAAGTCTGCAGGTATAAGAGCAATTGGACATCTCAAGGACATTCGGAGTATTTCTCAAAAACTAAGGATTCTTATTCAAAAGGATGTACGCGGAGGCAAATCCCTTCTTCAAACAGGAATCCAAGATTTACATGCACAACTGATTAACGCAGTCGAGAATTTTAAGACTGAATATGAAAAGTACCAGCGTGGTAATAAGTCTGCAGGTATAAGAGCAATTGGACATCTCAAGGACATTCGGAGTATTTCTCAAGAATTAATAGTTTCTATTCTATCAAGTAAGAAATAAAGTGATAGTATAAGCTATGACATATTAATTGTTTTGCTTCTAAGTGTTGTAGGTTTGAATCCTACCACCGGAGCCAGTATTATTTAATAAAAACAGCCACTTACATTCCCGCAATTCATTCACTAATCATTCACTAAATCCAGTTTTAAAATTGCACTAAATATATTGTTTGGATTTACAGAATTTTACAGTCAACTCTTCAAAAAGAATAGAATAGCTGGTTGTGCCTTGTAGTACCTTCAGAGAGTAAAGTATAATTTTGGTATTCCGGATATGCTCAGAGGAAATATGAGTATAAACATAAACACTGAACAAACAGTCTCATTTACTGTTAAACGATTACACCATAATAAAGCATCAGAAATATGGAAAATTGTTAAAAAAACCGTGTTTTACTGAACAAACATAGTGCACATTTAAGGTACATAGCAATATAAGTATATAGTATAGAATTGGCTCTTTAAAACAACAACTTAAGCTTGGTATACATAACTAAAATTATGTAAACTATACCTCATTTCTGCCATGAGGCGGGGACTATTGCGATAATGCGATGTGGTGCGTCTCCAAGTGCAGATCCGGGTAGATGGACGGCTGTCGACTCCGGCCGTATCCCCTACCCTGCCGGTGTTACGGAATATTTCCATACTCGATTCTTGCAGATAGGGTACCTTGGTCACTGTCGGACATTACTGGCTCAGTCAGCACTTCCCCCGACGCGGTCAACATAGCGATAAGTTTATACTTGCCATCTGGTCACCACTCTATTATCCTACCTATACAATCACGTAAGAGACAGAATTGTATATCGAAGCACTTCACTCACTATGGGCGATAACGCATATCCCGCCAACTATCGCCCTGGAACCTCAGGGAGTGTGTTAGATGAAACCTCAATATCATCATAACTCGTGCCCGAACTGTGGACACAGAGAACCTCTTTTTAAAATTCGTATTCCATGGAGCAGGTGGCCTTGCCCATCTTACGGGTCATTGTTGCGCGGTGGTGGCCGCAGAAACCTCCTGGTTGAACTGTTAGGTCTTGTATGGTTGGTTGTTTTCTTTGGTAGATTCGTTGAACCAAATTTGCCCTTCTGGGTAAGCTCCATTGTTTTTTTAATGGGTATAGCGCTTTTCGGTATGCTTGAAGGCGTGCGATTGGCAGAACAGCCCCCGGATGGACTCAGGACTCACCGCTCCGATGAATTTGCCTCCACCAATAGGGAGGAGATTCTTCGATCCCAGGGCCGGGGATTGCTCTAGCTTAACCACGTGGAACGGACATCCTGACCCTGTGTCATTCGACGCACGGATAGGATTACTGTATCCCTACACCTATACCCACCCATTGAGCAATGCGGGTATTCCCTCACCAGTCCCCCCGGTTCAACTTCACCTTGATTTTCCCCATTATTGTGATAAATTAAATGTAGGGGAAAGGTTCACTGTATCCGAATAGGTGTTATGCACTTTACAAAGGAGTTTGACATGAAACGACGCGATGTTATGAAAAACCTGGCATTGGGGACAGCAGCAGGAGTTTCCGGGATTCTGCGGGATAAAAATGAAGCTGTTGCACAGACATATTCAAAGGCAACCAGAGGTCTGCCGCCATTGAAAATCACACGGGTCAAGTCGATTCTAACCGCTCCCCACAACGCCATCATGCCCTATGTGATCGTAAAGGTCGAAACCAGCGAACCGGGGCTCTATGGTATCGGATGTGCTTCGTATTTTTTCCGACCTCTTGCCGTGGTGACGTTGATCGACAAGTATATGGACCCGCTTTTCCGGGGTAAAAATTCCAATAATATCGAGGATATCTGGCAGGACATGTTGGCGGGTACCAACACCCGGTACGGTCCCGCACTAAACAGTGCAATGAGCGGGATGGACATGGCGCTCTGGGATATCAAGGGCAAGCGTGCAAACATGCCGGTGTATGAGCTTTTCGGAGGCAAGAGCCGATTTGCTGTTGACTGCTATGCACATGCCAGCGGCCGTGATTTTGCCGAGCTGGAAGATAGAGTCAAGAGATATATGGAAGAAGGCTACCGTCACATCCGCATCGAGTTGCACAGGGAGGCATACGGAGGTGCACAGGATCAAGAACCTGACTTTAAGAAAGCAGGATTCGGCGGACCTGATGATTTCTGCCCTGACCCTGCTGGCTATGCGGTAACAATTCCCAAGATGTTCGAGTATATCAGAAATAAATGCGGGGATAAAATCGAATTATTACATGATATGATCTACACACGTATACAACCGATCGATGCCATTAATATGATAAAGAAACTTGAACCTTATCGTCCTTTCTTCATTGAAGACCCGTTCACCGTGGAAGACAAGGATTATTTAAAACTTCTTCGTCAGCAAACCGGCGTGCCGATCGCTCTGGGAGAAAAATTTATTAATCCCAATACATATGTGGATCTCATTTCCGGGCGATTGATCGATTTCATCCGGTGTCACATTCCCTACATAGGCGGCCTTACTCCGGCACGGAAAATCGCTGCAATGGGAGAACTGCACAATGTACGAACAGCCTGGCACGGGCCGGCAGACAATTCTCCCGTGGGGCATGCTGCCCATGCTCATCTCGATCTCAACATCTGGAATTTTGGAATCCAGGAGCGGGTTATTTTTAGGCAGGAGGCAATCGACGTTTTTCCCGGTACACCGACAATAAAAAACGGCTATATGTACGTAAATGAGGCGCCGGGATTGGGCATAGACATCAATGAGAAACTTGCAGCCAAGTTCCCACTGGCAGAGGATCATTTCAGCTGGCAAGAACGGAATAAGAGATATAATGATGGAACGATAAGGAGATCCTAAAGGTTATACATTTTTCACAGGCAATTTCATTAATATAATCCTGGGAAAGTTTTCAGCGTATTAGTTTAAAAATATACTTTGACAGGAACCTCCCGTCGCGCGCGGACAGCTACATCGGTTTCCGTGTCGTCCACCGTCCGGGTGGGGTAACGTATTGAGCGAGGGAAGGCCAGTACGTCCTACCAAGGCCGTCTGAACACGATATTTCGCAACCTGAGCACGTGAACCGTCTGAGGGGGACTTTCCCCTCCTGCCGGAACAGGAAGTGCTGGGAGATGCCGGACCGTGAGACCCTCGATAACGTAAAACATTAGGCATGGATTTGAGCACATCAGACCAGAAAATCAAATGCAAAGCCCAGACTCGAAAGGGCCAGGCATGCAAGCAGTTCCCAATGAAGGACTGTGAGTACTGCTACGCCCATTCCCTTGGAAGAACCAAAGGTGTGATTTGGTGGAAAAACCCAGCTGTTCATCTGGTAGTGGCGATCGTAACTTTGGTGTTAAGTGCTATCTTCTTTTGCGGGGGTCCCTCTCGCAAGAACCAAAAAACCATAATCAATAACCAGATTACTGATAAAATAGAGAGGAGGTCTATGCACGAGGAGACAAGAGCTTTGGTTACCGACCTGATTAAACGCGCAGATAGTACGGGGGGAGCCATTTCGTCAGAGGACTCACTCGCCTACATGGCCATCGTCTTAAAAATATATGGTGACTTGCAGCCAGAAGCAGTTATTCACAGTCGCGACCGAATTCCTTCCCAAACAAGTAGTTCGTCACACGTGGTGGACATTAGCATTCGCTCGGATCAATCAGGTCAAGAGGTCCTGACGGTTGTCAACGTTAACCCTGGCACATCACCAGTTGACGAGCATGATGTATTGGAATTCGCCAGACTCCTTACAGATGTTGGCGCATCCAAGGGTGTACTTGTCTGCAACTCCGGCTTTACGCGAGCAGCTAAAGCTCTTGCCCCATCTGTGGGGATTGGACTCTGCACCATTCAAGATGCCCAATCGAGAAAATGGAGTGACGACATCAAGGTCCCTGTGTTGATGATTGAACTCAAAGCACGAATCAATTTCAACATCATAATGCATCTCGAGGAGGGTGACACAATTCCACGATCACTTGACAGATTGCAGTTCTCGATTGATGAGGGTGCAACCACTTTTACCATATCAGAGCTATTCACTGACTTGTGGAATCGCAACTCAATTCCGCACAATCCCCAAGAGCCACAACAGATCGACTTGGATTACTCCGGTTGGAAGTTTAGGGTCGAATCGCCACAAAAATGGGTGCCAGCAGATAGCTGTCGCCTTGTATACAAAATAGTAGAAGAAACGTGGCTTAAGTACTACACTCCCCTTGAATACACAGCAATCCAAGATCACCTTTCGCAAAACGTAAAAACGACGTCACTCCATGTGAAGATTGGGCCTTTCATACGTGACGACTCTTGGATTCGCGTGTCTGACCAGAAGTCATTTGTCAGCAGGAGCAAGGGCGTTATCTTTGTGCTTAAGGAAGTCCTAACAACTATTGATGAATTCACAGATGAAGGAATGCAAATGCGCAAGATCAGATAGAACTAGAGAGCCCAACATAGCAGTCGAGCGCATTACGGGGAAGATCGGGATGGAACGAAGGACCACCTGACAGGGATTGTGCAGAATATTGAAGAGCAACTCGTATGAAAGTCACTGTAACCGACTGCAATGCCTGAACCCGATATATGCGGACAGGACTGAGGATGTGCCAGTGGAGGAAGCAACGGCAAGTGAACCGCAAACCATTAGGTGCCAACTTGTAATCTTAAAAAGAGGATACAGAATTTTTTTCTCTCTGTTCTTTACACGCTCATATTATAAATATATATAATATTATCCTTGGGCAAAAAGGAGAATACTAAAATGAAACGAAAAGAGTTTTCACGCAGAGAATTTCTTCAGACCAATACGGGATTAGCATCAGGTGTTGCAGCAGTGCCCCTTGTATCTACTTTTGGATGCGCTCCTGAGGATAAAAAACCTGTTGTCAGAATTGAGAACGATAACATCGGTAAGACCCCATCGGCAAGACTGGTATTTGCCTGTTCAGGTGCTGCAGACGTCGGGGCAATTACCGACCAAGCTGCCCGACAGCTTGCCAAATCCGGTGACGGCAAGATGCTCTGTAGCGTTGGCCTTGGCGGAAAGGCAGAGCCTATCCTTGAAATCACTCGGGCAGCAGCCACTATTCTCGCGATCGACGGCTGCCCTCTCGACTGCACGAAGCGATCCCTGGCGGAAGCCGGTTTCGAGGAATGCCTTCATCTGCGTGTCACGGATCTCGGTATGACCAGGGGAGAAACGGAAATCTCTGACGCAAATGTGTCGAAGGTCGCAGCGGAAGCCAGAAGGCTGCTGCAGAAATAGGGCAACCAACCACTGGCTCAACGCGACGCGGTGATCCGCACGCGTTTAGTAAAACACTTCGTGCCTGGTTAGAGGGGTATCCTGAGAAAGTGTTATTCGGAACCGATGATGTTTCGATGTCGCTATTATCAAATTGGGAAGAATGGGCATGGCTTTCTACAAATACGGCGCGTAATGTTCTCGTAATAGCTCTTACAGAGATGATGAACGATGGGCGAATTACACGTGACCGTGCTTTAGAGCTAGCCAAGATGGTGCTTCGTACAAATGCCATAAAACTTTATGGTTTTTAATTACAATAGTAGAAATTATATAAGAATTGTGTTTGATTATTTTAGCGAGATAAAAATATAGTAGTTTGCCTAACCAGCGGTTGCACTTGACCGCAATTACTCAGGTGACAACGCCGCCTGCAATGCCTGAACCCGATATATGCGGACAGGACTGAGAATTTGTCGGTGGATGAAACGGTGACCAGATGCGCCACACAATCGGCTTGATTTGGAGAGATGATTACAGTAGTTTACGATACTAAGGTGTTTAGGAGGAGTATTTACTGTATAGAGGTTCTTAGCATAGAAACTATATAAGCCCTAGTTCGGCGGCGTCGCACAATGATGTCACTCAGAATCCGGGTTGCGTGAAGGGCGCGCAAGCATGCGCGAAAAGAGACTGTTGAACACATTTCGGGAGTTTTTGCCAGCAAATCGGACGCCACTTCTTGAAGAGGCAATCCGGGTCGTGGAACAGCTTCCGGGGGTCGGGAAATGGACACCTTCGGGGCCTTTCATGGCGAACATGATCCCACGGGAAGTACTGTGGGGCTTTCCACTCACATTTCTAGCCGACGTTCCATCGCTACAACCATTGCGAAAGAAAATTGGCAGTCGCATTGGAAACTCTCAAGCGCCCAAACCCAGCGATCTTTCCGAGGTTAGCGCCGCAGCTTTGGTCAAAGTTCTCGGGGCGCGACAACTCGAGAGCATCAAGGAAACGAACAACAAGACGCCCGATTTCCGTGTCTGGTGGGAAGAGGACTTGATCGAGATGGAGGTGACAAAGGCGGATCGGAAAAAAACGTTAATCGACCGCTCGGCTGCGATCGATCGTCTTAGGCATGAGATTCTATCTTTCGAGCGCCAGTGTGACATCGTGGTTCACGTTGCGGACATCCCACACCAAGCAGATCGTCGGCAGATACTCAAAGCGGCGCGCAATTTGGAGCCTGGAACTCAAATCGAGGAATACGGAAGATGGCGCGTCCGTGCTGAAACGCAATGCAGGGAAGGAAACTATCACGTTGCTGCGGGACAGTCGGACCCATCCCCCGCTTGGTGGCCGGAGATGGATGTTGTCCGCCTGTTCTCACTTGAACAGCTGGTCGGCGGAACTGATCCCAACTTAGTACACACGCAAGTACGAGTTCAATTTAGTACGCCATTTACCAGCTACATCAATGCCGCGGCTAAGAAGGCTGACCATTTCCAAGGTACCCGAGCCGTGCCATTTATGATCGCGCTCGACGTCATGTCGCTCCCTGGCGCCTTCGATTTCTTTCCTCGTGAGTTGCCGAAGTACTTGAAAGACTGGCCGCGAGTGTCGGGTGTGTGGCTGATTCACGGGCCTTCGTTCGTACTCCCCAAGATCGGGTGGACGAAGTGGAGGTTCATTGAGAATCATGATGCTCGAAACCGCCTGCCAGAGAAGATGCTCGCGAAACTACGCGACGAACCGAACTGCAGGACATATGATCTGATATCCAATTGATGGAAAAGAGGCCATTCGCGATATTGGAGCCGAACAAATAGCTGCAGCAGACCGGCCACGCGAATGACGTTTCGTCGTGTCTCAGAGCTTTGGCCCGCGTGAGCCGGCTGTTGAGCTTTGGCGTTAAACCAAAACATAGTATGCGAGGACACAGAGGATATCTCCCTCGTGCTACTATCCCACAATCCACTCCCGCTAAGATTCCCACGTGGATGATTATAACTGCATGACATATTAGTGTTAAAGACACATTATTTGCTATGGTAATATGCTATCCCAGGGTAGCAATATGGTAGCAATGAAAGAGGTGAGTTGCTGTAATATGGTGGAGCTAGCGAGGATCGAACTCGCGACCTCCTGACTGCCAGTCAGGAGTGCACAAAAATCATAACATATTAATTATTAATAACTTCCGTGTAACAGCATGCATTTAAAATATTTATAATAAACAAAATATTATAGATATTCAAAATATTATAGATATTTATCCGAAAAGTGGTCACAAATCGTCGGAAAAGTAGTCACAAACAGGATTATGCTAATAAACAAATAACTTCTCCTTTTATGTGCTCATTGCTACACTATACAACTAAAAGATACTCACTCACTTTTTTCTTTAATATTTGAGTTTGTCAACCTTAAAATTTAGATTTGCACTACCAAATGTACTAAAGTCGAATAATCAAGGCTTATTACATGTGTTTAATAAGTAGAATTCTCAAAGCACGAGCACGACTTTAAGAAGCATTACCATAGCAGTGTACTACCCTTCTTGTTCCTTCTTGTGATGTATAAAAGGCATCCACATCGAGCGTCTTTTTATAAATATTTTCATCTTGCGTAATATTAGATTATATCATACTTTACAAAAGTTGGTACCTAATATTATACACCTTTCCACAGAAGTGTAGCATGAGAAAATCATTCTTTATCAGTATTGCCCTCATATTATGTGTATTTTTTGTGAGCACATATTCTGCAGCCAATCAAACCCACATCATTGAAAACTACGGCAAAATCCCTCTTGCTTTTACCATCAACAACGGTCAAAACGATCCTCAGGTGAAGTTCATCACCCGCGGAAGTGGCTGTCCCATGTTCTTCACACAGGAAGGCAAAACATTCCTTTTGAGTCGTGAAACTGAAGAATCCATTGCAAAACGTGCGGCTTCAATAAGTGTTGTATATATAGGCGATCCGTCTGATTTAAGAAATAATGATGTATAATATGACAACTTTGTCCTCAAAGTCAAATTCCTCAACGCCAATCCTGATCCCGAAATCATCAGTGAAGATCGCATCTTATGGAACAAAAACTATTCCATTGGAAACGATACATCACAGTGGAAGACAGATATCCCTAATTATACAAAGGTTCGATTGATAAATCTCTAAAATGACATTATCTTGTTTATTATGTCAATAAAAATGAAATAAGCATAACATAATGTGAATTCTCTTATACCAACTATTGACAATCTGAATATTATACTATATTACTGGATATAACCGGCTTTATATATATTAATATAAATCTGATTTTATTGGTTTCATTTTGATTAAAAGCTTTACTGCGGATGGAGGCGAAGCGATGCGGACCTTGGTACGGTATATTGAGTCTGGCTTGAGTTATATGGGAAATCCCCTGACTACCCCCTTGATGAGGGCGATCCTCCTTCCAAGCAACTACTATACGCGGAGATATTGACATGAAAAGGATTACTCGGTATTCCGCTTTACTGTTTGTCTTTCTTCTGCCTATGGTATTGCCTATAGTAGCACTTGCTGAGACAGAGGTCTCCGGAATTATCTCCTCCAACACAACCTGGACATTGACAGGGAGTCCGTACATAGTTGTGGGGAGTGTTCTTGTTAATAGCGGCGTTACTCTGACGATAGAATCAGGGATTGAGGTGAAGTTTGAGAGTGGACTGGCCCTTCAGATAGATGGAAAGCTTATTGCCAGAGGGATAGAAAGTAACATAATTACCTTCACCTCCAACGCAGGGGCCAGCCCGGGCGATTGGGGTTACATCCTGTTCACTGACACCAGCGTTGACGCCACCTACGATGGCGATGGGAACTATGTCAGCGGCTCCATCATCCAATACGCGATCATTGAGTACGGTGGTCAGTCTGGCGGCTTTGGTGCCCTACGCGTGGACGCGTCTGCGCCCTTCATAGACTACACAACCGTCCGACACAGTGCAGGTAGTGGCATCCGGGTCGACGACAACGGCAATCCCAAGATGACCTACAATACGATTACCAACAATGCTAACCGGGGCATCTGGGTAACGGGCAATGGCTCAACGGAGATCAGCTACAACACCATCACCGACAACGGTGGCGGCATCCAAGTTAGTGCTTGGACAGGGGGGATAGTGACGATCAGTGGCAACACCATCTCCGACAACTCAATTTCCAGCCATGGTGGTGGCATCAGATGTGAAGCTTCTGGGGGAACAGTGACGATCAGCGACAATACCATTACCGATAACGCGGTTACCGGCTATTCTGTTGACGGTGGCGGCATCTTCGCTAGTGGCAGGTCTGGTGGGATAGTGACGATCAGCGGTAATATCATCACCGGCAATACTGTTTTCTACATGGGCGGCGGCATCTCCTTACGTGATAATGGTGCTATCAGCAACAACATCATCGCCGGTAACTCGGCTGGCCAATATGGAGGAGGCATCCACGCTGTCTACGGGCCGGTGACGATCAGCGGCAACACCATCGCTAGCAATTCTGCTTCCAGAGGAGGGGGCATTTACGTGGCGTCTGGGCTAGGAATGGTCACTAGCAACACCATCCTCACCAACGCGGCTGACAATGGCAGGGGAGGTGTGAATATCATCGGCAATCCTCCTGATTTCAACGACAACAACATCTACGGCAACACTGACTACGAACTCTACCGCGAAATCTACTTCGACTCAACTGATCTGAATGCCACCAATAATTGGTGGGGCACGATTGATGAGGCCGACATTCAAGCCCTAATATACGACTGGTTCGATGACTCTAATCTGGGTCTAGTGGATTACAGCCCGTTTCTAACAACACCAAATACGGAAGCTCCCATTTCTCCACCCACGAATTTATTAGTTATCACAGACGTTGCATCCATTTCTTTAAACTGGTCGGCTAATCCGGAAAGCGATGCCGCCGGATATAAGGTCTATTGGGATACGGATTCAGGGTATCCCTATGCCAATGTGGTGGATGTGGGGAATGTTACCTCCTATACTATAACTGGACTTGCTCCTGGAACCTACTATGTTACAGTAACGGCTTACGATAGTGACTATGCCGTGTCTAACGATAACCCGGACACCATTGTGAATGAGAATCAGACGAATGGGAATGAGAGCTGGCATACCGAGGAGCAAACTGTAGAAACCGGCGTGATACCACCTGATATTTCCCTTTCGGCGACAAGCCTCGACTTCGGGTATGTTCAGGTTAGCACGACTTTTTCATTTAGTTTGGGGGTATCCAATAATGGTGGATCAACTTTATCGGTCAGCGATATCTCCTCAAGCGATGCTCAGTTTACCGCATCTCCGACTTCTTTCACGGTAGCAGCGGGAGGGAGTCAGATTGTGATAGTAACATTCAATCCAACCACAACAGGAGCTCAGAGTGCCACGATAACGGTTTCGAGTGATGACAGTGATGAGGGGATGCTTACTGTCAGCGCAAGCGGTACGGGAGTAGCACCTGAGATCACTGTAACCTCCCCCAACGGCTCCGAATCCTGGGAAGCCAGTACAACACAGAACATAACCTGGACAAGCACAGATGTAACTAATGTCAAGATCGAATACTCAACAAACAACGGCACAAACTGGACTGAGATCATAGGAAGCACAGCAGCTTCCGCGGGATCGTATTCCTGGTTGGTTCCTATCAGACCATCAACTAACTGTAAAGTCAGGATTTCAGATGCTTCGGATGCTGGCATAAATGATGTAAGCGATGCGATCTTTACGATTCAGGAAACAACGGGAAACACAATACTATTTACATCATTTAGAGAAGGTAATGAAGAGATATACGTCATGAATCCAGATGGTTCAAACCAAACGAGAATAACAAATAACTCAGCAACTGATGGTAATCCCACATGGTCATCTGATAGTTATAAAATTGTTTTTTATTCAAATAGAGTTGGTAATTATGAGATATATGTTATGAATGCAGACGGTTCAAACCAGACCAACTTAACAAATAACACAGCTTATGATGGGATACCCTCATGGTCACCAGATGGTTCTAAAATCGCTTTTTATTCTAATAGAGATGGTAATTATGAAATATACGTTATGAATGCGGACGGTTCAAATCAGACAAGATTAACCAATAACTCAGCTATTGATGGTAATCCTTCATGGTCGCCTGACAGTTCTAAAATCGCTTTTTATTCTAATAGAGATGGTAATTATGAAATATATGTCATGTATGCAGACGGCTCAAACCAGACCAACTTAACAAATAACTCATATTATGATGTTGAACCTTCATGGTCGCCTGATGGTTATAAAATAGCTTTTTCTTCTGAAAGAGATGGTAATCATGAGATATACGTTATGAATGCGGACGGTTCAAATCAGACTAATATATCCAATAACTCAGCAAACGATCTTGAACCCTCATGGTCGCCTGACGATTCTAAAATCGCTTTTCGTTCAAATAGAGATGGTAATTATGAAATATATATAATGGATAATGACGGTTTAAACCAGACAAGGTTAACAAATATCTCAGCTAATGATCAATCACCCTCTTGGGCAAGACCTGTTTATGTTCCCCCAACTGTCACAGTCACCCTCATCTCACCCAACGACTCCGAAAACTGGACTGCCAGCACACAACAGAATATCACCTGGACGAGCTCGAATGTAACCAATGTGAAACTCGAATATTCAACAAACAACGGATCGAGCTGGAATACTATTGTCGCAAGTACAGCAGCATCTGTAGGCTCATATTCATGGACTGTACCAAATGAACCATCAACGAATTGTCTTGTAAAAATCAGCGACGCATCGAATGCGGCAGTTGTCGACCAGAGCAATGCGGTGTTTGCCATAACTCAGGTTTCTTCAGTAACCCTAACCCTCACTTCCCCCAACGGTGGCGAAAACTGGACTGCCAACACCACACAGAACATCACATGGACAAGCTCGAATGTCACTGATGTCATGATACAATACTCTACCGACAACGGCACGAACTGGACTGATATCATTGCCAGCACACCTGCTTCCACCGGTTCCTATTCCTGGACAGTACCGAACAATCCCTCGACAAATTACCTTATTGAAATCGGCGACACATCGAACTCGGCTGTTTTTGACCATAACGATACTGTTTTTACAGTCAGCGAACCTACAAAAACATTAACCCTCATCTCCCCCAACGGTGGCGAAAACTGGACAACCGGCACATCACAGAACATCACCTGGACGAGTACGAATGTAACAAATGTGAAAATCGAGTATTCAACAAACAGCGGATCGAGCTGGAATACTATTGTCGCAAGTACAGCAGCATCTATAGGCTCATATTCATGGACTGTACCAAATGAACCATCAACGAATTGTCTTGTAAAAATAAGCGATGCATCGAATGCGGCAGTTGTCGACCAGAGCAATGCTGTGTTCACCATCTCGAGTACTACCGCGATTACTCTCATCTCCCCCAACGGCGGTGAAAACTGGACTGTTGGAACGACCAAAAACATCAGCTGGACAAGCTCTAATGTCAGTAATATCAAGATAGAGTATTCCACAAACAGCGGATCGAGCTGGACAACAATTATTGCCAGTATTGCGGCTTCAGCAGGTTCATATTCATGGACAGTACCTACAGAAGCTTCAACAACCTGCTTAGTGAGAATAACGGATATATCTGATATAACAGTAACCGACCAGAGCAATAGCACTTTCATCATAAGCCGCACGGGGCTTGAACCAGAGATTTCATTATCAGCATTTTCAGTGAACATAGGCGATGTTGATGTTGGAAGCAGCGGCACGGGGACGTTTGTCATCACCAACGAGGGTAACAGCACGCTTACCGTCAGCAGTATTTCAAGCAATAATACGGTATTTACGGTCAGTTCTACATCGGCAAGCATACCCACGGGTCAGAGCCTGACAGTGACTATAACATTCAATCCGGTAGATTATGGTGAAAAGAGCACGGTAATATACGTGGAAAGCGACGACAGTGATGAGGGATC